>NZ_VOYD01000027.1:0-35195 GCF_013420435.1 Acinetobacter sp. YH01008
CTACGTGAGCGTAGTGACGAGTTGGAGAATCGTATTCTACGTGTGAAGTATTAATTGTAATACCACGTGCTTTTTCTTCTGGTGCAGAGTCGATTGCAGCGTAATCACGCGCTTCGCCACCGAATTTTTTCGCACATACAGTTGCAATCGCAGCTGTTAAAGTTGTTTTACCATGGTCGACGTGACCAATTGTGCCCACGTTAACGTGTGGCTTATTACGTTCAAACTTAGCCTTAGCCATGTTAATACTCCTCGTTTACGTCGAACACAATTCTGAGTAAAACCCAGTTCCGACATGTCGTTTTAAAAAACCAAATACCAAATACTTGAAAAGCAGACTAAATAGCCTGCTTCTGGAATATTGTGCAATAAAAATTGCTAAACTGTAATCTGGAGCTCTTATCGAGATTTGAACTCGAGACCTCTCCCTTACCAAGGGAGTGCTCTACCACTGAGCTATAAGAGCAAATATTAGCACTTCAATGGAGCGGGAGACGAGGGTCGAACTCGCGACATGCAGCTTGGAAGGCTACCGCTCTACCAACTGAGCTACTCCCGCACGATGTTGGTACAAACCACTTATTGAAGTATTAAAATTGGTGGTGAGGGAAGGATTCGAACCTTCGAAACTTTCGTAGCGGAGTTACAGTCCGCCCCCTTTGACCGCTCGGGAACCTCACCATTTTACACTTACATCAGTGCTGTTCTTTACTCAACCCTTGAAACTCTCTAAGATGGTGCCGGCACACGGATTCGAACTGTGGACCTACTGATTACAAGTCAGTTGCTCTACCAACTGAGCTATGCCGGCGTTTCTTAGTGTTTCGTACGTTTCGTATCGGAACGGTGTGCAGTTTAGCAAAACTCACAAACCATGCAAGTGTTTTTTTCAAAAAAAACCCCAAAAACTCATAAAATCAAACCATTTGATGATAATTCAACCGCTTTGATCACTGCGCGAGCTTTTATTTGGGTTTCATTCCATTCAGATTCGGGATTTGAGTCGGCAACCAGCCCTGCTCCGGCCTGAACATAGACCTTATTTTCACGGATCACACAGGTACGAATCGCAATCGACATGTCCATTTCACCATGCCAGCCTAAATAACCGACAGCGCCACCAAAAATTCCACGTTTTACCGGCTCAACTTCGTCAATAATTTCCATGGCACGAATTTTTGGTGCACCTGAAAGCGTACCGGCAGGGAAAGTTGCCTTGAAAACATCCAAGGCATCGACATCGTCACGCACTTCACCCTGTACATTCGAGACAATATGCATGACATGCGAATAACGTTCGATCACCATTCGATCAGTCACTTGAACTTTACCAATTTTTGCAATGCGTCCGACGTCATTGCGCCCCAAGTCAATCAGCATGACATGTTCGGCAATTTCTTTTTCATCAGAGAGCAAGTCTTGCTCAAGGGCCAGATCTTCTTCCTTGGTTTTGCCACGTGGTCGTGTGCCTGCTAAAGGACGCACTGTGGCAATGCCATTTTCCAAACGCGATAAAATTTCTGGTGATGAACCGACAATATGGAACGGTGTATTGTTTTCCAAGGTTTGCCCTTGTACCAGAAACAGATACGGCGAAGGATTCAGATGACGTAGCGCACGATAGACCTGTAAGGGATCACCATCGAAATCTGACACCATACGATGCCCGGGCACCACCTGCATCACATCGCCAGCACGAATATATTCTTTGACCTTTTCAACCGAGGCAATAAAGTTGTCATGTCCGGTTAGAGATTCAAAATGTGGCGGACTATGTTTTTCAGCTTTCAGGCTAATCGGTGTTGCCAGAATATTTTCCAATTCATTCAATTGTTCATGTGCTTTTTCATAAGCAATCGGGTCAGCTGCATCGGCATGCACAATCAGAAATAAGGTATCTTTTAAATTGTCAAAGACAATGACGGTTTTAGACAACATCATCCAGATATCAGGCAAGCCAACCGGATCTGCTTCAGGCACATTTTTGAGTTTGGGTTCAATATAACGCACGGCATCATAACCAAAGTAGCCCACCAGACCGCCAGTGAAGCTTGGCAATGCAGGTAAGTCCTGTTGGGTCGGCACTTTAAACTGAGCCTGAAAGTCACGAATATAGTGAAAAGGATCTGCACAGTGCTGCTTTTCAATCGAGCCGTCCGCATGCTGTACCGTCAGTTCACCGGCATTACAGGAAAATACCGTAGATTCGCCCAGCCCAATAATCGAATAGCGTGCCCAGTTTTCTCCACCTTCGACAGATTCAAACAGATAAGCCTGCTGATGCTGCTTAAGACGCGCGAAAATAGAAAGTGGGGTATCCGTATCGGCCAGACGCTGACGGTACACTGGAATCAGGTTATAGCCTTGTGCAGCAAGTTGCTGGAATTGTGCTTGTGTGGTCATGCGGTTTTTCTCTTTAAATTTGGTTTACTCAGTGTATAAATAGACTTGAACTGAGCGACGCCATCGAAAAACCTGATCACTATTCATTTTATTTTCCTAACACCCTAATTAAGCAAGCAATTCACGTAGATCATCTACAATTTCTTGAGGATGACAGTCTGCTATATTTTCACCGTGATTATAGCCGTAGCTCACCACAATACAATCAATCCCGGCGCGACGTGCAGCCTCCACATCATTGGAAGAATCCCCGATCAGTAACACCTGTTCTTTCGTTACACCATACTGTTCGACACAGTGTAATAATTGACGCGGATGCGGTTTACGCTCGCTAAAACGGTCGCCACCAATGGTCTCGGCAAAATAATGTGCCATATCCAATGTCTCTAAAATAGCACAAGCAGGAAGCTCCGGCTTATTGGTGACGCAGATCAGGGTTTTGCCCTGCGCTTTGGCCCAGTCGAGAAACTTCAGAATTCCGGGAAATGGAACCGTGTCGACACAAGGATCAACATTATAAATATCCAGAAAAGTATTCAGCAGCTCCTGATGCTGTGCGGGTGTAACTTCACCGACCAGATGTAGCAATACACTTTCACAAAATATCGAGGTGCCCTTGCCCACCCAGGTACGAACCTGCTCTTCCGTGACCAAAGGCAATTGCAACACATTCAGGCTCATATTCATGGCACGATACAGGTCATGCGCCGAATCAACCAAAGTACCATCCAGATCAAACAAGATCAGTTCACGCTGTTCTAATTGTGCAATAGACATCCCGACCCTCTTTTATATTATTCGCAGCCACAAAAAAGGCATGCGCTGTGCATGCCTTGATTGTAACCAATCATCGGCTTATTTAAACATTACCCAAGCCATAATTGCCAAAATAATCAATACAATCACTGAAATCAAACCAACAGACACATTTTTCTGGGTTTCTTTTTCCTGCTCTACCCGTGACACAGGCTGCTCAACCGGCATTGGCGTAGGTTCTGGTTTCACTGCAGCAAGATCGACGCCTTCAGGAATCGGCGCTGGTTTTGGAATCCCGACATGGGTTGGCATGCCATCTCGGGTCAGCTGGACTGAGGCATCTCGCTGCGTCAGTTCCGGTATACCCTGCTCATTCATTTGTTGTGCTGGCGTTGGTTCAGTCACTTCAACCTGTGCCACGACTTTTTCTGCCGTGGCTTCTATTTCTGCTGGAACTTCTACCGCAGCCACAGGCGCCAACACGGAAAATTTCAGGCTGGCAAACTGAACGATATCATCCTGTTTTAATAACGTTTCCTGTGCAATCTGCACATCATTGACGAAAGTGCCATTCGATGATCCTAAGTCCTGTACCCAGAGCGCATCATCTTTGAGCAAGAAAGCAGCATGTTTGCGCGAGATCTCTGCGGCCTGCAACACAATGTCTGCGGCCTGATGACGTCCCACCAGCATATCACGGTCAATGCTAATCTCTTGCCCTGTCAAGTCACCTGTAATCGCGTGTATTTTCCAAGTCATGAATTTACTTCTCTTTTCTCTTTGACATTATCATAACATGCTGTTTGTTCATGCTACATCACTTAGCTTTTCGGTCTAAGTGTTGTGGTGGTCACGGTATTCTTACGCTTTTCGACGTGTTGTCCGGGTTGTGACTGCAACACAGGCTCAATCGCGACAGGCGTGACTACCACAGCAGCTGGCTGAGTCGGCACCGGAGCAGTCGGCACAGTTTGATAAGACGAATTTTGTAAAGGTGTTTTCGAAACCGGAATACGCTGTTGATAGACATCACTGACCTGTTCCGGCAGCTTGGCAAAATTACCATCAGCATCCAGGGCCAGTTGCAGACTATACAGTTGGCTATAACGTTGCTGGGTCAGTTTACTGACTTCATTTTTATCCCCCACAATCGTTGGATGGATGAAGATCAGCAGATTACGTTTCTGATTAGATTTACCTTCAGAACGGAATAAACGCCCAAGACCAGGGATTGCGCCCAGACCCGGAACTGCCTGACGGCCATAACTGGTGTTATCCGAAATCAGACCACCCAGCACAATGGTTTGCCCATTTTCAGCCAGAATCGAAGTTTTAATCGCACGCTTGCTGGTCACCAGATCCTGCGCTTGTCCACGATCCCGATTAACAGCCGATACTTCCTGCTCCACTTCCAGACGCACCGTACCATCTTCACCAATATGCGGCACCACTTTTAAAGTGACCCCGACATCTTTACGTTCAATCGTGGTATAGGGATTGGCCACCCCAGCAGCGCCAGTTGAAACCGAGCCTGTCACAAAGGGTACGTTTTCACCGACCACAATATAGGCTTCTTCGTTGTCCATGGTCACAATGGATGGCGTAGACAACAGATTGGACTTGGTGCTTTCTTTTAAGGCCTGAATCAGCGCACCATACAGACGGCGTGAACCATCACTGCCTTCACGATAATCACCAAGCACCAACGAAGTCCCAGCTCCCACGGTACTTGCAGCACCTGCACCACCGCCGGTGAGATAACCGGCTGCCACATTTTTTAGGCTGGTACCAAAATTATCAAAGTTAATCAGCCCGATACCGCTACTGATATCTCCCAAGGCCCATTGCACCCCAAGCTGATCGGCATCTGTACCTTCTACTTCGATAATGGCAGCTTCAATCAGTACCTGTTGACGGCGAATATCCAGCTGATTAATTGCTGATTCGATTTCCCGCATCAATTGTGGATCGGCCTTAACCACCAAAGAGTTTTGCGTGGCATCGGCAATAATACTCACCCCATTTGCGCTAAAGCTGCTAATTCCACCCTGCTCGGTGTTCATGCCGGTATTCAACTGAATAGCGGAGGAAGTATTATTTCCGCTGGTGTTGCTACTGTTGTTATTGCTTAAACTGTTATTCGAACTCAGGGAAGATGAACCCGAAGACGTGCTAGTGGAATTTGAACTACTGTTCACCGCCTGCCCTGTCACCAGTCCCTGCAAGATCTCTGCCAGATTCTTGGCACTGGCATATTTCAAACGAAAGACTTTCAAGCCGCCCAGACGGTCTGCCGCCGGCACATCCAAAGTTTCAATCATTTGACGCAGCCGCTTACGCGTTGTCGGATCACCTTTAATGATAATCCGGTTGGTGCGGGTATCTGCGATGACACGTACCCGCGAACCACGAACATCTTTGGCTGCACCCGTGGCTGTCATGGACTCGATCAGCTCGATCATTTCCTCGGCCTGACTCGATTGTAGACTGACCGCTTCCATATCATTTTGACCGGTGCCATCCAGATTACGAATGATGGTTTCCAGCTGATAAATATTATTGGCCCGATCTGATACGATCAGCGCATTGGTGCCCGGCACTGCTGCCAGATGGGCAAATTGCGGCATCAAAGGGCGCAGTGCTGGAATCAGATCATTCGGATTGGTATTTTCCAGCCACAATACCCGAGTCACGATCTGGTCACCACTGGCACGGCTTCTGGCATCATAGGGAATGCCCGAGCTTTTGACATTGCTGTCCGGTACCAGCTTGATGGTATTGCCCGAAGGAATCGCCACCACACCATTGACATTGAGCACACCTAAAAACAGGTCATAGACTTCATTTTTATTCAGTGCTTTATTGGAAATAACGGTAACATTACCACGCACCCGCGGATCGACTGCGAAGTTCTTGCCGGTAATGTCAGCCACTTCATTAATGAATGCGGTGAGGTCAGCATCCCGCAGGTTGATTTTCCAGGTTTGCGCATAACCCGCCGTACTGATCATTGCTACGAGCGGGGCGGCCACACAGCATGCCCATGCTGATCGATTATTATTAAATAAAGCCATAAACTTTTGTGTTTCCTAACCCTATGCGTGATGACACATCACTTCAAATCTTGTTGTATGGTCATCGTCTGATCACCACGTTTTATTTCGAGTTTGACCTGACCTTCACGTCGAGCCTGTTCCAGTAATTGCGCCTCGGTTTGCCCCTGCGATAGCGTCTGACCGTTTAAAGATAAAATCCGGTCTCCCGGTCTTAAACCGAGTCGATTACGCAGTGCAGCTGGTGTCCGGGAAGTGATTTCAAAGCCTCCATCCGACGCACTGACCCCCATATTCTGTAAATACTGATCCTTGTTTTCCTGCATCTGCTGGATTGCCCGACCGATTTCATTTTGCGCTGAAGGCAGATTTTGTGCTTCAGCTGCGCTATTCATAATCGAAGATGGAGCAGACATCGTATTAGATGCTGGGGTTGCCGGCACGATCGGCTGATTCAAGCCATTTTCCAGCCCCTTGAATAACACTTCATGAGTGGCACCGGTTGCTCTGCGCAGAATGACCCGATCCCAATAGACCTCGGCCAGCTCAAAACCACTACTGCCCAGCATTTCTCCAACGCGATAACGATCCACCTGATCATTGACTTTCAGCACCGCAGAAGAGTTATAGCTTGGACTGGCAACCACCACGCCTTGCAAAAGAATATTGGCAGCTTCTGCTCCTGCCGCTGTTTGTCCACTTTCCTGAAACAGCGAAAATGCACTGATATTGGGGATTTGCGCCTGTTGTGAACCCAGTTCCACCCGATCCAGCTGCATAGCTTGAGGTGGTGCAATCAGCAACCAGAACATGGCCGCCAGTTTCCAGCATAAATATAGAATCAACAACAGCAACACGACAGGCGCAACACGATTGGCCTGTTTCAGATCGATATTTTTTAGATCGCCAAGAGAAATGGCCATTAGTTCAAGCCTCCCATTAGGGGTTGGCGGGTACTAATCACATAAGTATCCAGGCCAGCTTTACCTTCATAGGAGGGTGCATTCATTAAAAAGCGCTGGGTAAGCTGGATATCGAGCATCAGACTGGGATCAAGCTTTATATTCAGCATACGTTGCTCTCGGTTATCCCGAACGTCGAGTAAGAGCTGTCCGCTCTCATCTGCCAGTTGTCCGGTCATGGCCGGTACATTCATACGTTCCTGACGCTGGGCAAAGCTATAAATCAGCTCACCACCCGCCCATTGCATTTGCCCGGTCACCTGACTGAAGCCTTGTTCCTGTTTATATTTAAAATCCAGCTCTTTAAACTGAATAGCAGTCGCTGGCCATTGCCAGTCTGCCACTTTTTTTAAGGTTTCCGGCGCGAGCTGACCCTCAAGATTTTTGACGATCAAGGCTTTATTCAGCCCATAGCCCATGATCCCTGAAAGCTGAGTATTGCCGCTATGCAATTCAACATCTGCCCCAACTCGCAGCAACAGCAAGTCCAATGGCCGTACTTTCCAGTTCAGGCTGCCCCGCAAATTACCTTTTTTCCAGTCAGCACTGCCCTGCCAGATATTCCCGTTTACATTGTGCAAGGCCTGATTATTTTTATAAAATTTTGAAATCAACCAGGCAGCTGGCACTTGCAGGATCACAAAGATAAAAAACGCCACAAGAGCAAGGATGAACCATTTTAAAGTTTTAGGTTTATTGCTCATCCCACCACGACCAATATCTCAAGTCTAAATCCCCATTTATAATGTTTTCCTTATACAGACACATTATGCACACTTTTTTCCCAACGCCAATTCATAGATATAAAAAAACCAAGCAATCATGCTTGGTTCAGCAATCTTAGACTGTCTGTATGACAGCCTAATGACGAGATCAAATCGAGGCTTAGATCAAGAAATCTTCAAGCTTGGCACCTTTGTCCAGCTCTGCCACCAACCAGCGCGGCTGCTTGCCACGACCCGTCCAGGTATCATCTGGGTTGCTTTTGCTACGATAACGTGGCTCCACTGATTTACGTGATGATTTCTTGCGTTTAGACGCGCCAAATTCAAGTAACTGTTCAACCGTCATACCTACTTTGTCAGCAACGGCCAAGATTTGCTGATAAGCATCTTCGATCTCTTGGTCTTTTTTTGAAGCAATCAGTGATTCTGCTTCGGCTTGTAAACGCTTTAACTCTTCTACTGATAAATGAGTAATATCTGGCATAATGCTCTCCGATTAAATAATATTATTTGTTTTGTTAAATAATACCCCATCATATTTATATTAAATAAAACATTCAATATAAATATTTAAATCAATAACAATAAAGTTTAGAAATAATGACAAAATTAAATAATCAATTCATTTTTTAGATTTCATGTCCGGCTGTTAATTCAAGTGCTTCGATTTTCTTTCGGATATATTCTGGAATTTGAGTTTTCTGCAGGGTTTTTTGATCAATACAAACAATAACCGCTTCCGAAGTTGCCACTATACTTTGCTGTTTTTCACTCCATAATAAATAATGCATGCGGAATGCACTATTTCGGATCTCTTCAATACGTGCTGCAATTTTTAAATGATCTGGAAAAACCACCGGTTTTAAATAACGGCACTGATTTGAAGAGACCACCGTAGAGACCGATTCATTCAGTAAATCCAATGCATCCAGATAAGCCAGACGTGCATTTTCTATATAACGATAATACATGGCATTATTCACATGGCCCAATGCATCCATATCTCCCCATGCCACGCTCTGTGCATAAACCACTGGATATTGTTGTAATTCTGACATGATGATTCTCAAATTTTAATTTCGATAAAGTTTACATTGGATTCAAATACTGCATTTAACTGCTGGAGCAAGTCTTCACGGTCTTGTAAGGCCGCTTTAATTCTCAAATAACTCATACGAATATCATCAGGATATAAGTCAAGCAAATGCTGGGCTTCCTCTGTATAACCGGTGGCCTGTAACACATGCCATTTTGCAAAACTCAAAATCGGTAATGCCGGATACTTGGTTTCCCAATGCGAAATCTGCTGTGCAATATGATCATAATCCGGGTTCTGCCGTAACAATTGCTGTTGAAACCACAAATAAAATACGTCCTGATTAAATTGTTGCTCTAATAAATGAATTGCCATTGTTTCATGTTCGGCACTCATTTCAGGTATTCTGAATAATAATTTCAACCATAATAACTTGACTGTATAGTCACGATCAAATACTTGCTTTTTTAAATCTAAATAACGCTGTTGTAAATAAATTAAATCATCTTGTGTGGCCTGATCATAGGCTAATAATAATTGTTCAAGCCATATTTTTTTTACTTCTTGTTCTAAATGTCCATATTTAGTCGAGCGTAAATATAACCAGGGAAACTGTAGGGCAAATACACCCCATAATGTGGTGAGTCGCTGTTCATAGGCTGGTTTCACCTGTATTAACCATGGTGATAATTCATGCTGATTTAAAAATTCTAAATGAGTCAGTGCTTGCTCACCGTGCTGTTGCGATAAATAAATTTCAATTCGCTGCAATTCTGCCAACTCAAATGCCATCGGGTTAGACTGATTTAAAGCAGTCAAGGCATCTGTATATTGCTGTTGCCCCCAAGATAATCGTGCATCAATAATATGTTTGAGTAAGCCCGACTTGCTAAAAGACTGCTGAATAAAATCCCGTTGATCCTGAGCCGCATTTAATAACCAGATCACAGCCAGTTGTTCATAAGGATGTAAATGGGCAAAACTAAATACGGTTTCATTTTTACGCTGTTCACGGCTGCGATACTGTTTGATCGCGTACCAGAGGCAATGAATCAGAAAACTGAACGTGACCAGTGAGGCCGCCAAAAACCACAATGTGGTTTGTAACTGCCACTCACGCCAATATAAATAGACATAGCCGGCCCCATGCCCATAACTCAGGATGCTCAGCCCCGCTATACCCAGTAGGCAGATAAATAAATAGGCCAGCAAAATCTGTTTCATAAGCAATTAGCCAACTAAGGTGCGTGTATTTAATAAAGGCGTTGGAGTGACCGGTGTGGCCTTGATTTGATGCAACTGCTGAATCCAGTACTGACTACGTGCATCCGGTAATTGCTCCAAGACATCAATCACCGCATTCAACGCTTGCTGAAAGGCGACAGATTGATCTTGCTGCAACGTATTTTGTGCAATGAGCAAGCGCAACTGAGCTTCTTTCAATACCAGATGCCGTTGCATTAATACGGTACTCGGCTGCTCTGCAGCTTCGATCTGAATCCAGCGCTGCCAGAAAGAGCGTTGAGTTTCCAAACTTTGAAGATGCGGAGCCTGAATTTCTTTTTCAATTTCAGCATCCATCTGCATCAATACTTCTTTTAATTTATTTTGCTGCACCAAGCGACTATTGACGAATTTTTTCAGCATGTCCTGATCTTTCGCAATCACTTGCTGCAGACTACTGACCAAGGCGGGCGCCAAGACATACTCATCCAACTCATTCTGCAGGTGGTTTAGTTTTTCAATGGCGGTGGCATATTGTTGCTGTTGTAGTGCAAATTCAATCAGATCCAGCTGCTGTTGTACGAGAGCAATATCATTCTGCGTGTCAGCAGTTAGCACTGCAGCTGCTGCCTGAGCTGAGGGAGCGCCTGCATTTTGCTGCTGGGCGGTAAACTGGCGTTTTAATGCCACAAACTGATCATTGAGATTGGCATTTTGCTGGTGCAACTGTTTAACACCTTGATGAAGTTCAGTCTGCGCTGCATTGAGAACATAAAGGTCATAGCTGAGTTTGATGAGCCACACCACACTCAAAATGAAAAATACAATAAATAGTTTCTTCATGCGTTCCCTAGTATCAGCCTCATTTTTTGCAAGATCGTATTCGCCTCTAAATCATCAATTTGCACAAATTCAAACCCTGCCTGATGCTGCTGTTGATATTCCCCAAGAAGAGTGGCCAAACGCGGCCCCAAAACCAAATAACGGGCCTGATGCATTAAATCCGAATTATCCTGCATTAATGTCAGCCAGTTTAACCAGCTTGCTTCACTGCTGATTAGCACGGCAAAGCGCTGCTGCGCTTCAAGCAATGCCAGGTTTTCTGCCAAAATCATTGCTGTGCTTGCGGGGCATTGCCGCCGATATAAAATAAAATTCAAAATTTTGATATTATTTGCGCGCAGATGATCCATCATAAATTGACGGCCGCCTTCTCCGCGCCAGAAGGCCACAGCTGAGCCAGCAGGCAGTTGCCTTAACACGGGTAATTGCAACATGCCTTCCGAAGTTTCAAGTTCAGGCACATGACTTTGAATACCATAACCAGCCAGCGCCTGCTCAGTGGCTTTACCCACCGCCACCCATTGCACATCTGCCAAGCGCGATAAGATAATTTCCGCTTGCTGTAAATATTGCATGCCAATCTGGGCGGCAGTCGGACTGACCACCACAATGATTTTGGCCTGATCCAGCTGGCGATACAAGCGTAACAGCTCGTCGGAATAAGGCTGTGCATGCAATTCCAGCAAAGGCAATTCTAGTACAGAAATCTGCGCTGCCTGTAACTGCTGAGTCAAACTCGCAGCACGCTCACTCGGACGGGTATTAATCAGTAACATCAGTTTGAATAAAGTGCTTTCAGCAACTCGCCTGCACCTTGATCGAGTAAATTTTTGGCCAATTCCACCCCTAACTGTTCAGCTTCTGCAATTTTTCCAGTGTGCTGTGCACGCAGCAAAACCGTTCCATCAACACTGCCAACGCGACCTTCGATTGAAATCACATCATTCTGGAGCGTGGCATAGCCGGCAATCGGCACCTGACATCCGCCTTCCAGATAGGCATTAAAGGCACGCTCAGCACGCACGCAGGCATCCGTTTCTGCATGTAATAATGGCTGAATCAAGTCCAGTACCGCCTGATCATGGGTACGGCATTCCAGCCCCAGTGCACCTTGACCTACGGCCGGTAGACTGATTTCAGGAGTCAGAGTATGACGAATACGTTCTGCCAGACCTAAACGTTTCAAACCGGCACTGGCCAGAATAATCGCATCATACTGACCGGCATCCAGCTTGGACAAACGTGTACCGACATTCCCGCGCAAATCAATGATTTCGAGATCAGGACGCTGTTTTAAAATCTGGGTTTTACGGCGCAAACTGGAAGTGCCCACTTTGGCGCCCTGTGGCAATTCATCAAAGCTGGCATAGGTATTCGAGACAAAGGCATCCAGTGGATCTTCACGCTCACAGATCACCGCAAGGCTCAGCCCTTCCGGCAATGCCATCGGTACATCCTTCATGGAATGTACGGCCAGATCGGCACGACCATCGAGTAAAGCAGCTTCTAATTCTTTTACAAATAGACCTTTACCACCAATTTTGGCCAGCGGCGTATCTAGGATTTTATCGCCCTGTGTAACAAAAGTGACTAACTCGACCTGCAAACCAGCGTGCAAATCTTGTAGGCGCGCACGGATATGTTCCGCTTGCCAAAGCGCAAGTGGACTTTGTCGAGTTGCAATTTTTAGGGTCTTCATAAATTTCAATAACAGTAAATGAGAACAATAGTCTAAACTTAACCTGCTCACTTTAAAATGCAAGTGAATTTATACAAGTTTCAACTGAATGCTCTCATTGATTCCTGCTATAGCTTTTGAATCCGATCCCTTAAAAATGGCAAATGTCGCCGACTGACCGCTAAACGGTCGTCCAGCTCACGACAACGCACCTGATACTGACCTGAACTGACCACTTCCAGACCATCCAGATAATGCACCGAGATCAAGGCATTACGATGAATCCGGATAAACTGGTTCCCAAACTCCTGCTCTAACTCCTTTAAGGTTTCATCAATCAATACACTGCCGTTTTTATGACGTACAGTGACATATTTCTGATCCGCCAGAAAATAATAGATATTTTCAACTGGCACCAATTCGACACCACGATAGGTCTTTGCCGCAATCTGCTGGCGGCTGATATTGATTTCGTCCATATTTTCTTTTTGTTTTAGTTGGCTCATCTGAGCTTGGGTAAGTTTAGTTAAGTGCTCCAAAACCTGTGCCAATTCCTGTTGCATCACGGGTTTAAGCAAGTAGCCTTCGGCATTTGATTTAAATGCATCCAGCGCATGTTGGTCATAGGCCGTACAAAAGATAATTGCCGGCATCGGGTCCAGCTGACGCAAATACTGCGCACAAGCAAGGCCATTCATTTCAGGCATTTGAATATCTAATAGTATGACATCGGGTTCGTATTGGTGAGCCAGATCAATCGCTTGACGACCATGACTTGCAGTCGCCACCACATCATGCCCCAGCTGAGAGACTAAACGTGATAATCGCTCGACAGCCAAAGGCTCATCATCACAAATCAGGATGTCCATTGCTCCTCCTTACCCAGTTAACATGATCAAATACATGATAAAGCTAACTGCGATTTCTTTGATTTATTTTTATTTATATTGATATCGCACTACCGTCGTAAACATCCCTTCGCCGGCAAAGGTTTGAAAGGTCATACTGGGTCCGTAATAAGCTTGCAGACGCTGTCTGACATTTTCTATTGCAATACCATGCCCCTTTTTTAAAGTTTTATTATCCTGCGTATAAGGGTTAGTAATAATGATATTAATTTGATTTTGCAATATTTCAACCAATATGCTTATCGTACTCTTTGTGAGAATTTTTTCAACTCCATGGAAAATACTATTTTCTAACAAGGGTTGTAAAGTTAATAATGGGATTTGTACTTGTGAGTATAAGTCTTTGTTTTCTAACTTCCATTCGATTTGCAGGCGTTCACCCAAACGGATCTGCTCAATCTCCAGATAGCGCTGGCACAGATCAATTTCCTCTTGCAGACTGACCAGTTTCAACTCCTGAAAACTGGCACGAAATAAGCGGGACAGATTCAGCAGCATCTGTTCGGCTTTATCCGGATCGATGCTGATCAGGCTAATCACACTGTTCATACTATTGAACAGAAAATGCGGTTGAATCCGCGCTTGCATGGCCTGAATCCGGGCATTCAGTTCACTATGCTGCTGCTGTTCCCATTGTTCACGCAAATACAGGTAGCGAAAACAAAACATACCGAGCAAAACACCCAAACTGAGATGTAACCCAACCTGATCCAGGGCAATTGCCAGGTTTAAGCCCTGAAAATTAAAATTCATTCCAAAATGTATCACAACATTCAGACTGATGGTGGTCAGCACCACAATGGCCTGTAGTAGCAAAAAACCGGAAATGAGCGCCAGCTTAATCCCCATATGCTGAAAGGCCTGATGGAATAATTCCACCAGTGCTGCAAAACATAACAGTACCCAGTTGATATACAGCATATATTGCAGCAGATGCATCGCATTTAAAGCTTGCCACGACTGTGCTTCTGCGAGCGCTAGAATCATGGCCAGAATATTGCCGCCGACAAACAGTTCCAGCAAATAGCGAAGATTGCCAATCTGGCTAAAAAAATAGGAACTTTGTGTTTGCCCGTTTATCGATGCGAAAGATTGAGCAGATGTGACTTCGGCAATGGGCTTTGAATTTGTTATACTCTTTTTCGTTCTACTGCTTTTAATCTGATTGAGCCGACATGACCACATCTTCTAATTCCTCTAATCCATCACAAGCCCAGACTTCGGGTATGTGGGGTGGTCGTTTCTCTGAAGCGACTGATGCTTTTGTTGCTGAATTTACAGCATCTGTTCAATTTGACCAACGTTTTTATAAACAGGATATTGCAGGCTCGATTGCCCATGCAACCATGCTGGCCAAAGTAGGCGTACTGACGGCACAGGAACGCGATGACATCATCGAAGGTCTGACTGCCATTCAAGCCGATATTGAAGCAGGTAAGTTCGAATGGCGCATTGACCTAGAAGATGTGCACATGAACATTGAGTCGCGCCTGACTCAGCGTATTGGCATCACAGGCAAGAAATTACACACTGGCCGTAGCCGTAATGACCAGGTGGCTACAGATATCCGTCTTTATGTACGCGATGAAATCGATAGCATCCTGGAATTACTGAAAAAATTACAAAAAGGTATTTTAAGCTTAGCGGCTAAAAACACCGACACCATCATGCCAGGCTTCACCCACTTGCAAACCGCTCAGCCAGTGACTTTTGGTCATCATCTAATGGCTTGGTTTGAAATGTTGGTACGTGATTCAGAGCGTCTGATTGATTGCCGTAAGCGTGTCAACCGTATGCCACTCGGTTCTGCTGCACTTGCGGGAACGACTTACCCGATTGAACGCGCCTATACCGCTGAACTGTTAGGTTTTGAAGCAGTTGCTGAAAACTCTTTAGATGCAGTATCGGATCGTGATTTCGCAATTGAATTTAATGCCGCTGCATCTTTAATCATGATGCATTTATCACGTATGTCTGAAGAACTGATTCTATGGACGTCTGCGCAATTCAAATTTGTGAATATTCCGGATCGTTTCTGTACTGGTTCTTCCATCATGCCGCAGAAGAAAAACCCGGATGTACCTGAACTGGTACGTGGTAAAACCGGCCGTGTCTATGGCGACCTGATGAGTCTGCTGACCCTGATGAAAGGCCAGCCGCTGGCGTACAACAAAGACAATCAGGAAGACAAAGAACCCTTGTTTGATGCGATCGATACGGTACGTGGTTCATTGATGGCATTTGCCGACATGATTCCTGCACTGGTTCCAAACATTGCTGAAATGCGCGAAGCAGCGCTACGTGGTTTCTCTACTGCGACTGATCTGGCAGATTACTTGGTGAAAAATGGCGTTGCATTCCGTGATGCGCACGAAATTGTCGGCAAAGCTGTAGCACTGGGTGTTGCAGAGTCGAAAGATTTGTCTGAGCTGACACTTGAACAACTTCAACAGTTCTCTGACCTGATTCAGGCCGATGTATTTGAAAAAGCGTTAACACTTGAAGCATCTGTGAATGCACGTAACCATATTGGTGGAACTGCACCTGCGCAAGTCGAAGCTGCTATTGCCCGTGCTTATACTCGCTTAGAAAATCTTTACGCTTAACTTTTTTAGCTTAAATTCGGAGTATTGATATGTCTCGACAAGTATTTTGCCGTAAGTATCAACAAGAAATGGAAGGCCTGGACTTTGCACCCTTCCCAGGCCCCAAGGGTCAGGAACTGTTTGACCATGTGTCTAAACAGGCTTGGCAGGAATGGCTCAAACACCAGACTACGCTGATTAATGAAAAGCGTTTAAACGTATTTGAACCGGACGCGAAAAAGTTTCTAGAAGAACAACGTGAAAAGTTCTTTAGCAATGACGAAACTTTGGAAAAAGCTGAAGGGCTAAAGCCTGAGTAATGTTTAGAGCGCTGCTCTAAACATTACGCAAGACAAGCGAAGCACGTAGTTTCGAATGTGATAAAGGGGTCTGAAAAGGCTCCTTTTTAGTATCTCTAATACTGCTCCACCCGAACGCAAGACAAACAGCTATGCTGCACGTAGGCTTTAATCTAAAAGAATCTCCATTATTGGAGATTCTTTTTTTATACGCTGCTCTAAACATTACACAAGACAAGCGAAGCGCGTAGTTTCGAATGTGATAAAGGGGTCTGAAAAGGCTCCTTTTTAGTATATCTAACTGCTCCACCCGAACGCAAGACAAGCAGCTATGCTGCACGTAGGCTTTAATCTGCAAAGAGTCTCTTTTGAGGCTCTTTTTCATTTCTGAAATTATAAATCTTTCTCCCCAATAGCGCTTTCGAATTTCAAGAACAGAGTAATAGCAGCAAGCTAAGTTATTGATGTCTTGAATTCAGGGTTTTGATTGGGCGGCCGGTATTCTGTACTTTTTAGACAAAAGTTGAAGGATTAAAAAGCATTTTTACCTAGCCTATCCCCCGCCAATAGTCAGCCACTATCCTGCTGAAAAACATTCATATTTGTATCAAAATTATAGATTGTAAATCTTACATACAGACTGATCACAAAACGCAACAATCTGCTACAAGAAGTCATATGATTTTGCAAAACGGTCTCTCTATAATGAGCTTTAAGAAGATGAGATATCTTTGAATAACTATAACAATAAGCAACAAATACCCCGATTTCATCCCAGTTCTTCCCCCAAAGGCTGGGTATTTTTTTGCCTGTGATTTATCAAATTTTGATAATTTCGGAGCATAAAAAAAGCCCCTTTCAAGGAGCTTATTTTTTAATTTTGCTTAAGGCTGTTTCAAATAGGGCCAAGCCGCTTTCAGATAAATAAACATCGACCATAAAGTCAGGATGACTGCTGTGTACAATAAGGCATAGGCCAGCATTTCCAGTGGTGGCCAGTTCAGCAAAAACACGGTAATCGCAATCATCTGAAAAGCCGTTTTGTATTTACCCACGGTTGATACTGCAACATTGGTTCGTGCACCCAGTTCTGCCATCCATTCACGTAATGCTGAAACAGTAATTTCACGTGAAATAATCACAATCGCAGCAAAAGCCATCGACATCGAAGGTTGCCATTGCACCAATACAATCAGCGCAGCTGCGACCATCAATTTATCTGCGACCGGATCGAGAAAACGGCCAAAAGCAGAGGTCTGGTTTAAAGTTCGAGCCAGATAGCCATCAAACCAGTCCGTCACTGCAGCCACTACAAAAATTGTGGTCAAAATAATATGCCGTGTCATGTCGGAATGGTTGGCTTCAAAGCCCATTGCAGGCGGCCAGTAAGCCACCAATAAAAATACCGGAATAAGAGCGATACGCGCCAAGGTCAAGATATTTGGAATATTCAGGATACGACCTGTAGTCATAGACACCGCCAATTGTTCCCCTCATGTACGATGAAAATGCACACTTTTTTAGAGGTTTGATCCATCATTAATAGGCTTCACTTTATACGAATTGGCTGTCAGTGTCACTAGGCAAACACCGTCACTGTTTGTCTTGCCATCGCAATCAGGCGATTTTCTGCATCCCAGAGATAGGCATGCTCGGTTGCATAACCATCCGCAGCATGATCCGTAAATACTTTATATTTAAACCAATCATGCAGTTGATGCTGAAGCGGATGCACATAAGTCACGCTCCAGGTC
Organism: Acinetobacter sp. YH01008; assembly: GCF_013420435.1. Taxonomy (NCBI): domain Bacteria; kingdom Pseudomonadati; phylum Pseudomonadota; class Gammaproteobacteria; order Moraxellales; family Moraxellaceae; genus Acinetobacter; species Acinetobacter sp. YH01008. Next base: position 18,227 of record NZ_VOYD01000027.1, read on the forward strand.
AGACTACTCGCGGGTGCCATACTTTTAAACATCGGCAGTACACCAGGTGGCCAGATGTCGAAAATTGCCATCAGGTCAGCGATCAGGAATTCACGATTACTATGCTTTTCAGGATGAAAACGGCACCAGCCGCCAAAGTCCGGACGTGAGCTGGCACTACAAGGCAGATTGACGTCCGCCCAGGTGATTTCAAAATGGTCATAACATTCTGGCAGGCCATAACCAGCAGGAATCTGCAACAGCTGCTCTGGTGCAGCATAGTCAGGTGCCTGTTCTTCTTGCTGCACCTGAATTTCCGAGTCACGCGAGATACCAAAACTGGCAATCAGAATACTTTGTACTACCTCGTCTTGCCATAGACGCACTTCGATGGTGGTGACCGACTTACCTTCCCGCAAAATTTCAGCACTTAGTCGCACTTTCGCCTGTTGGATCGGCCCAACAAAGGTGACGCTGCAACTGAGCAGATGTTTGGCCGGATCATTGATCTGAATAACCGCTTTTTGCATCATCATTGCTGCAGCCAGACCACCATACAGGGTGCGCCCCTGTAACCATCCTGATGGAAATTCCACCCATTCCTGTTCGGAAATTTGTGCATAAAGCGCCTGCAAAGACATGTTGATCCCTCAGTGAGTCTTGATCCTCAGTATATTGAGTCAAGCTTGCTCTGCTGTGAATGATCAATGACCCGTGCGTCAATGTGCTCTTTTGCCCTTGCATTGGGCTTGATAATTATTCATGCAGCACTTTATAGATCATCCGTGCCATGACTGAACCCAATCCCGGCACCAGTTGCAGATCTCTTTCTGAGGCTTTCAGTACGCCCTGAATCCCGCCAAAATGGGTCAACAGGTCACGACGGCGTTTTGGCCCAAGGCCCGGAATGACTTCTAGTACCGATGAACCGCGTTTTTTATCGCGTTTGGCGCGGTGCTTGGTAATCGCAAAGCGATGCGCTTCATCCCGCACCTGCTGAATCAAATGGAGTGCCTTATGATCTTCTGGCAACTGAATCTTGCGACCATCGGTAAAGTGCAGGGTTTCCAGACCGGGTTTACGCCCCTCGCCTTTGGACACACCGACCATAAAGGCCTCCAGCCCTAGTTCCTGCATCACTTCCATCGCCATATGCAGTTGCCCCTTGCCGCCATCAATCAGGAGTAAATCTGGCAGCATGGCTTTTTTATAACGACGGGTCAAAGCCTGACGCATGGCGGCATAGTCATCGCCCGCCTGAATGTCATGGATGGAAAACTGACGATAATCACGTTTACGTACCCCACCACTATCAAATACCACACAAGATGCGATAGTGTCTTCACCCATGGTATGCGAAATATCAAAACATTCGATCCGGTCCACCGGGCGGCCGACCACCTGTTCCAGCTGATGGAAACGGTCATTCAGTTCAAAATGATTGGCCAACTTGCCCTGAATCGCATGCTGTACATTCATTTGTGCCAGTTCCAGCCATTCCGCGCGGGTTTCACGAACCTTGGACTTGATCTGGATTTTTTTATCAAAATGCTGCGACAGGGCAGCTTCCAGTTCCTTGCGATCGGCCACTTCGACATTGACAATCAGCTCGGCCGGAATTTCATCCGCCACCTGAAAATAGAAATTGGCAATAAAATCGGCCAGCATCTGCCCCAGATCATCACTGAGCATATCCGGAAAATAGCTTTTTCCGCCAAGCATTTTACCGTTGCGCACATGCATGATCTGCACACAGGTCACCCCGGCCTGATAAGCAATCGACAAAATATCGGCTTCGCCTTTGAGCTTATAAATCGCCTGCTGTGACTGCACATCTCTTAGCAGTGCCATCCGGTCGCGGTAGAACACGGCCTTTTCAAATTCCAAAGCTTCGGCTGCCGCTTCCATTTTTGCGATCAGTTCCTGATTCAGCTCCTTGGTATCGCCCTGCAAAAAGCGAATCGAGTTATCCACATCTGCTTTGTAGTCTTCCGGAGAGATAAATCCGACACAGGGCGCCGAACAGCGCTTGATCTGGTATTGCAGACAGGGACGGGTTCGGTTGGCAAAAAAGCTGTTTTCACAGGAACGCACATTAAACAGTTTTTGCAGCACCACCAAGGTATCCCGGGCGGTATAGGCACTTGGATAAGGCCCAAAAAACTTGCCGACCTGATGCTTGCCCTTGCCGCGCCCACTGGCCAGTCGTGGATAAGGTTTATCTGCGGAAACAAAGATATAGACATAAGATTTATCATCGCGCAGCATGATGTTATACGGCGGATGATGCAGCTTGATCAGGTTCTGTTCCAGCAACAAGGCTTCGGTTTCAGAGCGCACCACCAAGGTCTGAATATCATAAATCCGCGCCACCAAGGCCTGGGTTTTGGGATGATCCAGCGTTTTGACAAAATAGCTGGAGACCCGGTTTTTCAGATTTTTGGCTTTCCCCACATACAACAGTTCGCCGTCTTTGCCATACATCCGGTAGACCCCGGGCAGGCTGGTCATATTGGCCAGAATTTTCTCGATATGAGGACGTGCGTTTTCGTTCACCTAAAGCCTATTTTTTACATGCAATCTGCAGATATATGTGATGATTATTCGGTTATTTTCAAGCGAAAACACAAAATTCCCCTCAACTTGACACCCAATTTAAAACTATAGCTCAGCCATCTTTGCAATCTATAGCTTTCTCCGCATGATCTGATTGCTAAAAGCTCTAAATTTCAACCTTTAACTTTGCTATGCTCGAAGGGTCTAGTTTTGAGATGATTCGCATGACCATGCAGCAATCGGGCATCCATATTGTTCAACCATCCAGCTCCACCCATCACCCCTCTGAGCGTGATCGCCGGATTGGCAAACCGCGTTTTCATTTCGAGCCGAATCACGTGATGCAATTGCTGCGTGAACGGATGATTGGACAGGATGCCGCCTTAAACGAGATTGAAAAAATGCTGCATGTGGTCAAGGCCGATTTCTCCAGTCCGGAGCGTCCACTCTCGGTCACCTTGATGCTCGGCCCAACCGGCGTGGGTAAAACTGAAACCGTGCGTCTGATTGCCGAAGCGATTTATGGTCGTCCGGATGCTTTCTGCCGGATTGACATGAACACTCTGGCACAGGAACATTATGCCGCGGCACTCACCGGTGCGCCGCCAGGTTATGTCGGTTCTAAAGAAGGTCACAGCCTGTTTGATGAAACGGCGATTGCCGGCAGCCATACCCGTCCCGGCATCATGCTGTTTGATGAACTGGAAAAAGCCAGTAACGAGGTGATTCGTGGTTTGATGAATGTGCTGGATACTGGCAGATTGACCCTGACAGCTGGAACCAAAACTATTGATTTCCGTAACTGCATGATCTTTATGACCAGTAATGTCGGCGCACAGGCGGCACAGCAATATCTGGAAAAACTCAGCTACCTGCCACAGCAAATACAGGCACTGTGCCTGAAACATGTACCCACCCAGCGCATTATTGAAAAAGTCATGCAGCGTAAATTCGATCCTGAATTTCTAAACCGGATTGACCGCAGCCTGCATTATCAGGCGGTACAGCATGATGCCCTGCCACGTCTGGTCGAAATTGAACTGGAAAAACTCAATAAACGCCTGCAACATCAAAACCGACAAGTACATTTATCGGATGCAGCCAAAGCCTATTTCTATCAGGGCTATGATATTCGTTACGGCGCCCGGCATTTGGGCCGCAAGCTGCGTACCGAACTGGAACCGGTTCTGGCGCTGTATTTTTTAAGCCAGCCCGAGCAGTTCAGTCTGCATCTGGACTGTGTCGATGGACAATTTGTGGTTCTGCCTGAGCAAGCAAAAGCTTAAATCATGCAGACTCACTATCCGTTTTATTTGCTTGAATTGCCTGTCTAAAAGCGGTCGGATCTGTAGGTGAAACCAATACAAATTTCTGCACGCCGTCTTCCCTATAGTCAATCCGCAGACGCTTTAAGGACAAGGCCGGTGCAATGATAGAGTGATCTGTCGGCTGGATGGACTGGATGGCGCTCAACGGAATCTGCCAGCTCAACCACAGGCTTTTAATACTCAGCACTCCATTTTCCAGCACATAGCGCGTACTCCACAGCGGCCACCACAGAATAATAATGGTCAGAATGTAGATGGCTGTGTGCAGTGGATATTGCTGCAGGGTACCTTTGGCCTGCATGGTCAGCAGCAGTTGCAGTAACAGGCCACTCATACAGATCAGAAAAGCGACCAGCCACCAGTCTTTTTTGGAACGAAATACCTGCATCGAGATCCCCATATCTATGTGCCTGATCATCATAAACAATTCTGTGCCAGATGACAGAGGTCATATTCAACAGAAGCACTGTTATTTCAGGCCTAGCATCAACATAGGCATGCTGGGGCTGAAATCCTCAGAAAACCCTCGACTAAAACAATCAACTGCAGTTTTATTGCGGCTGATCCGAAAATATCTATACATGCCTGCACGCCATGTACTGAGCGAGATTCAGCCCTGATTTTCCTTGTTCCACAGGCCGATAATTGACTGAATTGACCAAATAGCAGCAAAGCCTGCCCTTGAATATTGTCCACCCTGCTCCATATCAATCAGGCTAATCGATAAAAAATAATGAATTGAAACAGAATCTTTAGTTCAGGCTGTGGTCAAAAACGGCAACAAAAATACAGCGCAGATGGAATCGATTCGGCAAAAATTGATGACCCTTGCGTCACGGCTTGATACAACTTGTTATGTTCTTTTTGGATATAGTTATCGTAAGATTAGCGAAGTCTAAAAGTGCGCGGGATATGCGCATTTGCTTCACAACATCAACTTAGAAGTCCTCCAAAATAAAGGAGATCAGGGCATGATCCACGCTGGCAATGCCATTACCGTCCAAATGCTAGAGGACGGGATTGCAGAATTCCGCTTTGACTTACAAGGTGAGTCTGTTAACAAATTCAACCGTGCAACGATTGAAGATTTCAAGGCTGCTATTGAAGCCGTCTCCCATGCCGATATTCAAGGTCTGATTGTCACTTCAGGCAAATCTACATTTATTGTCGGTGCCGATATCACAGAATTCGGCGATAACTTTGCTCAGGGTGAACAAGCGATTGTTGACTGGGCGATGCCGGTACATGAAATTTTCAACAGCTTCGAAGATCTCGACATTCCTAAAGTGGCGGCCATTAATGGTATGGCACTGGGTGGTGGTTTTGAAATGTGTCTGGTGTGTGACTACCGTGTCATGTCAGAACAGGCGCAAGTCGGTCTGCCTGAAATCAAGCTGGGCATTTTCCCGGGCTTCGGTGGTACAGTGCGTTTAAGCCGTCTGATCGGTATCGACAATGCTGTAGAATGGATGGCCATGGCCAACCCGAAAAAGCCTGCTGCTGCACTAAAAGACGGTGCTGTAGATGCGGTGGTTGCTGCTGACAAACTTAAAGATGCTGCACTTGATCTGGTCAAACAGGCGATTCATGGCCGTTTAGACTGGAGAACCAAGCGTCAGGAAAAACTGGATCCGGTTAAACTCAGCCCGATTGAACAGATGATGGCGTTTAACTCATCGAAAGGCATGGTTTTGGCCAAGGCCAATCCGGCTCAATATCCGGCGCCAAAATTACTGCTTGATTCATTACAGGCCGGTGCGAGCCTGCATCGTGATGACGCGTTAAAAGTTGAAGCTGAAGGCTTTGCCAAAGCTGCAGTTACGCCACAAGCAGGTGCATTGATCGGTTTGTTCCTGAACGACCAGATCGTGAAAAAAACCTCGAAGCGCTATGAAAAAGGTGCGCATCCGGTGAACCAGGCGGCGGTACTTGGCGCAGGGATCATGGGTGGTGGTATTGCTTACCAGGCGGCGAGCAAAGGCACACCAATCATCATGAAAGATATTGGTAATCCACAGCTTGCATTGGGTATGTCTGAAGCGAACAAACTGTTGACCAAACAGGTTGAACGCAAAAAAATGACACCAGCAAAAATGGGTGAAACGCTTGCACGTATCCGTCCGACTTTAAGCCTGGAAGAGTTTAAAGAAGTGGATATCGTGATTGAAGCGGTAACTGAAAACCCTAAAATCAAAGCTGCTGTACTTGCTGATACTGAAAAATCAGTACGTGAGAACACCATCATTGCTTCAAATACGTCTACGATTTCGATCACGCGTCTGGCTGAAAGCCTGCAACGTCCTGAGAACTTCGTGGGGATGCACTTCTTTAACCCGGTACATATGATGCCTTTGGTTGAAGTGATCCGTGGCGCGAAGACCTCTGACGAAGCCATTGCAACGACTGTGGTACTTGCTCAGAAAATGGGTAAAACACCAATCGTGGTGAATGACTGCCCGGGCTTCCTGGTCAACCGCGTATTGTTCCCTTACTTCGGTGCATTTGACCTATTGCTTAAAGATGGCGCTGATTTCCAGCAAATCGATAAAGTGATGGAAAAATTCGGCTGGCCGATGGGCCCTGCTTACCTGATGGACGTGGTCGGTATTGATACTGGCGTGCATGGTGCAGAAGTGATGGCTGAAGGCTTCCCGGATCGTATGAAACCGGACTTCAAAGGTTCGATTCAAACCATGTATGAAAACAAACGTCTGGGTCAAAAGAACGACGTGGGTTTCTACAAGTATGAACTTGACCGTAAAGGCAAAAAAGCCAAAGTGGTTGATCCAACTGCATATGAGCTTGTGGCCTCTGTTGCAACTGTGGAAAAACGTGAATTTGACGCTCAGGAAATCATTGACCGTATGATGCTGGCTTTCTGTAACGAAACGGTTCGTTGCCTGGAAGACAACATTGTCGCGACTGCTTCTGAAGCAGATATGGCAATGATCATGGGTGTCGGTTTCCCTCCATTCCGTGGTGGTCCATGCCGTTACATCGATCAAACCGGTGTAGCTGAGTATGTTGCGCTTTGCAATAAGTATGCGCACCTTGGTAAAGCTTATGAAGCGCCAGAAATGTTGCGTGAAATGGCTGCTAACAACAAAAAATTCTACGGTTAAGGAGCAACGTGAATGGCTACTTTAAATCCACGTGACGTTGTCATCGTCGATGGCGTACGTTCAGCAATGGGTAAAACCAAAAACGGTATGTTCCGCAATGTACGTGCGGACAGCCTGTCTGCTGAACTTGTCCGTGCCCTGATGGTACGTAACGAATTCGACCCGAATGAAGTTGAAGACGTGATCTGGGGCTGTGTGAATCAGACCCTGGAACAAGGGATGAACATTGCCCGTAATATCGCATTACTGGCGGACTTGCCGAAAACTGTGGCTGGTCAAACCGTGAACCGTTTGTGTGGTTCGTCTATGCAGGCGATTCATACTGCGGCTGCGCAAATTGCCACCAATCAGGGTGATATCTTCATCATTGGTGGTGTCGAGCACATGGGTCACGTTGGCATGATGCACGGTATCGACCTGAACCCGGAAGCGTCTAAGCATTATGCCAAAGCATCAAATATGATGGGCTTGACTGCGGAAATGCTGGGTCGTATGAATGGCATTAGCCGTGAGGAACAGGATGCCTTTGGTGTGGAATCACATCGTCGTGCCTGGGCTGCGACTGAAAATGGTCTGTTCCAGAACGAGATTGTGGGCATTGAAGGTCACAACGCTGATGGTTATAAAGTTCTATGTGATATCGATGAAGTGATCCGTCCGGATGCCAACATCGAATCATTCCGTGCTTTACGTCCAGTGTTCGATCCGAAAGGCGGTACAGTGACTGCGGCAACCTCTTCAGCCTTGTCTGATGGTGCTTCTGCAATGTTGCTCATGTCTTATGAGCGTGCACAAGCCTTAGGTCTTAAGCCACGTGCCGTGATCCGCTCTATGGCAGTTGCAGGTTGTGATGCTGCAATCATGGGTTATGGCCCGGTTCCGGCAACGCAAAAAGCCTTGAAACGTGCTGGCCTTGCCATTTCTGATATTCAGACTTTTGAATTGAACGAAGCCTTTGCTGCACAAGGTCTGTCTGTTCTTAAAGGCTTAGGCATTTATGACAAACAGGACATCGTAAACCATAACGGTGGTGCGATTGCGTTGGGTCACCCACTCGGTTGTTCTGGTGCGCGTATTACCACGTCTTTGCTTAACGTGATGGAACAGCAAGATACGCAAATTGGTCTTGCGACCATGTGTATTGGTTTGGGTCAAGGTATTGCGACAATTATCGAACGTGTTTAATTCTTAAATACTCAGATAAAAATAAACCCCGCTTAGTGCGGGGTTTTTTTATACAAAAAAAAGAAATTGATGCCCTTTCTTTTTTTGATGATGAATCAGGCTCACCGTTTATTTTTTTGAATGATACAAAATCTGCCGAACGGGTAAGATTCGATTGTGCGCATGAATTAGGCCACACCGTTATGCACACACATAATAAATATGTCTGCAATGAAGTAGACAATCGCATTTTAGAAACTGAAGCAGATAAGTTTGCTTCAGAATTTTTAATGCCTACTGAAGGTTTTTTAAGTACAGTTCCTTCTTATTTAACGATTGAAAATATGATCGACTATAAGAAAGTATGGCGAACATGTTTAAAGGCTATAAATTATAAATCGCATAAATTGCAACGTATAACAGATTGGTTTTATCGAAGTAACTCTATGAAAATTAATACCTTAGGTTATCACATTAATGAGCCTAACGAAACTCACCGTGATGAAAGCGTAATGCTTCCTAAATTAATTTTAACATTAGCTTCAGATCCAAAATTTAGTAAGCAGAAAATGCTCGATGAAATTCGTATATCTTAAAAAGACTTTAATGAACTAACATTTGATTCTTTAATTAAATATGAAGAATCTAAACCTCGACCAAAGCTTTATGTCATTAGTTAAAGCTCTTCGGAGCTTTTTTATTTAAACTAGAATGTTATCCCTTTGTAAAATTGGTTTATTTTTCCACCATTAAAATCTTAATTATGAATCGCTTAAATTTTATCTGTGTATGATCAAGCCTCTTTTTTCCTACTTCCTTAAGGGGTTTATATGAACATGCTTAAAACAATGCTTGCGACTGCAATCGTAGCAACTTCTGCATCTGCAATGGCAACTGAAGCTCAAGTAGCACCTGCTGCTACAACCACTACAGTTCAAACTGTTGCTACAGAAGCGGTTGCGCCTGTGCAAGCAAAAGTTGAAGCTGCTCAAGCCACTGCTACAGATGCAAAACAAGCAACTGAAGCGAAAGTTGAAACAGTAAAAGCTGAAACAACTGCTCAAGTAGAAACTGCACAAGCAACCGCAGAACAACAAGTTGAAGCTGCAAAAACAGAAGTAGCAGAAGCAAAAGAAGCAACTGTTGAAACTGCTGCTGAAGTAAAAGACGCGACTGCTGAGAAAGCCGAAGCTGCTCAAGCAGACGTAAAAGCTGAGAAAAAAGGCTGGTTCTCTTGGTTTAAAAAAGTGGCTTAAGCTTTTTAAAAGCATAAAAAAGATGTCATTACGACATCTTTTTTTGTTTTGAACACTCTCATTTTAATTCAAGAGTTTAACAGCAGCTTAAAGCACTTATTCGACCTTTTGCGCTAACATGGTCGCAAAATGCTGTTTAATCCGCTGACCCTGCTCATCGACACGATACAGCTCACCGACATTTTCATTATATTTCACAATCTTCCAGCCCTCATAATATCCTCGCAACTCCCCCGGCTTAAAGCTAAATGGAAAATCGGGCTGTACCGGAATCTCTGGTGTATCCATCGCACAGACAATCAGATTATAGCCACCCGGCACGGTGGCCTGCTGCATCTGCGCAATCAAGGGTGCAATGGTTTTGGCCTCGAGGAACATCATCACCACGGTGCAGTAAATGAAGTCATACTGGCCTGTAATGCTGGTATCTGTGTTGAGATCGCGGCGCTGGATCTGCACGTGATCAATGTGCTCCGTCTGCACAATCTGTCTTAAGGTCTGCAAACTGTTTTCATTGACATCCCAGGCATCGACATTAAAACCGTTCTGACTTAAATACAGCGCATTACGTCCTGTACCGCAACCGACGTCCAGCGCACGGCCACCCTTTAAATAGGGCATGGCAGCCAGTACTTCAGAATGGGTAGGATTCAACTGATATTTTTTGATGAAGTAATCTTCAGGCCGGCAATAAAAACGCAGCTGGCATTCGACATCCTCGCTGGCAGAAACAATCTTGTGCCAAGCCTCAGGTTCAATAAATGGCGGTTGCTGTTCTGGTGTAAATACATGTTCAGATTGCACCGCACCGGATGCTTCCAGCATGGCAAAACGCAACTCACCTTTAAGTAGTGTCAGTTTGGCCCAAGTCCCTGCTTTGGTATTGTGCTGATTCTTGAAGCCCTGAGGAATACTCTTTTCTGTCCAGACCGGAAGTTGCTTATAACAAATCAGTTCTTGCATCAATATCGCCCTCCATCTCATGCATGCGCCGCCTGTCATGCTTATAGCGACGGTTTTATTCATTTCAGCATAGCTGGTTCAGGCCGGAATTGGAATCAGCGCTTATTTACGCTGTGCCAATACAGCAGCAAGATGCAGACCAAATCTGGAAAATAAAAAAGCTGCCTCGATCGACAGCTTGAGTTTAGCCAGAGAATGAATAGGGTGACTGGATTAATGCAGTAGTTCTGATTGTAGCCAGCGCATATAATTTTCCTGATCCATAAAATCCGGCGCGCCTCCCAGATCCAGACTGAAATACTGCTGATTAAACTGGATGACAATCTGTTCGGTATAGTGCCAGTCCTCGATCAGCTTGAAATATTGATTCAAGAAAAATCGGCTCCTGCCCTCATTATTCAGACTTTGTAGTTTTGGACATATTTTATTTGCGACAAACTCACCGTACACCTGCTGAATATCAGCAAAAACCTGAATTGTTTGCATGACTCACCTGCTTAAATGTTATGTCGTGATCTGTGCGACACATTCAATTTAAGCACTGAGTTTGAACAGCAGATGACAGTCATGTGGCAATCCTGTGATCGCCTACAGGGTTATAACTTATTTTCAACCGCTTTCTGGTTTGCTGTCGCAATCTGTTGCATCTGTTTATTCAGGTTTAATATTTTTTTATACAGCGCATTAAACTCTTTCACGGCTTTATCTTCATAAAACATAAAAGTTTTATTTTTCTTTTGCCATTTATGCTTTTTCAATACGGCAAATAAGGCATCTGCCTTGGCCAGACTTTGTTTCTCAATCACAAAGATCGCATGGGCATTACTTTGCTGTTGATCAGCTTGCAGGTTCGCGGTCAGCTGCTGGCGATAACGGTTTTTAATATCCAGTTGCTGTGCCTTATTGATCAGCTCGGCATCACGCTGCTGAATTTGCTGCTGATAGCTGTTCACAATTTGATGCACTTGCTTGAGCATGGCTTCAGTTTCTTTATAGTCTTGTGCCTGATCTTTGGCCAGACGGTCGATATCCAGAAAATTCTGCCAGTTGGCCGCTTTTAAATCACGCAGGTACTGATTCCGCTCCTCGGCACTGTCGCGCAATTGACCCAGCATGAATTCAGCCATGATGGCATAGTCGCCATCCAGACGGTCATCTTCAAGCTCAAGCTCAATCGGCTTAGACCAGTCCTGTGCTTGCTGCGCAATGCTCTCGGTTTTTTCTTCAAGCACAGTTTCATATTCGAGCAAATCAGCCTGATGTTTTTTCTGGGCAGAGTTTTGATAAAACAGCCCGATAAAAATTGCCAGTGTCACAGCGGCTAAAATCATAAAAACACGCGGCATGCACATGCTCTCCTGCTGCAGGTTATGTATAGATTTCCTTTTTATCAATATGCTTATTTTTTAAACAAAAATCAATTCTTCTATACAAAACCTCTGCAAAGGCACGGACTGTTCCAAAAGGAAATTTGATCACCATTGCTGTTTTAAGCTCGCGCTGTATCGTTTGACTTTATCTAGCAACCATTCGCAGCACACCATTCATTCAGCAGCGTCCGGTCAATATTATTCAGGTTGAATTGTTCTCGGGCAGCCTGAACCGAAGTTGCATTACGGTTAATACCAAATGGCACCAGCATCAGATAAATACCATCACGTGGGTCAGCAGAGCGTAAACCATCCGCAATCGCCTGCACATACTGTTGCAGCCCCGGTGGCAGGCTATCCAGTCGTGCCGGATTGCTGCTAGGTAGAATGTCGAGATCACCCGCGAAATCAGCATTAACCGTGTAGTCCTGCAATTCGCGTTCAATCTTCAGCATCCGCATCTTTAACGCTTTTTTCTGGCTGGATTGTTGTTGCAGGGGAAGCATGAACTCTGTTTCTTCACGCAATTCACGGTCTGCCATCACGGTCAGTGTCGGTAAAGTGACAGATTCTGGTGCGGCATGTGCATTGACCAGATGCAGCACAGAAAACAGGCTTATTAATACAAGGAAAGTTGTGCTAAGGGGACGCATAAGGAAAACCTCCGCATCTTCATTTCAGGGGGAGATACCTTATTGTTCCTTAAACTTGTGTAAATATGATCAGTATTACTGTGAGGATTGATACACGGTCATGTCAGCCTGATCACTGGCGCATATTTCGAGCTGGTTTTAAGCGGGCGATTAGAAATTAATGCTCCTTTTACCGTAAATTTTAGCAATAAAAAATCCCCGACTGGCGGGGATGGATAGGTAGCATTGGACAGTATTTCAGGGCTGTTTCGGTAATTGTATGACAGCAGGTACATTAAGGTGATTTTCAAGCAGGTCGATATTCACCTTGTCCAGATTGATCTGGATTTTCATATTGCGATCTGGCTGCAGGCTGTTACTCCGATCAATGCCAAAATTCTCCAGAATGGTATACAGCCCTTGGGTTGGATCACTGGATTGCAGTCCCTGGGCAATGGTGAGCACGTACTGCTGTAGTGCCGGTGACAATGAATCTAAATCAGGTGCTTTTATGGGCTGGATCTCGAGGTTTGCCACCACATCAGGATTGACCATAAAATTCTCTGCATCCCGGGTACCACGAATCACCTGATGCTGTAAGGCACGCAGATTCTTTTCTTCCTGTACAAAAGGTACATAGCCGGTTTCATTACTCATTTCAGGTTCAGCCATCACGGTCAGGGTTGGTAGCGTCACCACCGCTTGCTCGTCCTCGGCTTGCGCTCCGATGCTGTAAACACCGAGCATGAGTCCGAATATAGACATTTTCATGATATTCATTGGTTTGCCTTTCCCCTATTATTGATGGCCCAAATACTGCAACTGACGATGATCCAGTCTATTTTCAATATTCTTATCTACTAGATTACATTGATTAATTGGATAACTCATGCTTGCTCAGATGAATGGCAACTCATGTGAATCATCCCGGAAATAGCAGAGCACAGACTCATCGTCTGAAAGCCGAATAGTGAGGCAAAACCACTGTTTTCAGCTGAAAGACAAAATGACAGGCGAAAAAAAACCTCAAACAATGTTTGAGGTTTTTTGAATATGGTGGCGAGACCCAGGATCGAACTGGGGACACACGGATTTTCAATCCGTTGCTCTACCTACTGAGCTATCACGCCGATGCGGTGTATTAAGCCGTATCTGGCTGCATTAGTCAATCAAAATTATAAAAAAAATAATTGAATGACTGAATTTTGGTCTAAAAAAAATCCCTGATGGGATCAGGGATTGAAAACTTTAAAATGTTTTAAAATATGGTGGCGAGACCCAGGATCGAACTGGGGACACACGGATTTTCAATCCGTTGCTCTACCTACTGAGCTATCACGCCGATGTCGCGTATTAAACAGTTTCAGCTTTAAATCGTCAAGAGCGCAGAGAATAATTTTCATCAAATGTTTACTTTTCCATCAACTCGCATCAATTTGAGTCATAAATTAAACAGTTTTTACCAAAGACTTCACCAATAAAACAAATCTGCGGTCTTATTTACAAAAAAGCAGCCCGAAGGCTGCGACTGCTTGATCTATTTTTAGATTTTTTCCAGATTGGCCAGACAACGATGGATGGCACCACACCCCGGCACAAAATTCTTGACCCCTTTTTCTTCTTCCATGCGGCAGACTTCACTGACCAGCCTTTCTGCAACGCCACGCCCGCGGTTGGCCGGATGCACCACGATATTTTCCAGAATCCGGCTTTCTCCCTGTCCGGTGCACCAGATTGCCCCGATAATCTTGGTATTAAATTCTGCACTATAAACTGAGGTATACTGTGTAAGGTTTTGCTCTAGTTGTTCCATGGCATCTGCCCCATCGCTAAATTCAGGGCTAGTGTCATACAGTCGCTCAAGCTGGCTGCGCACTTCATCATTTTCTAAAGAAGTATAAGCATGTACGGTAATAGGCATTGATAAACCCTCCTGAGCAATCTAATATGCAGTGACGTCGTCACGGCGAAAATATTTTCTACATCAATCATTTTGACGTATTTGAGGAACGTGTCTATGACAGATCGTATCAGTGAAGTGGTAAGAAATACCAACGAAACCAAAATTCGAGTTCGTTTGAATCTCGACGGTACTGGTCAAGGCACCTTAAACACGGGTATTCCATTTTTAGACCATATGATTGATCAAATCAAGCGTCATGGTTTGTTTGATATTGATATTCATTGTGAAGGTGATCTGGAAATTGATGACCATCATACCGTAGAAGACTGTGGTATTACCTTGGGTCAGGCTTTTGCACAAGCGCTGGGTGATAAAAAAGGCCTGAAACGCTACGGTCACTTTTATGCACCACTCGATGAATCTTTAAGCCGTGTTGTGGTGGATCTGTCTGGTCGTCCAGGCCTGTTTATGGATATTCCATTTACCCGTGCCATGATCGGCCGTTTTGATGTGGATTTATTCTCTGAATTCTTCCAGGGCTTTGTCAATCATTCATTGATGACCGTGCATATCGACAACCTGAAAGGCAAAAACAGCCATCACCAGATCGAAAGCGTATTTAAAGCTTTTGCGCGTGCGCTGCGTATGGCCTGTGAAGTGGATCCGCGTGCTGCGAACACGGTCGCTTCAACCAAAGGAACGCTGTAATGACCCGTATTGCCCTTCTTGATTATGGCATGGGAAATTTGCACTCTGCAGCAAAAGCACTCGAACATGTCGGTGCCACGGTTGATGTGACCAATGATCCCAAACTGATTGCGCAAGCAGACAAAATTGTCTTTCCGGGTGTAGGCGCCATGCGTGACTGTATGCAAGGTATGCATGAAGCAGGTATCGATGAAGTGGTACGCAATGCAGTGTTTAACAAACCGGTACTGGCAATCTGTGTCGGTATGCAGGCCTTGATGCAGCATTCTGAAGAGAATGGTGGCACAAATGCGCTGGGTATTTTCAAAGGTGCGGTCAAGCATTTCCCGGAAATGGCCGGTCTAAAAGTGCCACATATGGGCTGGAATCAGGTACATCAGGCCAATCCAGACCATCCGATGTGGAACAATATTGAACAGGATGCGCGGTTCTACTTTGTACATAGCTACTATGTCGAGCCACAAGATTCAGAGCTGGTGGCTGCCAGCTGTACCTATGGCATCGAGTTCTGTACCGCGATTCATCAAGAAAACCTGTTCGCGACTCAGTTCCATCCGGAAAAGAGCCATACCGCAGGTTTGCAATTACTGAAAAACTTTGTGGACTGGAAAATCTGATTTTCCTTTCACTTAAAAAGCTCGCAGATTGCGGGCTTTTTTATTCGTTCAGATTAATCTACCACCAGAATCATGACTATTTTTTAGTCACTAGAATTATTATTCTGCTTAGTCAAGCCCTTATATTTAAACAATAATTAAAGCATATGGGAATAAAATAATGTATCAATACTCTCACACTCGTGAATCAGCCTTAAGCCCAAATGGATGTTTTGACCGCCTGTCTTATCTGGCTGGAACATGCTGATGACCTTGTGGCTCCTGATCCTCATTCCGCTGGTCAATCTAGGCTTTATTTTTGCTTAAACGTCGAAAAGTAATTAAGCTGAGTGCCCAGATCCAGTGAACTATTGATAATTATGGAAGCGCTCCAGCCGACAATACTGCCGAGCAAAGAACAGATTCAGGCCTTTCCTGTATTTCAAAATCTTCCCATGCAGCAGATTCAACTTATTCATAGTCTGGAACAATGTCTGGCTGTTGAACAGGAGCTGAAAAGCTGTGCACTATTTGGCTTTGATTCTGAATCCAAACCGACCTTTAAAGTCGGTGAAATCTCTACCGGGCCACATCTGATTCAGCTGGCCACTCTAGACAAAGCCTATTTATTTCAAATGAACCCGGCCATCTGGGCTTTTCTTGCACCAATTTTTGCCAATCGTGATCAGATCAAGGTTGGTTTTGGCCTGAAAAATGATGCGCATCTGTTTCGTAAACGAGGCATAGAACTGAATAGCGTGATTGAGCTGTCGAAATGCTTTGGTCATTTTGGTCTAAAAAATCCGGTCGGACTGAAAAATGCCATCGCCCTGTTATTTGGATTAAATTTTCCTAAATCGAAACGGATTAGCACTTCCAATTGGGCCAGCAAAAACTTAAGTGCAGCCCAGATTGACTATGCAGCTGCAGATGCCTATGCGCCAGTGTTGGTATTTGAAGAATTGCTGCGCCGAAATCTACTCCCCAAAGAGATTCCGAATACATCACTGAAATTACGTCTACGCCCTTCGTCAAGGCTTTAATGTCTTCAGCACACTGCAACAATGTAACTTTGTGTAAATCAGATTCTGCCCCAAAAGTTGGCAATATTAAGACTGCTTAAATGCCCATCCCAAGTGTATTTAGCAACTTTTAGCGTCTCTTTAACTTGGAACTTAACTTCAGATAGAATCATGCCCAATCTTGAGGCATAAAATCTCAAAAAGCACCATAAAATTCAAATTAATTTACTGATTTTATTTACATTCGCAGATTCAAATCTCAAGTGCGACACATTTGTAGTTAGTTGAAAAAGTTAGGTGTATTCGTAGAATCATTGGACTTTTTCAACTCGCAATTGGAAAGCACACAATGAAGAAATACACCCAACTT
>NZ_VOYD01000028.1:0-26963 GCF_013420435.1 Acinetobacter sp. YH01008
CATTGCATGACGTCTTTTAAAATATCTAAAGCCTGATCTGAAAGTGGAACTAAGAAGTCGGGAATCTCATGGCCTAATATGACTTTTCGTCGAAACTGTTTAATATGCAAGGCAGGTATTTTCCAGATTTTTTCATTTAAATCAAAATGATGAGGCTCAGCCAATAACAATTCAGCCCCTCGCACGCCAGTATGTAATTTGAACAGCAGTGCTTTTTTAATAATCGGATGGGCATCCAATTTTAATAAATTTTTCTTAAAATCTGATATATCCTCCGCTTTCAAATACGGATAATTCTTCTTGATTTTACTGTTAATGGCGATTTTATTTAAACCATGCGCGATGTTGAATTCACAATAACCCATCGCTACAGCGTAGTCATAAATTTGGTTCAAATAACTACAAGCTTTCTTGACAGGTTCTTTTACTTGGCGTCCCTCTATTTTTTTGATTACTGAAACCAGGTCATAACGCTTGATGTTTTGAAAAGGTAAATCCTGAAGGTCTGGATAAATATCTTGCTGTAAACATCTTTCTGCTAACTGTAGTACACCGCAGCGGGGTGAATCATTAAATGCATTTTTCAGTTTGAACTGCAGCCACTCCTCCCCTACCTTACGAAAGGTGATGACATTAGAGACAGTATCATACTCAAAACAATAATTATTGTCTTTAAAGTCATCTTTGACTTGTCGTGCCTTTTTCAGCGATAAATCAGGATAAAGCCCCAACTGAATGCGGCGACGTTTTTTTGTTTGTGGATCTGTATAGCGATAGCACCAAGATTTTCTTCCAGTCGGCTCAATCTTCAGGCTAAGTCCATCTTCATCGGATAAAAAACAAGTTTTTTCCTTGCAATGAGCTTGGCGAACTTTAATTTCAGTAAGACTCATGAAATTTAAATGAAACCTATCAGCGGATTGACGAGATCCATTATATCAAAATAGAAGAAAATATATATGATGCGTACACTACGCATCATATATATTTGTAATATATTGTTTTATATATTTAATATTTTAAGTATTTGTATTTTAGTAACCATTATAAGTACCACCTCTTCTTTAAGTTCCCAACAACTCACTTTTTCTGTCATCAATGTTAAATAAGTCTTGTGCTTTAAATTCTTAGATGACCTCCTCTACCCTTTATTATCATTTTTATAAAAGTAACTATATGTACTCATTAAAATTTGTAGAGCTCAAAAACAAAAAAGACCGCTATATAGCAGTCTTTTAACTTAATTAAATAATAATGGGTATACGGATTTAATGGTTGATGGGGCACCTTTACCCCACCAACCTGATACCATTATCAGATGGTTGATAGATCGACCCCGTAGTTGAGTTCCTCTGCGAAGTCCGGCAGTCCGTAACCGATGGTTTTCTTGTAGAACGGAGAGACCTTCGCGGTCGGGGCCTTCTTCTTGTGCTTCGTGGTGTAGAGCATTCGTGCCCGCATCACCTCGAAGGAGTAACCACGTCCTTCACGGTTCTTGTCCTTGGCCAGTCGGTTGATGGACTCCGTGTAAGCGTTGGTGACGGGCATGTCCGTCTCGAAGTAGGTCATGATCTCTTCGCGCCAGTTGCCTACAGCCCTGACCAGATCGCTCCAGACTTCCTTCTGGCCCTTCGGGATGGTGGCTATCCACTCGTCCAGGGCGGCTTCTGCCTGGGGCCGTGTGGTAGCGTCCCAGATGCCGTAGAAACGTTCCTTGTGCTCGTAGGCGGCCAGCAGTTGTGGGAATGCGCCGGTCCAGGTCTCCATGATGAGGCGTTCCCGGTTTGAGACTTCGTGAGCGCGTTTCAGCAGGATTTTCCGGTCACCCTTGAGGGTTCGGCTCTGGGAGGGCATCAGCTCCTTCCTGAGGCCCTTGCGCACCTTCTCCAGGGCATCGTTGGCCATGCGCACCACATGGAACTTATCGACCACGATGCGGGCCTGTGGCAGCACCGCCTTGACCGCTGCTCGGTAGGGATTCCACATGTCCATGCTGACGATCTTGACCTTCTGCCGGTCTTTCATCTTCATCAGGTAGTTGGTCATCACGTCCTGACGGCGGGTGGCCAGCAGGTCGAGCAGGGTCCTCTCCTCGATGTTGGTCAGGATGCAGCGGTAGCGCTTGTTCAGGTACAACTCGTCAATGCCGAGAATGCGGGGCGTCTCGAAGCGGTGCCAGCGCCCCAGGAATTCGGCGCGGGCGTTGAAAATGTCGCGTACCGTCTTCTCGTCCAGGCCCGCAATATTATCAAGAGTAAACTATTAAAAATCCATTAAAATCAATACTTTCACTTTGAGAACATGTATTTAAAGTAAATAACAATTAAAGCCTGTATCTTAGTTATCACTTGAGATACAGGCTTTTTATTTATTCGTTCATATAATTAAACAGTTTGCCTAAAAAATCATCGCTAATGGTTAATTGATACTGTTTTTCAACGAGATTTCGAAGTTCCATAACGAGAAGCAAAGAGTTCTTATAGGCTTCATATAGTTCTAATTCATTTAATCGGGCAGTAGTCTTTTTAAACTTTTCATAGTTTTCAGGACTAATTTCTTTTTCAAGATTCTTTGTCATATTAAACCAATTATCGGCATTTTCTTCCGCAATTCGAATGAGTTGTAGTATATTTTTTTGTAATTGAGATAAAAGTTCCAGTGAACGTGCATTTTCCCCTCTTTTAAGAACATTAATCCCCATTAACCATAGGTTGGAAAAATTATTCAATAAAAAATTTACGTTTTCTTCTGTAAGTCTATTTGGTCCCGGACCTTCCAACTCTGATAAATACAATTCTAGTTGTCCTGTTTCATCATAAATAAACATTGCTTTTGTGTCAGGAATGTAGCCTGATTCTTTGAATGAAGGAATAATATTCATTTCGTTTTCGGAAAGGAAATGAAATTCACCACGTATTAGATTTTCAAAAATTACTACTTCCGTACCGTACTCATTTTGATAGAGTAAAGTGTAGGAAGCGACTTCATTTAGCCATTTTGCTGAATCAAAGGTGGAAATTGTATCATCTTTTAGAAAAACGTAATATTCTATATCAGAGTATTGATCTCCCTCTCCTTTTGTAAAAGAGCCATACATCATACAAGCAGATATTCGTTCATCTGACTGGACAAGTTCCTTAACCCTTGCCATTAGTTCCTTTTGTTTTAACAATTCGATTCCTTCTTTCTTTATTTTGATTCAGGGAGAAATAAAAAATCCTCCCAAATAATGTTGGAAGGATTAGTCATGTCACTTTTTAAGACACTCAAATAAAACTATTTAGCCTTTTTAGCTATTCAGTCTTACATTTATTTAGTATATGGAAAAATGGGCAGACTAATCCTAAGTTTTTAAACTGAAATATACTATTTCATTTGTTAAAAATTAGATCAACCAGAAATTCCGGATACCCATAATAATTAATTCATTTTCATCATAAGTGCATAAGCATCACGTTTGTTTTGACGCAATGATTCTATCTCGGACTTCGTCAGCTGTTTTACGAGAGTTGAGGATATACTTTGCTTCCCACTCTGTGAGCCTTTCGAAATCGTACCCGTAAATCGATTTCCACCATGCTTCAAGATTACCATATACATCCCTCAATTGCTGAAGAGTTTCTTTACTTAGAGCTAATTGTGATGAGTATTGTTTACCCGTCAGTGCATATGCTCCAATAACTTTATTCGTCCCAGTTGTTTCAATATGACCTTTTAATGCTGCAAAAGTACCACCTTGGGTCTGGGTATCATCAACAATAATAACACATTTATCATTGTTTATTGTCCCATCAAATGCTGGTGGGTTGGCTAATCTATGCCACCCATCACCGCCAGTTCTTGATACTTTTATAGCTTGAACTATATTCGTATCAACTTCAAGCCCAAGTTTCTTTGCTATAACTGCTGAAGTAGCTAAAGGAATCATATTACGACCGACTGCTTCCTCAGCATGTACAGGTACTATAATAGTTTCCCGACCATCGATAATTCTTTCTAGTTCAGCAATCGCCTCATCCGAAACTAAATCTTTAGCTAAAATATACGCACTTTCAACATCCCCTGCTTTAGCAGCTTCATACATGTAATGAGAGGTTGCATCTCCAAGACCACGGTCAATAACCGTTTTAGGAAACATATTCCAATCTGTGCGATATAACTTCATATTTTTAAATAAGTTTTAATGATGGCTAGCATTAAATTTTACACTAAATTTACCGCTAGCATCTCTTGGATATTATTTTTCGTATCAGGCAGCACTCTCAAAAGCCGTTTGTTTGGACAGTCCCCATGATCATACACGAGGCAGCTTCAAATACTTATGGGCCCATCCTATCCAGTTGTATCTTCTTGCATCACATGAATATTGTATACTCATTTTGACTACTTGAAAATTATGGAACAACGTCAATAAAAACAATAACTCTAGAGTCTTTAGTCGACATTCCTAAAAAGGTAAATTCAACATTTCTTTCCATATCATTTCTTTGTGTCTCTGGATGAACAAAAGAAACATAGCTTATTTCAAAGAATCGGGCTAGGGTTTTTATGCCAATGATTTTGTTCTCTTCATTAGCAATTAAAACATCTAATTCCAGATCAAACTCTTCTAATTATTTAATTAAATCTTTAACTTTCATTTTACTATCAACCTCTATGAATTATTTAAAAAATTAGCACAATGAAACTTGTGAAAAAAATGGATTTGAACAAAATTTTTTAGCAAAAAAAGCATAGCAACCAGAAAAATCTTTCCAGCAATCAACAAAAATATCCCCGTGTGCTTCCAGTTTACAACATTTTGACTACCACACTGCCCACAGTAGTAATAATAGCCTTTGATACGGCCACCGCATTCAGGACAATTTTTATGATTAATGAATAAGTTACTCAACGTCTCTTCTCCAAAATTCTTATTATCAAGTTGTAAGTGAAGATAGCACACATTTATAAAAAATGTCTTTTTTAAAACATCAAAAGATGTTATAAAAAAGACATTCGCTACTTTAGGATAACTTTTAAGATGAATTTAAATCTCCTTGATGAAGAATCAATCCAACCTTCTGAACCCACGCCATGTGATTTTTTCAAAGGTGAAAATGCTATCAAAAAAGCTAAACAGTTAGGATTACCTGATCTCGAGTTAGTCAGAAACGCAATTATGATCGGTGATGCTGACTATAGAACAAATACTCACTATAACCGTGCACGCTTTATTGCACGATGGGGAAAAATTGGAGAACAGATTGCTTTACTGCTTCGACAATCTGATCCTGCTTGGATATTCCACAATGACAGCCAGCCAAGAATTGAGAATACAGTAAAGAAAATACAAATTATCTTTATGAGCGGGAATATTGCATTGGGGTTAGCTGATCAAGTTGTATCAGCACACTGTGAAAAAGGATTAATGACATTAAATAATATTAAGGAGAATCAGTCTGCTTATGATGATGAGACAAAATTGAGAACATGGATTTTATACTTTCCTTCAGCATCACATCCAGCCTATAAAGACATTGATATCCCAAATATTCCTTTTGAATTTGCATACCCAACTAGCTTCGTACAGGACTTAAAAGCGAAAAAAATTTCAATTTTACCAAGTGACCATACTTGCAGAATTGCATTTGAAATAGATAATACAGTTCCTGTAAAAACTGATCCTAAGCCAGTATTGGAACCATCTAATGAAATTAAACCAGATGATTTTGATATTCAGCTTGTAGTTTAATCTGAGGTTAATGTGTTTAATAAAGATCGTTTACGTATTGCTAAAGAATTACGAGGACTTAGCAATACCGATTTCGCAGAAAAATTGAGTTGCTCTATCTCTAAGGTAAAGCAACTTTTAGACGTGGATAAAGAAATCAATGAAAATGATCAAGATGATATATGCCGTGTATTAAATTTACCCAAGTCATTCTTTGCAGGTAATGACACACAACCACATGAAACAGACCAAATCTTCTATAGATCGGTTGCTCGTATTAAAGCACAGCATAGAAAAGCTAATGAGGCATATACTCTTTTAGCAATAAATATTAACAAGTACTTAAATCAGAAAGTAAAGTTACCTACTTTTCACCGTCCTGATTTAGATATTACTGAGTTTTTGGGTGAATCTAAGTATGCCGATCACCTAGCGTCAGAGTTGAGAGGTTTATGGGCTTTAGGTAATCAACCTATTAATAACATTGTTTCGTTGTGTGAGCTAAAGGGAATCCGTGTCTTTAGATTACCGACTGAAATTCGAGAAATTGATGCACTATCTTTTTTTGATGATGAAAGTGGTAGCCCTTTCATATTTCTAAATACATTTAAGTCTGCCGAAAGAGCCCGCTTCGATTGTGCACACGAACTTGGTCATATCGTTATGCATACGCATAACAAAAAAATTCGTGTCGAGAAAGATAATCGTGTTCTCGAAACTGAAGCGGATCAATTTTCATCTGAATTTTTAATGCCAACAGATGCATTTCTTTCTACTGCTCCACGCTATTTTTCACTAGAAAATATGATTGAGTATAAAAAGATTTGGCGAACATCCCTGAAGGCTATTAACTATAAAGCTCACAAGCTGGGATTAGTTAGTGATTGGGTTAATCGTAGTAACTCTATAAAGATCAATTCGTTGGGCTACAACATTAATGAACCTGAAGAAACTCATCGAGATGAGAGTTTGATGTTGCCCAAAATTATCTCTGTTTTAGCCTCACAACCATCTTTTGATAAAAATAAAATGCTTGATGAAATTGGAATCTCTGAAGAAGATTTTAATCAATTAACATTTGATGCTTTAGTTAAAGTTGAGCCCCCGAAGAAAAAACATAAGTTATATATTGTCGAGTAATACAAACCTTCCTTAAAAATAATGCGCCTTACGGCGCACTATTTATGCAAAATCCTGATTAATTTTTTTATGACTTCACGCCCAACGTAGTTTTGCATCCCATAAGTCATACTTTAACTGAAAATGTAACTTGCCCCATCATGACTTTTTTCATATAGCCTACTTGAACTGACACCATAAATCCCATGTGTTCCATAAAGCATCGTATACAATTTCAGATAAATTCTTTAGTTATGTGATCAGGCTATGTGCTCAAATTACCTATTTCCAAATAAAAGAAATTTGACACTCTTAGGTGTCGATACAAGCCAGTTTGATCTTGAGCTTAAGGATCATGTATTCCCTTCCTATCATGCTCCAATCATTCTGAACGGCTCAGATCACTTAGAGCTTGATATTGCAAAGTTTGGATTACTACCGAGCTGGGCGAAAGAATTGAAGTTCAGCAGTCATACTTATAACGCCAGAACTGAGTCTGTAGCAGATAAGCCTAGCTTTCGACATGCTTGGAAGTACAGCAAGTTCTGCCTAGTCCCAGTACAAGAATTTTATGAGCCGAAATACATCAATGACAAGCCACACTGGTACACCATCAAGCGTAAAGATGATCAGCCTTTTACTGTTGCAGGGATCTATGATGATGCAGTGATTAATGGCAATAAGGTACGTTCCTTTTCAATGTTGACCATCAATTCGGACCATCACCCTTTTATGAAACAATTCCATGCACCGAAGGATGAGAAGCGATCCATCATCGTTATTCCAGAACAGTACAGAAAAGACTGGCTAACAGCCGATCATGAACATGCGCATGAATATTTCTTTCAAATGCCCGATGAATTCGTCACATTTCCACGCGATGAGCAGAAACAAAACGTCTTATTCTGACGCATCCTTGTTTATCCACAACTTTTTAAATTTGAATTTTAAACGCTGTTAGTAATATCCTATTTAAACAAATTCTACTTCCAAACACGCCTCGTAGCGTAGGAGTATCTCATGTCTAAGAAGTTGCCTATTTACTTCTCTGACGACGCATGGTCATCTTTACAAGAGCTCATGGGTCCAGAGGGTAAACCAAGTCCTACCATCAACACCGTGCTTGAACAAATCGCTGTTCAAAATGAGCTTGTTGAAAAATTAGGGCTTACTGCTGTCCTACCCAAATCCAAAGTATCTATTCCCGTCTCTTTAGAGCGTATTCCTGCAGGTCCGGCCTTCAGCACCAAGGATGAGCAAGACAAAGCACTCGATCTGAATGAGTTCCTGATTCACAACCCTATTTCTACTTTTATTGCCTATGTAGACAGTGAATCCATGCTCGATGCTGGCCTAGAGATTAATGATCCAATCATTATTGATCGCAGTATTGAAGCCAAGCATTACGATATCGTGGTTGCCCTGATTGATGACAATGCCTCGACCATTAAGCGGCTGATGATCACCAATAAGATGTCCAAGTCTGAAATCAAAGAAATATTTGGAGATGAAGATTATCCGCTTCCAGAACTTTGGTTGAAGGCTGAAAATTCGAATTACAATCACATCATTCCTGATGATAGTCAGACCATATCAATCTGGGGTGTGGTGACTTTTAATTTAAAGCGTATTTATCACCGCTCATAAAAAGAAGAATAACCATGCAAAGTGAAAATGAAATATTCGCGTTAGTCGACGTGAATAATTGCTACGTCTCGTGTGAGCGTGTGTTTAATCCTGCCTTGAATGATCGCCCAACCATTGTGCTCAGCAACAATGACGGCTGTGCCGTGGCCAGAAGCCAGGAAGCGAAAGACTTAGGCATCAAGATGGGTGTTCCTGTATTCCAAATTAAAGAGCTGATCAAACAACATAACATTCAGGTGCTATCCAGTAATTTCTCCTTATATGGCGAAATGTCCAAGCGCTTTATGGAGCTGCCTGGGGACTATGTTGCACCAGGAGATACAAGGTCTATTCCATTGATGAATGCTTTCTGAAGCTCACAGCTTACGAGCATCTATTTGACCTGACTGTATATGCTCAAGACATGAGGGCTAAGGCTTGGCGTTGGTTAGGCCTACCCTGCTGTATTGGAATTGGTCGCTCTAAAACCGAAGCCAAGATTGCCAATCATCTCGCCAAGAAAAACAAGTTCTTCAATGGGGTCTGTAATCTGGCCCATATGGACCCATGCTCTACAGAAACGCTACTCGCGCAGGTTGATGTGTCTGAGGTTTGGGGCGTAGGCAGACAGAACTGTAAGAAGCTCAATACTATGGGTGTTCAATCTGTGCTGGATCTGATCAATGCCAATCCTAAAGAAATCAAAAAGCAGTTTAGTATCGTGATGGAAAAGACGGTGCTTGAGCTACAGGGCCTTTCTTGTATTGACCTTAGTGATGATACTGTAGCGAAGAAGCAAATCATCAGCAGCCGTTCATATGGCAACCCAGTGTATGAAATGGATGACATTAAAGCTTCGGTTCGGCTTTATGTGGCCAGAGCCGTGAAACGAATGCGGGAAGATGGCTCAATCTGCAAGATGATCGGCGTGTATATCCAAACCAGTCGCTTTGATAATACAGAGCGCTACTCGCCTTACATCGTCGTTCAAATGCATGAGCATACGGATGATCTACTGCTCATCACCAAGGCCGCGATGAAAGGCATCGATCAGATATTTAAGAAAGGCTTTAAGTATAAAAAGGCGGGAATCGTGCTGCTCGAAATTACAGATCAATCCAAGTTTGTGCCCGATCTATTCACGGACTATTCACATAAGCAAGAGCGAGAAAGGCTTTCAGATGCCGTCGAAGCCATCAGTGAACGGTTTGGGAAGAATCTCGTCACGCTAGGCATTGCCAACAATAAAGAAGCCACATGGCACATGAATCAAAACCTTAGATCACCTTCGTATTTAACCAAATGGTCTGACTTACCAAGAGTAGGATAAAAACATGCACTTATTTAAATTAACTGACGAACAACTCGCACAAATTCTTATCCCGAAACGATTTGTACCACCTACTCCACCTGAACATGAAGGCAAGAATATGGTCTATGTATTTGATAGTGAGGATAAGTTTGAACTGACTTATGATGAGCTGGTGGAAATCATTAGCAAAGCTAGAATGGCTGGTCCGAAGTTGATACCTGTCTTAGGCACCGTGAATTAAATTGTGCAGTGTTCGCACGCCACTTGAAACATAACTTGATTGGAAATGAATTTGGGCTGAGAAAAATTCAGTTCAAATTTAACCTGACGGGCACACTAAAAAATGGGTAATTGTCAGATCGAGTTTGGACTACAACACTTTAGCTCATCGATTTACCATACCGCTAATCTTCACACCATTTTCGTAAATCCAGCGATCAAACTGTGATACTACATTCCGCTTATTAATCCAAGTCAGCATGGTGCTTTTCATAAAGGCAGTTTACTTATAAACAGGGAAATTTCTAAACAATTCCCCTTTAACATGCTTAGGCTATTTGATCCAGAGTTCATCTTTTTGCATCATTTTTAACATTAAATTAAATATAACCAGCGGAGTAACATTTTTTTTGTTAGAGCCGACAACTCTTTGAAAACTAAATTTAACGGTTCGCTCAGGAGCATCCAAATTAACTGGGTAGTTTTGTTTTTCTAAATACAGATGATCTCCTAACATTGGCTCTATACCAGTAATAAAATTAACAATTTGTTGCTCATCACCTTTCATTCGGCATTGAAAATGTAGAAAATTCTTACGCAGTTTTCCAAATAATAATAATATTTTAAGCGCCTTAACCATGTTCTTTTCTTTCAGTGCATCTTGCTGCCTATCATCTTTATAATGAAAATCAAGGAGAGGAATTATTTCATCTGGACGAGTCAGTTTTTTAGCCTTTTCGTAAAGTTCATCAAACCAACTCTCTTCTAAATTCTTACTATAAACATAATTCGTTTTTAAATTAAATTTTTGGCGATCCATCCATTTAGTGCTCATCCATTGACATCGTTGCATCCATTCTTGAGCTTGGGTATCTTCGCTTAAACGACCTTCTCTAAAACTTATCAAACGTTGAAAAGGTGTCAGAGTACTCTTCTCTATACTAAACTTCTTTTCTTGTCGGCCAGCCATCGTAACTGGCTGTGTTTGCTGATAAGAATTAAACCATTTCTGCTGCTGAGTATAACGATTTAGGTTTATGTAGTCTGTACTTGACTTCACTGGACTAAAACACTGTTCTAATACTTTTTTTGAAATGATACACGGCGAATTATAAATTCGATCGACTGCTAATAAATCCAAAACATGAAGGTAATTTGAAGCCGTTTGCTCAATACTGCTATGCCCCATCCAAGAGGCGAGCACCTGCCATTTATGTTGAATAATCTCTTCTTGAGCACGTGCTTTCATACCAAACAATAAATCCCTCATCTTTTTTGCTTTTACCCAAGGACAATCTGTGTAGGTCTTGATCATTTCTTTTGAACCGAGCAAAGTTATTGCTAGATAGTTAGCAGCACTGTGGCGTAATGTATGAAAACTAAAGCCATGATGCATACCTAATATTTGACTAAACAAATCTACTGTAATTTTGCTGATACATTGATCAGTTAATACACGATGATTCACACTAAAAAGTAGATCATCCTGCTGATTAACCAAATATTGCTCATAACGATGTTGTATGTAACGTTGTACTACTAAAAACTCATGTTCTGACAATGCAATTTTCAATGGTATTTGACGATTCGCACTTCGCGTTTTCAGACGGCGATATGAATTGTCTTGGATATGAAGCGTGATATTATTAAAAACTGTATTTTCTTTTTCTTTATAAAGTAGCTCTGGGCAAATAATATCTTGTATTTTAAGACAACGAACTTCATTTAATCGAAGTCCAGTTCTATAACTTAGTAAATACATCAGCTTTAAACAACTCAGATGATCGACCCACTCTGATGCCGTTGGCTCTTGACTTAAATTTTCTAGTTTTTCCAATAATTTGCCAAATAGCAAAGGACTCACTAGCCGTGCATTGCAAATTTGTAAATGCTTAAAACTTGAATTCTGTAACACCAATACCCCTGGAGCATCATAATTCTCTATACAGAATTGATGAAAATCTTTTAGGCGACCAAAACGGTATTCTGCGCTTTGGTGCATCTTACGAGAGGTTTTTCCTTTCACCGAATCTCGTTGAACTGCTTTTTCATCACGTTCACTGCTGTATTTCAATAGCTGCCGATATAAATCCTCATAGTCATCTATGGATTGTTGCTTTAAATCTAATTTATTGAGCCAAATCTCAAATATAAATTCTTTGCCAAACGATCCTAAGTAGCTTTCAATAGTTGATAATTGAAGCCCTCGTTTTTTTAAATGCATTAACCAGTGAATTAAGCGTAGTTGAGCATCAATTAAAGACTTTTCCTCCGTATTAGCATCAACTATCTTCTCCTCTAACACCCTTCTAGTTTCTTGCCAAAAACGTAGCGTGCGTTCTTCTTTATTCCTCTTTTTATCTAAACGCTCAACTTTTTGACCTTTACGTTTCTTTTGACCAAACAACATCAACTCATACGGAATCGTTTGTAATTTGCTTTGAACAGTCGGAACTTCAGGAAGTAACTGCTCTTGTTCAAAATGAATAGGGCGATTATCTGGTTCTGTGACTTGATTGTAATCATTATTCCACAGCAATCTAAATTCGGATGGCCTTAAAGCAACAGTATTAATCTCTTGCTGAAGCACATTACTCAAAAATATATCTATGCTGAGGTTTGGATTAAATTCGAGTACCATTTGCACATCATTAAATGCACGAAATCCACGGCGTTTAATTTGATATTGCAGATCCCCAAGACTTTTTTTCCTGCCTATCTTACTCAAGCTTTCTAAAATACAATCTTCAACTGAATGTTGCAGACAAAATTCTTTCTGAGTAGCTTTCAACTTTTTTAAATATTGCAAAATGAACTGCGCATATGGGTTAAAAAAAACATGTTTCCATTGGTACAACTTTCCCTGTTCTACATCGTTGCCATATTGAGAGTTTTCAACACGATAATGTAGTAACAATGGATTAGTGATTTTTTTGTAGTCCGAATGGTATAACCGAAAACAATTCAGATCTGTACCAAGCTCAATGGCCTCCTGCAATTGCTTCTGAATAGCAATCAAATGCTGTTCATCTGCACAGCCTGAAATATATATAAAACTTAAGCATAAATTTCCCCATAAGTACTTTGGTTCATTCCAATATTCAAATGAATCTTGCCAATACTGCCTTAATTCCTTAAGTACATGGATATGTAGATGCCCCTGTTCTAACCGTGACTCTGTACTCTCAATTTTTCTAGGCAGTACGATCCGTTTAGTATGTGGATTTAGCTTAATTCTGTATGATTTTTTATCTACATTCTGGTTGAATTGCTTCCTTCTTTTATTAAATTCATCTTCAGTAAATTGCATCAGTTTTGATTGTTCGTCTCGGCTCAACTTTTGACTCAAACAATCAACACTATCTTTAATGTCATGCCATTTTTCAGCGATCTGCTGATCAAGTTTTTGCTGCATTTCTTTCGTCAATACTTCAGGTGGAGAAGGCTGTCTATCTAGCGACTTTTTCACCATTTTATGAATATCAACAAATAGATCATCTAGTTGTGGTTTTATTAGTTCTTTGATTTTTTGCATACAACTATTTTCGCTCTAAGTGTTTAATCGATAAAGATTTGACATTATCTTGCAATTGCTGGCGGGCTTGCTGTACATAGACATTCGGGATAAGTGAAGAATGCGGATGAAAAGCCTCTCGGTCACGTTGGTCATGACCATACAGGGCCTGAATTAAGTGAA
This sequence comes from Acinetobacter sp. YH01008, assembly GCF_013420435.1. Classification (NCBI taxonomy): domain Bacteria; kingdom Pseudomonadati; phylum Pseudomonadota; class Gammaproteobacteria; order Moraxellales; family Moraxellaceae; genus Acinetobacter; species Acinetobacter sp. YH01008. Next base: position 13,687 of record NZ_VOYD01000028.1, read on the forward strand.
AAGCTAATGCTGGTTTACCCTCTTGCTGCTCATGCATCAAAAAGTTCATGTCAAAATGACGTAACCAATTCGAATACATATTCTTTGGAAAGACTCCTTGCATATATGAATTCACCCATTTTCTCGATAAAGGGATTAACTTAATTTTCCTGCTCTGCCATTCTTTGACAGTTATCGGCAAGATATCTTTACTAAAAATGACCTTACCAAAAAGATCATTTACAGTTATCTTCTTCTTTGCAAAGACTTGTCTAAAAAATGAACCGTACGCTTCAATAATTTGTTCTAAAAAGGCAGTGTAATTTTGCAGTGTTTTTATGAAAAAATCAGATAAAGGGATAAAACGACCATCTTTTCTTGCTTTACTATTTTTTTTATCATTCACATATAAAAGCTTGAGCTCAACACAATAATCATCCAAATTCCCCAACAGGTTTTTTTTAGGCCGACTTGCCAAACTCAACAAACTGATATGCCACATCCAACACGCATATGCATTAAGTTGATTAATAATGTGCTTATCTTCTTGGATGTTTTCGTGACAATGTCTATGTAAAATATGGAATTGCTCTTTCACAAAATTGGGTTCAAGTGCCAGTTGGCTCCCTATCCTTCCTATAGATAATGCAGATTGTACTTTGAATTGTTGTTGCAATATTTTTAGTTCAGCCGTGTCTTCAGTAAAATGTGTGGAATGTGGTGTAAGTGCTTTTTCTAAAAAGGCTAGATATGTGCTACTGAGTTGAGTTTTCGGTAGCCCGCCATAATAGATACCAGGCATGTGATGCTGACTATCCCGCCCAGCAATTACATGAGCAAGATATTCATTATATGTTTCATAATATATATGAAAATATAATTGAGCCTGCAGTTTTTCTACAGTGATCGAACCTACAAACCGATTATCAAGCCAATTCTTAAGTTTCGTATTAATGTGTGTTGATGAAATTAGTGGATTCGATGCTTGTTCTATATAGTCAAACCAAGCAGAAGGTAAATGTAGTTGATGTGTCATCACTTCATTCCACCGCACATGATTTAAGCTCTTAATCTTCTGCTCTGTAATTTTAAGATTTAATTTGAGTAAATATTCGCGACGTCTACTTGAACCATTCTGGATCAAAATTCCATCTTGAATAAGCTCGTTAAAATCCATCAGTGCGACGGGTGATAATCCCGTCAAAAGTGACAATAAACATGCTGCAGCGATTGCAGCATCCCTCCAGTGCCCGGATAACTCGGTTCTCAACACATAAACAATTTGCTTCAGTATATCTGGCGCCAAATAATGTGGATTTGTAACAAAAGGAGCATGACGGCGCTGGCGATGCCGCATTAGATGCGTCGCATTATCGCTGAGTATATAATTTAAATTTTTAGACTTTTCATCTTCTGAATAAAACTCCATTTCAGGATCTAATAGATCAACTTCACCCTCTTCATCTTTGTGAAGAGCGGCATCATAAATACTGATCTTTGCGTTATGTCCAATATCTACTTGCTTACCCGTTTTAATTTCACGAAATTTTTTGAGTTCATTTTTCGTCGGCCATTGCAAAACTTTACTTTTTTTTGACTTACGCTGACGATGAACAACACGACGATCATCAAGTCTTTTAAAAATTATTAATAGAGCCGATAAATACTCTATGGCTTGTACTTGTTTGAAATCTTTAATATTAAAAAGTTGATTACGATCCTCCTTTTTCAAGTTACGTTCGTACATGACATAGCGATTTAGTAGCTCACTGCATTCTTGAAATAATTCAGCATGATTAGAATCCAGAACATATCGTGATACATAGCGAAAGAGATCACAAACATGTTTTTGCTTATTCTCAGCTTTATCAATTTTTGCAAATTCTTGATACTGCCGATATGTTAAAAAACTCGCTTGTAGAATCAAATAACGTTCAGACGACAGCTCTTGAGTATTACTAGTAGTCGGGCATGCAAAATAACTTAAAGAAGCTAGATAATAATATTTACCTAATTGTCTAGAACTAGATATATAGCCATATATCTGTTGTGCTTCCTTATATAGAGCATGGGCTTTTTCACGTAAATCATCTGATAGATCGACAAATTGTGTATTCACAACATGATTGCGTAATAAACAATAATCTTTTTGGAATTTTTCTGCTAAATCTAAGAATTGCTCTTCTGTTTCAATCTTTGGCATATTCGCTTTCGCTTAATTTTTTATCAAATTGCATTGGTTAAATTCATTACGATCTGAACAATTTGGTAAAAGTTGATCTTTTATTGAACTCTTTGTCAGCTTAAAAAATCTAGCAAAAAATTTAGCATCCAGCTCTTTCTGAGCTTTTCTCTCAAAGCACAAGTGTTGCTGTGATTTTTCGATAAAATCATCAAGATTATGTATCAACTGTAAGATTGCAACATAATTAGAATGTACACGTAAGCATGGCTCCGTTTGCATTAATAGCAATATTTTTTGCCAAATTTTCACATAGATTATTTTGAACTTTGCTTGTACTACTACTTTCTGGCTCTGTTTAATCTTTTTGATTTTCAGTAGTTCTGAGTTAATTTTTACTATCTTAAATTGAAAATTTTGTCGCTCAAAGCAAAAGGGCATGATAAATTGCCCCATAAATATCTCTATATTTTTTACTAAATAGTCAAATTTTAACATTTTTATCGATATAAAAAATGAGCATATCTTTGTATATTAAAATTCATTTAATTTATCAACTAAATTTTCTCAAAATTACAATTATCAACAAATACATATGGTTTACTTATCATGGGTGGTCTAAATTTTAAAAATTCTTCCACTTTTTTTTAGTTTTCTGTTATTACATGAAACAATACCGTTGTATTACATTTTGAAATGCTGTGTATGCAGCATTGATCAAAAAGATTCTCTGCTATACTTACTTCACGTGTAGCATCAATGGAGTTTCGAAATGCTCAGAACCACTGAACAGAAAAAAAAATATATTCAAGCGACACGTGCGCAAAACTATCAAGCCAGCCTAAAGCTTGAAGGCATTACAACGACAGCTCAAACAACTCAACAAAGTAAAGCTGAAATCTTGCAAAAATATAAGAAGTATTCGCAACCCGAAACTTAGTCAGGTGCATGTATGGATAAATATGGGGAAATGGGTGACAGCCTGTATTGTTACCCTGGCACAAATATCCTAAAGAACAAACTCAATATTCATGATGAACAAATTTTAGAACAAGCTGAACTAGAACTGTCTGGATTGGCAAGTAACTTAATTGAATATGCTGAACCACCTTACGACTTACAATACTTAAAATCAATTCATGCGCAGCTCTTTGGCGACTTATACGACTGGGCAGGAAAGTTAAGACAAATCGATATTTCCAAAGGTGACACCCGTTTTTGTAATTTTTCCCGTATTGAAATTGAAACCAATAAACTACTCAAACCGCTTCAAGAAAAAAAATACTTTCAAGGCTTAGCAGCACAACAACTGATTCCTCAACTTGCCGACTTGTATTGTGAGCTTAATGTCATACACCCATTCCGTGAAGGTAATGGACGTACACAACGGATTTTCTTTGAGCATCTGATTGCTCATTGTGGTTATGGTATTGATTGGTCTCGCATTGACTCTCAACAACAATGGATTCAAGCCAATATTGAAGGTTTTTATGGTAATTTAAATCCATTAATTAAGATTTTTGAAATATGCTTTATTCAAAATACCTAAAATTTAAGTAGTCGAAGCCCACAATCCTTAATGAGCCATCATCTTTGCTTCAATCCACTGATTAATTTCCCAAATAAACCAACAATCACGATTCTTAGAAATCTTAATACTCTTCGGGTAATTTAGGATCGTAATATTCAGATTACTTATCCAGAATTGAATAGATCGTTAACTTAGATAGACTTTTAAGCAATGTAACTTGCCGCATGTTTATCAACATATGTCTCAAAAAAGTCTGCCCATACATAGATTTATGGCGTTTAGTGCTTAAATTTCAGATTAATCTTCGTCTGATGACCTGAATGGATGTTACAGATTACATGCAGGTGAATTACTCTGTGGCTGTATCATGGCTTTTGTGCAATCCAATCCATTTGATCCGAATGTTCTCTTTTGCAATAAAGCAGCCTCTTCTGCTTTTCCTGAACCAACGAACTATGTCATTGATTTGATTCAACCGACAACAGTGATGCTGAATCAAATCTCCAAAGAAGGGATTAAATGCAAGAAATGTGGTAAGAAAAAGATAGGGGATGGAAGTTATTATCCGTCTAATTGGAACCAGCCCATGAGTCGAGATCAGTTGAGTAAGAATCATTTTAAATGAATAAGAGAAGGATGGCTTACCTCACTTCTCCGAATAACAATGCTATGCTTTTCAACCAAGGTTATAAATTGGCAACTACATTTCATTCTTCTTCATGCTGGTCCTATAGCCTGTAGACAATTACTACATCATTTGCATTCAATGCTCAATACAGCCTGTCAGCAGAACCGCAGCGATACTTTTTTTCGTGCATACATGTAGTGTTTAAATCCATTCATTTTTCAATGATCCTCTGCCGTTTATCACATTTATGGTCGATCTTTAACCTTGTGAAAAATGCACATACCGATCCCTTCAAACTGTCAAATTTATGTATGCATGACATTTAAAGAAAATTATCTGATCAATTTTTTTAGGTAAAATTCATCAAGAAAAAAGTTATTATTATTCATAACATCACCAATAACCACATAAAAACAATAATTTAATAAATTATTCTTCCAATTTTTTTATATTTAGTGTTATTACCTCTAAATCCATGTTTACCACCTTCTATTACATAAGTAATTTAGAAGTATCCACGATATAAATTGCTTGCCCTCACACCTCTCCCCTCTCACGCCCAAAAAATTTATACTGAAAGGCAGATTAAGCCCGTTCGAGTTACATATAGCCGCATGCTATATTGAAAGCATTAAGAAAATATCCTCAATATTTATAGGATTTTTAAAGTATGAACTAATTTTCGAAGAACCCTTTCTAAGTAATGTGACCTATTAGGAAAAATGAAAATACTGAAATCTCCGTATCAACAATCAGTCAAAGTACATCCTGATGATTTTCTGTAACCGATACCCAAGGACTATACCTACCCTTCTGATGTGCTGTGCAACAAAGCCCTCCTTAGCCACACTATAGCTATAGATTAATTCCATTATTTTGTGATTTAATTAAATTATTCATTCTTAAGACCCAATTTAATGGATTTATATTTCACTAAACCAGAAGAAGTTGTGACTCTTTTAGGTGAGCGTTTACGTAAGCAACGACTCTTTCTGGAGATGTCTCAAGCTGAGGTAGCAGCACGCGCTGGTGTCGGCGTGAATACAGTTTCGAATCTTGAAGCGGGACGAAATGTATCTGTTGAAAATTTAGTCCGTATTGCAATGGTCTTGGGTCGATTAAACGAACTTCAGGAACTATTTAAACCTCAGCTTAACAGTGTGAATGACATTCTTCGCTATGAGAGTCAAAGTAAGCGCCACCGTATTAAGAGGAAGGGATAATGCTCAATAGACTTAATGTTTATTACAACGGTTGGGGCGAATCATGGTTATGGGGAACGCTGATTAGTTCAACAGCCACGACAGGTAGACCCACCATTGCTTTTGAATATAGTCCAGAAGCAATACAGCAAGGTGTTGAGCTCTCTTCTTACTTGCTGCCTTTAAAAGGTCTACCATTCAGACAAGGTTTTCCTACTCATCAAATGGGACTCCCAGGTCCAGTCTATGACGCTTTACCAGATGGTTGGGGCATGATGTTGATGGATCGATATTTCAAAAAAATTGGCTTAAATTCAGCACGAATTGGACCTTTGGAGCGTCTGACCTATATTAGTAGTCACGCAATGGGTGCCCTCTCCTTTGAACCTTGTGTTGCTGACATGCAAACCTCAGAAAATATCCCTTTACAACAACTGGCCCAGGAAGTTCAAGAAGTACTCAAAGGTGAAGGTGGTGAATTTCTACAGCATTTATTGGTCATGGGTGGCTCCCCTCAAGGTGCCAGACCAAAAGCGTTGGTTTACCGAGATCCTGTCAATTTAGAGTTTTCGACTCAAGATTCTGATCAACATGAAGCCTGGCTGATTAAGTTTCCTGCTCAGCAAGAGCATCCTGAAGTCTGCGCCATTGAAGCCGTCTATGCAGAATGTTTGCGACTTTGTGCAATTGAGACTCCAGATACCCATTTCTTTAATTTGCCCAATGGTTTAACGGCTTTTGCTTCTAAACGATTCGATCGTCAAAATGGTATGCGGATTCCAATGCAGAGTTTGGCTGCATATACAGGAGCAGACTATAAAGTTCCAGGTAGCCTAGACTATCGCAATTTTCTCCGGGCAACCTTGATGTGTACGCAAGATGTACGAGAAAGATTGCATGCTTTTAAACGTGCTGTGTTTAATGTGCTTTTCAATAATCGGGATGACCATACTAAGAACTTTTCATTTCTCATGGAGAAAAATGGTCAATGGAAATTGGCTCCAGCCTATGATGTGACCTTCTGCGAGGGTCCAGGTGGTTATCATCAAATGGACATTATGGGAGAAGCGCTCAATATTTCCCGAAATGACATACATAAACTCGGTACTTCAGAAGCTAATCTGACTACTCTAGAAGTCGATGAGATCATCTTGACCATGCGTGAAATTGCACTTCAATTTAGTCAAATTGCGCAGCGCCTGTATCCCCATCAAATTCGAGAATCTACCCTACAGATGATTCAATCACGGATTCAACAGAATATTGATTTTTTAACTGAAACCTAAGCGTAAATATAAACTAAGCGCCAACCATCAACTGCAAATAGACTTTGATATAGTTAGTCGCTACATAATCTGTAGAACCTGTGAATTAGCTCTCTTTATAATCACGAATATTAGATGGATCACCGCTAAGATATATTCTGCAAACGTGAAATCACTACATCCAGATCGAAAATCACTAAGAAAAAACTGTCACCAAAAAAAGGTCTGCACTATGGATAGATGCAGACCAAACTCTGGATAACTACCAGCACGAGAAATATGTCGCAATTTTGCATAGACATGAATTTGATAAAATCAGCCCAGAAAGCCAGAAATTCATAAAAACTATTTCATCAATCCCCTATAACTTAATCACGTTCATGGTCGATCTTAAATCTTGTGAAAAGTACTCATGCTGACCTAGCCAAACTGTAAAACTCATGTATTCATAGCCTTTAAATGAATCTTTCAATCGGTATATTTAAGGTAAAAACTAGTAATCAGAAGTTATTATCACCCCCATATAAAACAAGGATCAACTTAAAAACAATAACTTAGTAAATTATTCTTCCATTTTTTTTATATTTAGTGTTATTACGAAACTACAGCTAGTTTGTGTTAGCTATTTTGTACACTAATCAAATAATTTTCAGTGGCAGAACACACCAAAGAAATTAGAAAATATTATATGAATTAATATATTGTTAGATAAAGTTAGGAGATGGACTTTTATTATTTATTTTTCTTACGTTCAGCCTTGCGCTGTTCACTCAATTTTTGATGCTCCTCTTCACTCAATTTAACCTTAGTTTGGTTAAATGGTTTACCCAGTGTTAAGTTATATTTTTCAGCACCTAAAACACGTTTTGCTTCTTTCAGAATTACATCACGAATAAAATCATTCAAAGACTCACCAACGAATCCGGCTGCTTCTTTTAGAACTTTCTCTTCCTCATAATACAAAGGTACAGATGCTAAACGTCCGTGCTCTTTACGAAAGCGTTTCTTCACATCTTGGGTGTGTGGAGTGAGAATAATCTTGTACATTAAATTACGTGTGTATTCGACTTCTTGACCATTAGCATCATCTACAGTCGCTTCAGGATTCTCTAAAATTTCCTCAAGATCATCACCAAAACCTAAAGATGGTTTACTCTTATTTTTAACCATTATAGGATCTCCACCAAGAAATCATTAAATTCATCTCTAGCCTTAGAGCTACCCATTTCCATTACAGACAAGCCTTGAATCGTTGCATCACGGAATTGTTTACGATCACGGATAATGGTGTTTAATAACTTGAATTTAGGAAGTGTTCCTAGCAGTTCGATTGAATCTGCAACTTCAGTAGATCTTGTATTTGATGGAGCTTTATTAACAACCAGATATGGTTGAAGCTTTTCATTGACCTTGTGATAGGTATTAAATAATTTCAATACAAATGGAAGGACTTCAACATCGGCTTGGCTTGGTTGTGTTGGAACAATTAACTTATCACTGACTTGAAGAGCAGATCTAAATTCTTCACTGTCACGCCCAGCTACGTCTAATAAAACATAGTCATATTTCTTTTGAAGATCTAAAAGGATCTTCTTTAAATCACCAGTATGGTATTCAGTATAAACAGGATTTTGAGTTCTACGCTTAGACCATTTAAGAGCTGACTGTTGATCATCAGCATCAACTAGGACTATAGACCCCTTCTTACTCAAGGCTACAGCAAGGTTTGTAGCCAGTGTTGTCTTACCTACTCCACCTTTACGATTGGCAATGGTAATTATCATTTCTTCTTCTACCTAAATAGATGTAACAATAGCTCTATTGTATAAAGGATTAATATAAGTCTACAAGAATAATATTTGTTTATTTTGTAACAGGTTATAGATGTGATGTGCCGCATTAAACTGGGGGTGATACAGATTCTAAAGCACTAAACTATACGGGTTGATATCTTTTTATATATCTGGTTTTAATATTAATTTATGGTACGTTTCAAACTGTAAGCATCCGGTGAACCACCGCTTTTTCTAGCTATTCAATACCGTCCATAGTTTCCATTATTAAAAGTGCTGCATTTGCCCCCAGTAAAAGAAGAACTGAACCGCCGCCAGCAATCAAGAGACTGTTGCTCACATTAGGATTCTACTGCAGCAGATGCTCTAGATAGCTTAGTCTTTTGAATATCAAATATTACTCTAGTATAATTAAATGATCTGTATTGATGAAATCAAGCGTTCTCCAGCCCATGGACATGCATGCGGATATGGATACTGCAATGGCATAGGTGATGAGAGCCTTTGGCTACATCAAACCACATTGCGCTTATCTATTCTGTAATAAGCATGGCCATCGCATGAAAGTCCTGGTGGTCTGGCTTTGTGCCAGACGATTGGAATAGGACAAGTTCCATTGAGCTTTATCCACCAGAGTGAAACTGTAGCACTCAGCCTAGAAAATTACAGGGCTGATCCAGGGTAAACCCTGACAGCGTATTGGACTGCAGCAGGTGATGAATATGCTTTCTATAGAGGAAATCTTAACAATGTCATGACTTAATTGAACTAAATCTACAATCTCTTGGATGTTCATTTAATAGCTGTATTGTTAGAGGTATTAAATGATGTAAAAACTTGTATTTAGTTATTCTAATTACAACATTTTAACTATTTTAAAAGCAGGCTTTGTATTTAATCTAGTATCTTTAACTTTATACCATTTTTCAATATCAGTAGCTTTTGCTTTGTCAGGTATATTAAGTTCATTATAAACATCTTGAATACGAACTTTTATATCTGAACGAAGAATAACTTCATCCTTTTTCAAATTAAGTAAAGTCGGAATTTCAGTTGCATTATCCTTCTGTGCATCTTGAATCTTTAATGCTCTTTCAATTGGTAACTTTCTATATTCAAATTTTCTAATCGTGTCGTGCGTCAAAACATCATAAGCAGTTTTGAAATAGTCATCCTTTGCATCAACCAATTTATAAATTTTAGAATTATCTGCATCTCTTGCTTCACAATATTCTTTCATCGTTTCATAAAAGCACTGGCTATGACCTGATAAAAATTTAGCTACACCTTCAGGTTTATGAGCGAATGCTTTATGTTTTGTTTCATCAGTCAGTAAAGCTCTAAATGAGGCAGAATATCCATCTTCATTAACTTCAGCACCTGCAACAACACGTACCACATAAGTTGCTTCTAGTGCTTCGTATGCCTGTAATTCAGCTTTCAATGCAACGTCTGAAACATACAGTTCACCTTTTTCATCTTTGAATGTGTACTTGTCATCTTCAGCAGCTTTTCTTAATTGTTCACGTCCTGCATCTGACATTTTACCTTCTTTGATATCATTCAAAACGTCTTCGCTGTCTTGGATACGTTTCTGAACTTCCTGCATCCATTCTTCTTTTGTACAACTTGCAGCTTCAGGTAGATTTCCAACTAATAGATTAATGTGTTCATTATATTTTGTGTTTCGAATACGACCACAAATTTGAGGTACAAGTACATGGAAATCTACTTTTGTAGCATCACGGAGTCCATTAATGATGATGTAGGTTTGTCCTTCTTCATCGAAGATGTCTGCACCTTCAAAAGCAGTTGAAGTATACAGATTGATCTTTGCAGGGGCTGAAGTGATGTCACTGATCTTTGCCCATTTCAAGCCAAGCTTACTATTAAATGTTTTTTGGTTTGAATTTGATTTTGAACATACAACTCTAATATCGTCAGGATTAAACAGATTCTTACCTGTTTCCTTATCAACTAAGGCTTTCAACTTACTTAGGATAGATGCAATTTCTGTCACTGAGTTATAGAAGATATGAGCATTGCCTTCAATTGTTCCCATCAAATAATCATAGCACAATCCAAACAAAGCATTGTTTACACCTACGCCATGTTCAATTTTTTGAAGGTTAAATTTAACCGGTCTAACATCACCCCACTCGATTGTACATAGTGGTAAATGTTCGAGTGCTGAAGGAAAATATTCACGTTTTGTTGGTGTCGCTGTTAAGAAAACGTACGAACCAAACTTGTTATAGTTTTGAAGTACATATTCACAAGTAGCTGCTTTGAAACTACCTAAATTCACAAGTGTATGTGCTTCATCAATCAGTAATTTAAATGCTTTTGGATTGAAGCCTGGTGTTGTTAGGAGTTTTGGTAATGAGTCAAAAGTACAAACAATTTTTCTAGAACTTGAAGTGTCTTTTAAATATTCTGTTATTTCTTCTCTCTCGGTATCACCATACACGCCAATTAAATCAACAATTCCTTGGTTGTCTGCTAATTTGGATTTAAGTAGGTTAATGTAAGGAACGAGAACTACATAATTTTTTGCATTACGGATAACTAATGTTGTACCACCACAACCTGTAATTTGTTTATTTACATAACAGTTGTCTGGAAAATCCTTAATTAGATTTGAAAGTTTTTCGGAGCTATCACTAGCTATAATTGTTATTGTATTTGCTTGAGCATCTTGCTCTATTTTTACTGCATTATTTATTACTAAATCTTGTAAATTCATTTATCGGATTACCTAAATAGGTCTTAATTTTTAGTGTCATTTATATGTTGTCAGGATATGAAGTAGTGAGGGATAATCCTCTATCCTATGTGATTAACAGTATCAAAATTATAAATCAATGTCAACACTTTATTTCACACAAGTCCATTGTTTACTCTTTTTAAGTATTTGATTGATAATATTTCAATATAAAAAAGTGTAAAATCAAACTATACACTTTTTTAAGCATACCCCCCTTATCTAAGATAGAAAAGTGTAAGGGTTTCTCTTGGACATAGCATTTTGTCTTGAGATCAACTAACGCACTCTGTTACTCTCATTCTATAGTAAACTGGTTCAGTCGTTTGTTTGCTCAAACTATTACTCGGTATATCAAAATGCTAGCGCATTTAGCTATACGCTCGCAAAGTTTCGAGCTAATAAGATTTGATTGATTAGATAATTATTTTACACTTTTTTTAGAAATGAAAATTAAATATACATTTACTATAAAAACAATTGTTTACAAGAAATACTTTACACTTTTTTTCCCACAGCCCTTTATATTATACAATAAATTGTGTAAGAGCTTAGGCAGTTATCAACAGTTATAAATTCAAAGAGTTCTTTTAAAATAGTAAAACATAGTCCTAAGACAAAAGCTTGTCTTGAGTTAGATATAAATATAATAGTAATCAATTAGTTAAAAATTTTTATCTTAAAAGAAGAATTATAAAAATTAATTAACATTCCTTCTAAAGCTCTGACGAGCCTTAGAACTCATTAACCATCTATAAAACTCTACCCTTTCTCATTTATATTCATGTTCTAAGGAACATAAAAAATCATTTATTAATTTTGTAGAAATAGAGGTAACAGTTTAAAAACATGTCTTTATTCTATTGGACTGAATAGCCACCAAAATTCTAGACACATATATCCATCTTGATCCTCTCTCGCTTTAACAACTGAAAGAAACTCTCGGTAACAGCATTATAATGGCAGTTTCCACGCCGACTCATACTGCTTTCAAGATTATGATGCTTGAGAAATGTCTGCCACCCATGGCTGGTGTATTGACTGCCTTGGTCAGAATGAATCAGGACTTTGTTCTTTGGGTTTCTTCGCCACAAAGCCATCAATAATGCATTTAAAAGCAGGTCTGTGGTGATTCTGGATTTCATCGACCAGCCAACCACAAGACGCGAAAATAAATCAATCACCACCGCAAGATATAACCAGCCTTCATGCGTACGGATATAAGTGATTTCAGTCACCCACAGTTGGTTGGGATGAATTGGATAAATTGTCGGTCTAAAGTGTTTGCAGCAACGACAGCGGTATTACCAGCATGAGATCTAGGTTTACGATAACCCCGCTATGATTTAAGACAATTAGCTTTCATCAACCGATAGACCTGATTGATCCCGTAACTCTCACCAACATCTTTCAAATCACAGTGAATCTTGCGATAGCCAGATTCTAGCCAGAATTACCCAAAGAGTTGTTGCCGTTTCTTGGCAGTTTTACTGGTTGGTTGCTTTAACCTTTAACCATGCGTAATAATCACTGTGATGAACATCCAGAGTTGAACATAAACAACGGATCGGCTATATTTGCTGATTGTCCTGAATAAAGGCGTACCTCATTTGGACTGGCTTGCGAAGTACACCGCGGCCTTTTTTAATATGTCCCTTCCAATACGGCTATTGATACAGCTATTAAAACAGCAAAAACAAACGATAAAATATAAGCAATCACCTACTCAAAAAGCTCAACAACCAAAAGCCGTGAGCCAATTTGATTGCATGCCTTTATAGACCCTACCTCGTCTATCAACATCTAGGACCAGAACAACAACTTTATTCTCCATGACTTGATATACCAATCCAAATTGATCAGTAATGTCCTGGAAGCAGCACAGATCCTTCCAAGCATCTCTTTCAATACAGCTATTGATACAGTTATCGAA
>NZ_VOYD01000023.1:0-20660 GCF_013420435.1 Acinetobacter sp. YH01008
GGATACTACAGTGTCGGCACCGGTGATTACTCTGACTACCGACAGTGGTACAGCAGATGATTTCATCACCAACGACGGTAGCTACAGCGTAAGCGGTACCGAAGCGGGTGCATTGGTTGAATACAGCACTGATGGCACGAACTGGAGCACCACAGCCCCGGTTGCAGCTGAAGGTGAAAATACGATCTACGTCCGTCAAACAGACGTAGCAGGTAACATGTCTTCACCAGCATCATTGACCTTCACCTTGGATACTACAGTGTCGGCACCGGTGATTACTCTGACTACCGACAGTGGTACAGCAGATGATTTCATCACCAACGACGGTAGCTACAGCGTAAGCGGTACCGAAGCGGGTGCATTGGTTGAATACAGCACTGATGGCGGTGTGACATGGAGCAGTAATAAACCGGTTGCGCAAGAAGGTGAGAACAGCATCAGCGTACGTCAAACTGACAAAGCTGGGAATGTTTCGGATCCGACAGAAATTAAATTTACGGTTGATACCGTTGCACCGACGATTGCGATCACAGGTCCTCTGGCTGTTGACGACGTAATCAATGCGACTGAAAAAGGACAGCCATTAACCATCAGTGGTACGACCACAGGCGTGGAAGACGGCCAGCAGGTGACGGTGACCGTGGACGGCGAGACCTACACCGCGACGGTGACGGACAACGCCTGGAGCGTGACGGTACCGGCGGAAGCTGTGGGCGAACTGCCTACAACAGGTTCTGTGTCTGTGACTGCTGACGTGAGCGATAAGGCTGGCAACCCTGCAACGCAGGCAAGCAAACCGATCAGCGTGGACATCGCCGCACCGACGATTGCGATCACAGGTCCTCTGGCTGGTGACGACGTAATCAATGCGACTGAATCCCAGCAAGACTTGACCATCAGTGGTACGACCACAGGCGTGGAAAACGGCCAGGTTATCAAGGTTCAGATCGGTGGCAAGTCTTATACATTCGAAATAGTCGAGACGAGCGGGAACTGGATTGTAACAGTGCCTGTCGAAGATGTGGCTTTGCTCACAGGTTCTCCGCAGATCACTGCAAGCGTGACCGACAGCGCAGGTAATTATGCACAGGATTTGCACACGATTACCGTGGACAAAACGCCTCCCACAGTGACGATCACGGTGGATCCAAACGTGCTAAATGGTGTTAGTGAGAGTAATTCTGGCGAGTTGACCATTAAGTTTACCGAAGTGCCGCATGATGATGCAGGCAATGCACTATCGGCAGCGGAGGTTTTGGCTTTGCTAGGTAATCCAGCCAATCTCAAGCTGGGTACGCTGAGCACGAGCGATGGCGGACTCACCTGGACGGGTACGGTCACCGCAGCGACAAACACCGAAACGATGGTGCCGCTGACGATTGCCGCTGGGAGTTACTACGATCAGGCTGGTAACGCAGGTAACGTTGGCAATCGCAACGTCAATATTGACACTATCGCACCAACGATCGGCATCACTGGCCCGTTGGCGGGTGACGACGTGATCAATGCGGCTGAATCCCAGCAAGACTTGACCATCAGGGGCACCACCACTGGCGTAGAGAATAGCCAGTCGGTAACAGTTACCCTCAATGGCAAGACCTATACGGCTGTGGTGACGGATAATGCCTGGACGCTGGATGTGCCACGGGCGCATGTAACGCTGTTACCGCAAGGTGCGCTGACCGTAACTGCGGATGTGTCCGATACGGCGGGCAACCCTGCTGTCCAGGCAACGCGTCCGATTTCTGTGGATACAGTCTTACCGACGATCACAATCACCCACGTTGCGGATGGCAATGACATCGTGGATTGGAATGAGAAGATGGTAGATGGATTCATCATTAATGGCACGGTGTCGGGCGTGGATGTGGGCACCAACGTCACGGTGACCTTCAAGTATGCCAATGGTGATCCAATTCTCGGTGCCGACAATAACCCGATCAGCGTCACCGGCACAGTCGATGCGAGTGGTAATTGGTCGGCGGAGGTCACCAAGGAACAAGCCGCACTGTTGAAGGACGGCACGGCCACAGCCACCGTCAGCGATGCCGCAGGCAATAGCGCGAGCGATGATCAGGCCTACACGGTTGCCGCGCCGCCGGCACCAGTGATCACTGGTTACTACGATAACATCGAGTATGTGCAGGGGAGCGCCAGTGCGCAGGCTGCGCTTGACGGCACCACTACGGTCTCGGGCAGCGTGTTGGACCGCTATGGCGAAGCGCTCACTGGCTTCAATACGCCGACCACGCTGGCCGGTACCTACGGCACCTTCACCTTCAACACCGCCACCGGCGAATGGAGCTACGTGCTCAATACAGGCTTGGCTGGTGCACTTGCCGCAAGCAACGCACCGTTGAATGATCAGCTCACCCTCACTGACAGTGATGGCAAGCAGTATCAGGTGCAGGTGTCGATCCACGACATGTTCCCGCCGACTGTAACCACCGTAACTGCTACCACTGTGGCGTTGAAGGAAGAAAACAAGATTAATAGCTCCGAGGTAGAAGGCCAACTGGAAGGTACTGCATCGGATGGTAGTAGTGTGGTCACAAACGTGACTGCTAACGGCCAGCCCGTCACCATCGGTCAGACTTTGGAACTGGCTGATAAGGGCGCGATCACCGTGTACGGCGATGGCCGCTACACCTTTGAACCCTACGACCACGGCGCCTCGATCACGCTGGACTACACCGTCGATGGCAGCACACCACAGACGACCACCATCGTCGACAACTCGGTGGTCTACAGCAACGACGTCATGGGCCGCATTACTGGCGCGGTGGACGCGCCCGATGGCCAGGTCACCCTGCGCCTGTACGCTAACAAGCAAAGCACCGACGACAGCGCGCCGGGCCCACAGGGCTACCCTAACGGTGCCGACGTGGTGGTCACGGTCAGCGGCGGCCAATGGACGATCAGTCCCGAGCAGTTGCGTGAAGTGCTGCAAACCATCTGGTGGGCCGATCAGTTGCGCGGCGACGATGAAATTTACTTGCAGGTCAAGCTGGTTGATACCGTCACTGGGCACGTCAGCGAGGTGTCCGACAAGTACACCTTCGTGTCCGACACTTACGCCCCGCAAGCGACCTATGTTGATTACGTCGCACCAGAAGGCACTGGATTTGGTCATGTCACCGCGCTCGTGTCTGGTGACCTGTCTAACGCCAAGCAAACTCATGCCGATATTGGTGACAAGGTCGAGGTGTACTACGACGGTGTGTTCTATGGCGAGGGTACGGTTGGTAGTCTGGCTCCTGGTTACGGGCAATATTTGCAGATCAATGTAGCGCTTAATCAGGCCTTGTCTGATGACTACAATGCTGATCTGCTTAAGGTTCATGTCACCGACAAGGCGGGCAATACTGGTACCAGTGACAGTGGAACCGTGACTCTGGCACCAGAGAGCCTGCCAACACCGATAGTGGTTGCCTATGTAGATGCTGTTGCTGGTTCTAATGGCGCGGGCGGAAGTGGTGACACTGGGGATATCGGACACAATGGACTGACCAACGATAGGCAGGGTAGCATTAGTGGTACGATTGATCTAGGTGCGACTGGCGGCGACAAGGTGGACGAAGTTTGGGTAACGGTGCGTGGCCTTGGCCCGATCCGTATCGAAGTACCAGACGGAGAGATTGGAGTTTGGACTTGGACTATCACTTCGGAACAGCTTGCCCTGCTCACTTCCACTGGCACCCTTGGTGATGGTTTGGTCGAAGTAGTGGCACGTGCCTACAATGCAGATTCCAATTCGACAGGTCCGGCATCTGTGCCGTTTGAGTTCACCGTAGACGGTACCCCGCCGACGGTGAGTGTCAGTGTGGACGATGTGAACCTGACCGGCGCGGAGACCGTCATGGTCACCTTCACCTTCAATGAAGCGCCGCAGGGCTTTGTCGTGGGCGACATCACCACAACCGGTGGCACGGTCTCGAACCTGCAGCAGGTTAGCCCGCTGGTCTGGACGGCCACGTTCGCCCCGACAGCGGGTTACGAAGGTGTTGCCTCGGTGACGCTTGCGGCGGGCAGTTACGCCGATGCAGCGGGCAATGCCGGCTTGGCAGGCAACGTGGTCAGCATGACCGTGGATACCCGCGCGCCTGTCAACACGGTGCCCGTGGCGCAGACAGTCAATGAAGACACGGCGTTGAGCCTGTCGACGGTTCAGGTGACTGACACCAACCTCGCCAGCGTGCAGCTCAGTGTGGGCAATGGTGTCATGAAAGTGACGTTGCAAACTGGGGCTTCCATCAGTGCCGGTAGCAACGGTAGCGGTACCCTGACCCTGGTCGGCAGCGAGGCGGCGATCAACGCGACCTTGCAGACCTTGACCTACCAAGGTAATACTCACTGGAGTGGTATCGATACTTTGGCGGTGGTTTCCAAGGATAACTTCGGGCAGACAGTTAATAACACCACGACGATCAACGTCACGCCGGTGGCCGACGCGCCCACGTTGACCTTAACGTCGCCGACGGTCGAGTCGCCAGTGGACAATGGACTCATGCGGACCACTTATACGGGTTTGAATATTGGTGGCACTGGTGGCAATGGTGTGTCTGCAACAGACTTGCTGGTCGGTTTTGCTGCTGCCTCCGGTGGCACCAGCACCACAGTTACCAATGCCAATGTCAACATCTCCAACGGATTGACTGCTAACGCAGGTGTCAAGATGTCCGGCCTGATCTATCTGGAAGCAGGCAAGTCATATACCTTTGGTGGCACTGCCGATGACAGCGCTGCCATCGTGGTCGGTGGTATCACTGTGGCTTCGGGGCGTTGGGGCAGCATTAGTACCAGTCCTGATGGCTCTAGTGGATCCGGTAAGTTTCAAGGCACGTTCACGCCCTCTGCCAGTGGTTACTACACATTGGACATCTATGTGCATAACCAATCTGGGGATGGTGGCTATAGCATCTTGTTTAAAGAAGGGTTGAACCCAGCCGCCGTGCTGTCGACGACGTCTGCACAACTGTTTACAAATGTGGCAGCGATTGGGGTGGCAGGGGGTGAACTGGGCAGTCTGAGCAACGATACCGGTGGCCACGGCTATTACAAGGCCTATGGTGCCAATGAAGGTGAGGCTGGTACTGCCATCAAGATTTCCAGCATTGCTGCAGGTCTGGTGGATACCGATGGCTCCGAAACTTTGGTGGTGTGGGTCAAGAACATCCCTGTGGGTGCGAAGCTCAGCGATGGCAACAACAGCTTCACCGCCACAAGTGGCAACACGCAAGTGGATGTTCAGAGCTGGAACAAGGCTGCGCTGACTTACACCCCGCCCATCAATGCTAGCACTGGTGCGGTAACGCTACAGGTGGAGGCTATCAGCACCGAAGGGGTGAACGGCGATACCGCCAGCAACACCAGTAATCTGGTGGTGCAGGTGCATGCGGTCGAGCCAGTCGTGCTGGGTGCATTCAGCGGTGGTGTGCTGGGCAATACCTCGGCGTGGACTGTTACGGGAGGAACGGTGGCGATTAATAGTTATGGGCGATTGGTGATTGATGATTCAAGCAACAATGGTGGAACTAATGCCGTTGCTACCAGTACAGTCTTTGCGGTCAATCACTCTGGCAGTAGCTTGACGTTCAGCCAGTGGACGAGTGAGGTACGGAGTGGTGATTCGGTCAGTTACCAGTTGCAAAAGCAGGATGTCAATGATGGGACTTGGAGTAATGTGACAGGGGCCAGTGGTACGCACAACTTCTCCAGCTACATCAATTTGAGCAACCAGTCTATTACTCAGACAATCAATGATGCCGGTACATACCGGTTGGTGTTCACGGTTGCAGACAATTCGTGGAGCTCTAACCTCACTTTGCAGGTCGACAACATCACCCTGACCCCACCTCAGAACATTACCGGCAGGAGTGTATCTATCGAAAGCTTCGCCGCCGATTCGTTCGGTGATGATATGCTGATAAGCGGTTTCGATAATGATAGCTTAAATGGTGGTGCAGGCAATGATACCTTGATTGGTGGTTCTGGTTCATACACAGCGATTTATGCGGTCTTAAATGCTGCCGATGCGACAGGTGGTAATGGTACAGACACATGGGTCGATTACGAAGCCAATGACAAAATTGAGTTTGGTGCTGGGTTCTTCGGAGGTCTACTTTCAGTAGATCAATCGGATATTGCTAACTACATCAAAGTTGAAGATGATGGTAATGGCGATGCCGTATTGAAAATTGACCGTGATGGTGTTGCTAATAGAACGAGTGGTACAACTCATGATTGGGCTGATTTGTTAATTATTGAAGGTAAGACCGCATTGGAATTACAGGATTTAATTAATAACCAAATCATTATTGGTTAATCTGAGTCTTTAAAGAAAGCGACATATCAAATATGTCGCTTTCTTGTCTTTTTCATTGTTAAAAATTATTTCAAACTTATATTTTTAAATTAGATACGCCAATCTCAACTTTTAATTATGGTTTCAAGCTGTATAGGAGGATTCCCTAATTTCATATTTAGAATAACTGAAAGAGTATGTGAAAGAATCTTACGAACAATTCGATGTGTTAAATGCCACAGATCTTTTGCCCTTACTTTTTGAATGTTGAATCGGTCAGTCAACTGACCGATAACAGTTTCAATTTGCCTTCGAGCATTCATCAATATTCTGATTGATTCTTTTGGTCTTAGATCAACCATATTTCGTCTATAAGGTGTTTGTAAGTCTAAATATTGATGCCTAAAATATTGTTTTAATTCAGGTCTTATATATCCCTTATCCGCTCCCAATAAACCATAAATGTTTTGTGTAATTTCAGGTGCAACATCTCTTTCATCACAATTTGCTGGAGCAAAAGTATAGTTCGTAATCATCCCTGATAAATTAATCACGATATGCCCTTTAAACCCATAATATTTTTCCTGTCAGTTAAACGTTTAGGCAGGACATTATGGAAAAAATGGTCAGGCTATCATCGCCGCAGTTTGGTGGAAACCAAGATGCATTGCATCAAATTATTAGGCGATAAATTAATGGCAAGAAGCTTTCCTAGTCAGGTGAATGAAATTCATGCACGTGTAGCAGTCCTCAACAGATTTACGGAATTAGGTCGACCACTTACCCAAGTTACGCCTTAAATTTGGCTCAATTAGGGGCGCTTTGCATTTCAAATCTTTGTGCAACAAAGCCACTCAGTATTGTCAATGCCTGCAAAAATCCTAATACCTCGATCGCTTCGGTCGCACTGCAACGTAGTATTAATGCCAACCTTGTCAGTCGTTGGATCAGGATCTTCAGCCATCATGAGGGTGCCGTGCAGGATCCTACTCATGTGAATCCAGCATTTATTGCTTTGCCTTACACTGCTGCAATCAGCCAACCTATTGATGAGAGGATCACGTTGTGTATCACCGTGCCTCATACGAATAATGATATTCAGCTAAAATGGCAGACATCAGAAATACCTGCCTTGGCAGAATTACTCAAGGCACTGGCAACATGATCCGCATTGATGAAATCTGGTTGTCTACTCAGCCCATGGACATGCGTGCAGGTATGGATACGACCATGGCTCAGGTGGTGAGAGCCTTTGGCTACATCAAACCGCATTGTGCTTACCTGTTCTGTAATAAACGTGGCCATCGCATGAAAGTACTGGTACATGATGGATTGGGCATCTGGCTGTGTGCCCGGCGGCTGGAACAGGGCAAATTTCACTGGGCTCAAGTTCACCAAGGTGAAACCGTGGCCCTCAGCCCGGAACAGTTACAGGCACTGATCCAAGGTTTGCCCTGGCAGCGCATTGGACGACAGCAGGTGGTGACGATGCTTTAAACCAGGCTGTTCCATTCTGCTATTCTCCAAACGTTCTATTTCATTCTTCTCATGACCTCAGGCATACTGCGGTCATGAATATGCTGCCTGACTTAAGCCAACTGACCCATGAACAACTGCTGGAATTCACCAGGCAGTTGGCGCTGCAGCATCAGTCTCTAGCACAATCAAACCAGCAATTAGATGCCAGAGTTCAACATCTTGAAGTCACCAATCAGCAATTAGATTCTAAAGTTCAACATCTTTCTATTCTCAATCAAAAATACGAGCATGAACTCGCACTATTTAAACAGCACAAATTCGGCAGTAAAAACGAACATCTCACTGCAAAACAAATCCATCTCTGGGATGAAGCGGTCGAAGAAGATATTGCAGCCGTTGATCTGGAACTGGAACGGCTGAATGCAGATAAAACCGATGCAGCGACAGAGAAAGCCACAGTCAACAAACCTAAACGTCGACTGCTGCCGGATCATCTACACACCATCCGTATTGAGCATGAACCTGCATCAACCCAATGCAGTTGTGGCTGCCAGTTACGTCGTATCGGCGAAGATATCAGTGAAAAACTGCATTTCAGACCGGCACAGTTCTATAAGGAACAGCATGTGCGTGGCAAATGGGTCTGTGATCAGTGTGACACCCTGACTCAGCAAGCGATGCCTGCCTATGTGATTGATAAAGGTATTGCTTCACCTGAACTGCTCAGCCATGTGCTGGTATCGAAGTATGCCGATCATTTACCGCTGTACCGTCAACGTCTGATCTATCAGCGGGCGGGAATCGAGCTTTCTAGATCAACGTTATCTGACTGGATAGGTCGCTGCGGTGTGGAACTGGAACCTCTGGCCAATGCCTTAAAACAGGTGGTGCTGCAACAGCGGGTGATCCATGCCGATGAAACGCCGGTCACCATCATGCGGATGGGTGATGATGAGAAAAAACCGAAGAAAGGTTATGTCTGGGCCTATGCCACTACACAGTACAATCCAGTTCAAGCGGTGATCTATGACTTTCAGGATAGCCGTTCAGGTCAGCATGCAGAAGAGTTCCTGAATGGCTGGCAGGGCCATCTGGTCTGTGATGATTACAGTGGTTATAAAGCACGCTTTAAATCAGGCGATGTCATAGAGGTGGGCTGCATGGCGCATGCACGTCGTAAATTCCATGAGCTACATGTGACCGGGAAAAGTCAGATCGCTGAACAGGCATTACTGATGATTCAGAAACTGTATGCGATAGAAGCAGAACTCAGGAAAAAGACCGATGGTACAGCAGAACACCGCCGCGAATACCGACAACAGCACAGCCAACCGGTGATGCAACAACTGTGTGAATGGCTCAACCAACATTATCTGACGGTGCCATCGAGTTCTCCAACCGCCAAGGCCATCAATTACAGTCTGAAGCGTTGGCCAGCCTTAAGCCGCTATCTGGATGATGGCAATCTACCCATTGACAATAACTGGGCAGAGAACTCAATGCGTCCCTGGGCATTGGGCCGTAAGAACTGGTTGTTTGCAGGTTCGCTGCGCAGTGGACAGCGAGCGGCAAATATCATGACTTTAATCCAGTCAGCAAAGCTGAATGGGTTGGATCCGTATGCCTATCTCAGTGATGTGCTGAAAAGGCTGCCGACGCATAAAGCGACCCAAATAGAAGAATTACTACCACATCGCTGGAAATCCAACTCAAATTAAAAAATAGGCATGGGGTTCAGCGGACGCTTACACTTGTTTTTTATAACGTTGAGGAATAGGAATAGAACGTTTACGCTGATTTTGGGGTAATCGATTCATACCATGCCGTTTTAAAACATGGTACGCCCCAGCTGCTGAAATTTTAATTTGGTGATAACGCCATAAATACCAACTGATCCGTAGTTGTCCAAAATGATAGTGTTGACGTAAATAAATAATCTTATCTTCAATCACAGCAGGCGTGCGTAGCTTAAGGTTCTGTGGACATGGCTTACTGTTGACTAATCCTATCTCTCCTTTGGATTTATAATTCTTCTTCCAACGATAAAAAGTATTTCGTGAAATACCAAAATATCGACAGGTCAATACAACATTGCCATTTTGTTCAGCATGAGCAAACACTTTTAATTTATGGGCAATTTCCCGTTGGGCTTTTGTACTCAAAATTCAAACTCCTATGACATGAGGTAAAATTTACCAAAATGTCAGTAGAAGTCTCAATTTTCACACATTACTCAATTATCCATTTACTTTGAAGGTCGATTAGATCGATATAATTAAAATGTAGTCAAATTTACTGACATAGATTTTTGAACGCCCTCTTTTGAAGAGCGTGTAACCAAGTATTTTTAAAACTGTATTTACACAGAATTATTTACACCCTTTACCAGTCAATTTCTTAACTGACTGGCATTAGTCCGTATCGAGGTATTTCAATTAATGCCATTTCGCACTTGTTGCAAAATCCAATCCTCATATTCTTGTAGTGTTTCTTGTAGCATATCCATAGGTCGTACGATGTAGTGCCTTTCAACTAATGCACTTGGTTTATGACCTGATATCTGTGCTAAAGATCCTTCATTGATTTTTGCCCAAATAGCTAACGTTTTATATGATCTCCTCAATCCATGGGGAGTAAGTTCAATATTTAGTTTTTTACATATTTTCTCTAAGCTATCGTAAGGATTAACAATATGGCCACATTCAGCGCCCTTACTGCTAAATATGAATTTAGAATCAGAATTTTTCTTTAGTTCTAATAATAAGCTTTCAACATATGCAGTTAGAGGAATTAGGCGACCTTCATCTTCAATTTTATCCCTGACTTTTGCTGTTTTCCAACGAAAATCGACATCTGTCCATTTTAATGAAAGCAGCTCATTCTTTCTGCAACCAGTGATTAAACTACATATCAAAAAAATCGCTATTTTTCTGCTAGTTAACTTATTTACCTCTTCAAACCATGGTTTTAGATGCTGTTTCATCAAACAATCATTCTTGGCTTTTGGGGAAGGGACTTTATCTTTAACTTTTTTTGAGTTGTATGATTTTGGAGGCACTAAGTTTTCATAATCCTCGTGTTCATCACACCAATTCAGGAAAGCTCGTGTAAGTCTGTATGCTTTAGCTGATGTTGTTGGACGGAAGTCATTGTGATCAAGCCAATCGCATAATACATCTGCAGTTAATTCAGAAAGTTTGTACTCAAACAGTTGAAAAATGGGTTGACTGGTATAAACACTATTTTTTTCAGGATCGTAACCACCTCTAGATAATTCGATGTGGTCCTGATAACTTCTTGGTCGCCAATTAGGTTGTCTTGCTTTTAAATATTCAAACCATACATCTTTAAATTTAATAGTTTTGCGTTTTTCTTGTTTTAGCAGTTCTTTATTATCAGCTAAAGCTTTCTTACGCTCGATTAATGGGTCAATCCCTTTGTGGCACATAATCGCCAATTCTTGTGCATATTTACGAGCTTCATCTAATTTCCATACATCAACGTCACCAATTTTGATACGACGGTTTTGAAGACCAATACGGCCTTGGAAAATGTAGCTTTTATTATTTTTAGGTGTAACTTTGACGCCGAATCCTGGTGTTTTCTCATCCCAAAAAAAAGTTGGTTTATTTTTGTCTGAGCAATCAATTTTATCAATAGCAGGTTTTGTTAACTTCATTCTAGTAAGCATCTGGTAAGCAAGTAGTAAGCAAAATCAATATATATTAATCAACAAAAAGAGTTAATAATAAATTATTAAAATTACATAAATATATGATAGTATTGACATTATATTTTTAATTTGTTGATTTTAAATTACTATGTTAACGGACTCATAATCCGTTGGTCGACAGTTCAAGTCTGTCTGGGCCCACCAAATTTTATATTTATATAGCTTTATATAAGATCTAAACCCTTAACTCTAAAAGAGTTAAGGGTTTTTTTATGTCTTAAGAATACTCAGGTAGACTCGTAGAAAAACACCCTATTCGTATCCTTGTTTGTATCATAAATTTAAAATATAACTCAGGATACAGGAGCCTAGTTTAATCTAGGAAAATCATAATTTTATGGCTAAATCTAAATTGCTCACAGATACCCAATTTGCAGTGTTAAAACCTAAAGAATTAGAGTATAGGGTTTCGGATATTATGGGTTTGTATTTAAAAGTCGTTGTAACAGGTAAAAATCATGGCAGTTGCGGTTTAAGAATACACTTGGTAAATGGACATAGCTTGGGACTTATCCAGTAATCTCAGTCAGAGAAGCATGTTCAATGGCCATTAAGTATTAAAATGGTGAACTCATTTTAAAAACTAAAAATGAGAAGTTATTGAAAGCTCAACAAAAAGAGAACCTATTTTTTGGTAATTTACTGATTAAATGGATGAAGACAAAGCAAGCTGTATGAACTGATAAAACTTATAAGAAAGAGTATCAGTCGATAGAAAAGCATATATTGCCAGTATTTTGTTATCGTCTATTCAAAGACATACCTGCTTCGGAGTGGAAAGGATTTTTCCAATAAAAACAATTAAATGAGCAGATATTCAATCGATTTGAAAAACTAATTTCGTATTGTCGTAATGCTTATGATTTTACCATTGACGATAATTTAACTATTACACTTAAATAAAAATTAGGCAATATTTGCATCAACTTATAAAAAAGAGGTCTGGCTTCAATAGATGAGTTTTATGAGCCATTCTTGAGGATTTTTTATCTAGAAGAATTTTACCTCAGGAAAAAAGTTTATATTTATGAATGGACTGTGATGCACTTCAAAAAATATCAGGAAATAAGATTAAAAGTAGATGAAATGCATTTTACAACTGAGAAAATTATGCTAATAAATAAGAGATGATTTTTTAGTCAGAAATCATGATGTTTCAGGAAGGAATATCTTAAGAAGCGTATTAAAAAAATGATTAAACAGGAGTTTCAAGATGCTTCAGCTATTAAGAAAATTATTTTGCTTGCATATCTATGAGTACGAGCAAATGCAGGAAATCGGGGAACACAGGGAGTGTCGTAAGTGTGGGATCAATAAGGACTGATGTTTTACAAAAAAAAGTGAGCGAGGGCTCACTTTTTTTATGCTTATACTTGGCTAATTTCCGTTAAAATTAGAGTGAAATTCCAAGCTGATGATCGGGCATATGAGCAAAAATTTTCATGCAGATACCTATATCGTAGACAGCAATCTGGCAGATACGCTGCATTGGCTTAGTCTGCATCAAGACAGTTATGAGTCTTTTAGCTATGATGCAATCACTCAGGAGTTGGTGGTGCATCATGCCAATGGAATGGATCAAATCAGAGTTGGAGATTATCTGAATGCCCGCTATGGCATACTGATTACTGCACATAACTTTTCAGCGACTTAATTCACTCCTATATTGCTTAGCCTGCCATCGCATCGGTCGCCAATGCACGTACACTTGGTTTAGGCTGCTCTGCAACCAGACCTAATTTCTCAAATAGCTTTTGGTCACGACCTTGGGCAGTATTTGGGGTGGTCAAAAGTTTTTCACCCGAGAAAATGGAATTGGCACCGGCCATAAATGCCAGAGCCTGATCTGAATCGGTTAACGATTCACGGCCCGCAGAGAGGCGGATGTAGCTTTTTGGCATCAAGAGGCGCGCCACTGCAATGGTACGAATCCATTCAATAACATCCAGTTTCTCTACATCTGCCATTGGTGTGCCTTCAATTGGAACCAGCATATTGATCGGGACAGATTCAGGATGAATGACTAGCGTGGCAAGTTCATATAATAAACCAATCCGGTCATTACGGCTTTCGCCCAGACCCACAATACCGCCACTACATACTTTTAAACCGGCTTGACGCACATGATCCAAAGTATCGAGACGGTCATCAAAGCTTCGGGTACTGATGATATGTGAATAATATTCACGAGAAGTATCCAGATTGTGGTTGTAATAATCCAGACCGGCATCTTTCAAACGTTCTGCTTGGGATGCATTCAACACGCCCAGTGTCATACAGGTTTCCAGACCGAGTGCTTTAACTTCCTGCACCATTTCCAGAACATAAGGCATATCGCGCTCATGCGGGTTACGCCATGCAGCGCCCATACAGAAACGAGAGCTTCCAGAAGCCAGTGCCTGTTTAGCCTCCTGAATGACTTTATCGACCGCGATACGTTTTTCAGCTTCTAGCTTGGAATCATAATGCGCAGATTGTGAACAGTATTTGCAGTCTTCTGGACATTTGCCTGTTTTGATCGAGAGGAGGGTGCTGACCTGAACTGTATTGGCAGTGAAGTGCTCACGATGAACCTGTTGCGCCTGAAACAATAAATCCATTAAAGGCTGCTGATACAGTGCCTGTATTTCTTCACGTGACCAATCATTGCGTACTGCATTACTCGTGTTCATATATCTGTCCTTGTTTGTGCTTATTTATCATTCACCTCATCTTAATAAAAATGTGTGTCTGCCTCACTAGCAAAATATGACCTTCTATAACGAACAAAGCCCACACGGGGTGGACTTTGTCATTATATTTAATCCTGAAATTTTTTATTCACGATGACCCCCATGAATATTCTGATTTTGCAGATCGTCACGATGCTGCTTGTTCAGCACTCGTTCATCCTGCTCATGCTGATTGTTCTTAGGAGAATCGATTGGCCCATGTTGGGGCTGCTGCTGCTGTTGCTTCTGCTGTTTAAGCTGATCTAGCTGTTCATGCTGTTGCTGTTTTTTATCTTGCTCTTGCATCTTCAGTCCCTCTCGTCATTTTTTCATCTCTTTCTTTATGACATAAAGTGATCAAATATTGTGTAAGCCTTATAAGAGATCGAGTGAGCCGAAGTAATAAATTGAAAATTTATGCTGTTTTGGTCAACTGTTCCTGAATCGCCCAATCAATATGCACCTGCACAATTTCGTCATGTAATGCCCGTTGATGTTGTAAAGCGTAAACAATCTTTTCATCAAAAGGTGCATTGCCCAGACCAATGGCGATATTGCGCATGAAGCTTTGATAACCTGTACGACGCATTGGACTGCCTTCGGTCGCACTTAAGAAGGTGGTTTCATCCCATTGCCATAAATCTAGCAAGCTGACCTGATCCAGACCATGTCGTGGATGAAAATCTTCTACCGGGGTGATTTGGGCAAAACTGTTCCAAGGACAAATTAGCTGGCAATCGTCACAACCAAAAACCCGGTTACCAATTCCGCGGCGCAAATCTTCTGGAATAATGCCTTTATACTCGATGGTTAAGTAAGCAATACATCGCCGTGCATCCAGCATATAGGGCTCGACAATGGCCTGAGTTGGACAGATGTCGATACAGGCCGTACAGGAACCACAATGTTTACTGGCAGGCGCATCAAAAGGGAGGTCCAGAGAAGTAAATAGCTCTCCAAGCACAAAGAAAGAACCAGACTTTTTATGAATCAGCAGGGTATGTTTACCTGTCCAGCCCATGCCAGCACTTTCAGCCAGTGATTTTTCAAAAATGGGTGCAGAATCGGCAAAAGGGCGTGATTCAAAATCGCCAACTTTTTCTCGGATTTTTGTCGCCAAGGTTTTGAGCCGACCGCGCATGATCTTGTGATAATCCCGGCCACGGGCATAACGCGCAATAATCGCGGAATTGGGTGCATACGGAACGTAACGTGGCTTTGGAGTCTCGACCAGATAATCCATACGCACGCAGATAATGCTGCGCGTGCCGGGGACAAGTAAGGCAGGATTGGCACGTTTTTCCAGATTATCTTCCAGAAATTTCATGTCGCCATGATAGCCACGATCCAGATATTCCTGTAAGCGCGCTAATTCTGCTTGAGCATCTGGTTTGGCAATGACACAATCAGAAAACCCCAATTCTAGCGCCTGCGCTTTAATCCAGGCTTTTAGCTCGGCTGGATCTTGTTGATAGACTTGAATTTGTGCGTAAGAATCGGGAATTGTCATAAACCAAAGACAGGGAATAAAAAATGCAGCAACAAGTTTACCATAGCCCTGTTTATCATAGCCAAAGTATTCAAGCATGGGAGCAGCGTTGGTTTCAGCAGCAAAATAGTTCCTATGGTTTGATGCAGCAGGTGGCTTGGTCAGTCACACAGCGTCTGAGTGTGCTATTTAAAGAAAAAAATATACAGAAAATAGCGGTGTGTTGTGGTCAGGGCAATAATGCTGGCGATGGTTATCTGATTGCAAAATATTTAAAACAGGCCGGTTTCGATGTAGATGTTTATGCGGCTGAAAAAGGTCAATCAGTGGACTTGGCCAAAGCTTGGCAAGAAGCGCTGGATGCTGGATTGAAAGTAGGGCCGCATTTTCAGTTTAAGCATGAATATGACGCTTATATCGATGCCTTATTTGGCATTGGTTTAAATCGTGAGCTGGATGCGAACTGGCAATCCATCATTCAATTGATCAATGACCAGAAAGGTCTCAAAATCGCGGTTGATATACCGAGTGGACTGCATGCCAATACCGGTCAGCCTTTGCCTATTGCGGTTAAAGCGGATTTTACGTATACGGTTTTGGGCTTAAAGGCAGGACTGTTTACCGGACAAGCTAAGGAATATGCCGCTAAGGTTGAACTGATTTCTGCCATTCCGGTTGATGCCGAACTGCAACCAGTTGCCAAACTTTCCTCACAGCAGATTAAATTACCGAAACGTGAAGCCTTTGGTCATAAAGGCAGTTATGGTCATGTGCTGGTGGTGGGGGGGCATGCTGAAATGGGCGGAGCAGTGATTATGGCAGCAGAAGCGGCATTTGCTGCCGGAGCAGGTAAGGTCACCATTGTCTGTGATGCGAAACACCATACCGCCATTTTGTCTCGTGCGCCGAATATTATGCTGCGTGATATTAATGCTCTCAACATAGAGCAGCGCACAGCCTTAATTCAGCAGGTCGATGCAGTCTGTTTTGGTATGGGCTTGGGACGTGATCAATGGGCAAAAGAGCAATATCAGGCATGGTTTGATTTAATTCGAAATTCAGACTTAGACATTGTTTTAGATGCAGATGCATTGTGGTTTTTAGCCAAACAGCCGCAACAATTAAATTCTAAAACTTACACTACACCGCATCCGGGTGAAGCGGCAACTTTACTTGATTGTAAAACCTTGGACATTGAAACAGATCGGATTCAAGCGATTCATGCCTTAAGGCAGAAGTATGGCGGGCAATGGGTGCTAAAAGGTTCAGGCAGTCTGATTCTGGAACAACAGCTGTATATTTGCACTGCCGGGAATGCGGGTATGGGAACAGGCGGCATGGGGGATGTGCTGGCCGGGATGATTGCCAGTCTAAAGGCACAATTTGCTCAATCGATTCATTTGCATGAAATTGTGACGCTGCATGCACTGGCAGGGGATGAACTGGCCAAAAATGGCGAACGTGGTTTGCAGGCGCAGGACATGAAACATGCAATTTATCAGGTGGTGAATCGCTAAGGAGAATAGTGTGCCAGTCATCAAAATGAATATTTCAGGCCAAGTGCAAGGTGTGGGTTAGCGCTACTGGTTTGCTGAGCAGGCTGTGGCACTCGATTTAAAAGGCTAGGTGAAAAATTTAAGTAGTGGCGAAGTGGAGGCTGTTATTGTTGGCGCAGATTCACCGCTTCAGGAAATGATTGCACGAAGTTGGCAAAGGGCCTGCTTCTGCAATCGGACAAGCAATTATTCCAGAGCCTCTGCAATCCGATTTAGGTATTCAAGGCTTTAAAATACGGCGCTAAACATTAACGACGACGGCTGCTGACCCGACTGCGGCCACGTGCCATGCCGCCCAAAGCATTGAGTACCGCCATTTTACTCATACTACCTGAGGCATGTGCATGACAAATGGCAGCCGCCAGTGCATCGGCGGCATCCTGTTGCGGTTTGATGCTGAGTTTTAAAATATTCATCACCATCATCTGTACCTGCTCTTTATCAGCAGCGCCATAACCCACTACAGACTGCTTGATCTGGCGCGCCGTATATTCAGCAACTTTTAAATCCAGATTGACCAGCGCGGCAACAGCAGCACCACGGGCCTGACCCAGTTTCAAGGCAGAATCCGGATTTTGTGCCATAAAGACCTGTTCTACTGCGGCTTCTGTTGGGCCATAAAATTTTACAATCCGCTCTACACCGGCAAAAATTCGTTTTAAACGTTCAGGCATTTCCGTGGTTTCGGTGCGGATCGTACCGGCATCGACAAAAGTCAGTTTGGAGCCGTCTTTTTCGATAATTCCGTAACCGGTTAAACGAGAACCGGGGTCAATCCCAATAATTAATGACATGCCTGCACTTTAAAAATAGAATAATGCCCATATTGTTACATAAGCGTATCAAAAAAGCTTGATCCTGATGAAGCAGTTGATTACATCATCCTATTATTTATTTTACTGAGATTAGATTAATTTTCATGAAATTATTTCTTATTATCCTTGCAGGCTTAATCCTAGAAGTATTTGTCTGGATTGGCGTGGGTGACCTCGTCGGGAGCATGTGGTACGTATTTTTCTGGTTTGTCGCTGCATTTTTTATTGGTATGAACCTGATCCGTAAATATTCGGCCGGTCTGATGCCACAGATGCAGCAAATGCAAATGGGGCAGATGAATGCAGATCCTGCATTAACAGGAAATTTACCTAAAATTTTAGCAGGCTTCTTCCTGCTTCTTCCTGGCTTAATTAGCGATGTACTGGCGGTATTAATGCTGATTCCAGCCGTGCAGCAGGTATTTAAAGCTGCCATGATGAAGGCGATGATGAAACGTCAGCAGGCCATGATGGAAAAAATGATGGGTGGCATGATGGGCGATATGGGGGGTGCGCAAGGCCAGAACCCCTTTGCCGAGATGATGCGTCAAATGCAGGATATGCAAAACCAGCAAGCAGGTCGTGGTGATTCAACCATCATTGATGGTGAAGCGCGTGAAGTGAAGCCTGAAGCGAAAAAAATTGAAATGAAAGATATCAATCCAAAATAAGATATTCATCTGCAAAGTTTAAAAGGTTATATTTAAGCCGAATCTGATGATTCGGTTTTTTATTGGAATATTCTCATTAGTTTGAACAAACGTTATAATCATTTTTTATAATTTAACGCTATTTTAATGTCTCTGCTTTTTACCATCTGCCTTCTGCATTTTGTTGCTCAACTAAGTCCTGGCCCTGATGTTCTACTGATCGCCAAAAGTGCTGCATCTACCACACGCCAAAATGCCCTGAAAATTATTGCAGGTATTTCGGCCGGTATTGTCGTGTGGGTGGTACTGACACTGGCCGGATTTACCGTTTTAATCGAGCAGTTTCCATGGGTCCAGCAGGTCTTGATGCTGCTCGGTGGAATATTCCTGGCAAAAATGGGCTGGGCAATGCTCAAAGGTGGTGTGCGCAGTTTTAGGAATAAACATCAGCCCGAAGATGATTCCAATGAACTGGCACAACCCAAAAATTACTTTATGTTGGGTCTATGGACCAACCTCTCTAATCCTAAAACGCTGATCTATTTTAGCAGCGTATTTTCACTGGCACTGAGTTCGTCAGCCTCGGAATATCTGAAAGCACAACTCGCGGTGATTATTCCCTTGCAGACTTTTATCACTTTCGCTTTACTCATGTTGCTGATTTCACAGCCGAAAATTAAAGCTCTGTATCAGCGTTCAGGGAGTTATATTGATATCGTTTCAGGCGGGCTATTTTTACTCTTTGCGTTATGGTTATGGTATGACGCGCTTATTTTGATGAATTAACTGGATGATCATCCAAAGTGGATTCGGTGGGTTTAAGTGAAGAAGACACTAAATTTTCTTGTGTTTTAATCGCTGTTTGATAGCGGTTGGGTCTTAAGCTGGTTTCGGTATTTTCAGAACCCTGATAGCTACGGCTACGGTTGGCACGCTCGCGTAATCCACCTTTTTTAATTAACTGAACCATTGCATATCTCCCATTCCAAAATCTGCTATTGTAAATCAAATCTGGCAGCTATGAAGCTGTTTTTCTGCATAGCGATACTGGTATTAAAGCACTATAAAAAAAGACCTATTTTTCGGAACAGGTCTCTCAATCAGAGCTAAATAAAATTAACGAAGGCCTTTATTTTCTTCTTGTAAAACATCGAGTATAGAGTGTTGTACGGGAACTTCTTGTTGTTGTGATTGCACATAGACGTGTACCACTTTAAATACGATCGCTGTAGCAAGACAGGCCACTAGACACAAAATCCAGAAGCCAAAAGGACTGCGAATATGATGCGAACCGCAATCTGGACATGATTTTTCTGTAGATTCCACTACTTTTTCGCAGCAGGCACATTGATATTGGTAGTGCATTGTTCTTCTCCCAGGATGTTATCCTTTTTTATTCTTCGATCATGAAAGATGATTTATCACCCTATCATATGAGAGCTTTCACAGGCTTGCAATACGAGATTATCGACAGTTACAGACCATCTATACAGAATCAAAATTAATGACATGCTTGTGACAAGATTAGCAAGAAGATGAATGGACGCAGTGCTTATAAAATATACTGAATTTAAACCGGTAGTTATTGAAAAATAAAGCCCGCTTCAAGCGGGCTTTATTAGGGTTTTGTTAAGGATTACTGACCTGAGCGGATGATGTAATCAAATGCAGACAGTGATGCTTTCGCGCCTTCACCGGTGGCAATGATGATCTGCTTATACGGAACAGTAGTACAGTCACCCGCAGCAAATACACCTTTCACATTGGTTTCGTTGCGTTCGTTAATCAGGATCTCACCACGATTTGACAATTCAACCGCTGTTGCTTTTAAGAAATCGGTATTCGGCAACAAACCAATCTGTACGAAGATACCAGCCAATTCAACAGTGTGCTCTTGGTCAGTTGTACGGTCTTTGTATTTCA
>NZ_VOYD01000029.1:0-6934 GCF_013420435.1 Acinetobacter sp. YH01008
ACTTGATATACCAATCCAAATTGATCAGTAATGTCCTGGAAGCAGCACAGATCCTTCCAAGCATCTCTTTCAATACAGCTATTGATACAGTTATCGAAACAACAAAACAAACGATAAAATATAAGCAATTACCTACTCAAAAAGCTCAACAACCAAAAGCCGTGAGCCAATTTGATTGCATGCCTTTATAGACCCTACCTCGTCTATCAACATCTAGGACCAGAACAACAACTTTATTCTCCATGACTTGATATACCAATCCAAATTGATCAGTAATGTCCTGGAAGCAGCACAGATCCTTCCAAGCATCTCTTTCAATACAGCTATTGATACAGCTATTAAAACAACAAAACAAACGATAAAATATAAGCAATCACCTACTCAAAAAGCTCAACAACCAAAAGCCGTGAGCTATAGAGGGCTTTGTTGCACAAACCTATTCATGACGGCTTATTCAGCAAAGCCAATATTTTGAGCGGTCAGATTCGCATACCATTGATAATCTACATAGCCTTTGTCAAAGACCACAATACTGCCAGAGGGAAACTGGAATTTTCGGCCTTGTACCATGTCATTTTCTTTACCATTTTCAACTGCAACAAACTCAGGAATATGATTGCTGTGATTCAATCCTATGCTGAGTTTCATGCTGGCTTTTGAATCATGAACTTTGGCCCATGCGCACAAGGAAAGCGACAGATCAATGTGACTGGCATCCAGGGAATACAGAGGATTCTTGAAGCGAAATTTATGGGCTACTTTTGATTTTTCACAGTATTGCAGTAATTGATGAAACATCTGTTTATACAAGGCAGCAGGTTGCTCCTCGTTGATTCGTGCCAGCGTGCTTCGGGGAATAGACTTTGCTCCGAGATGATTAAGCTTTTCCTGCTGGGACTCAAGATTGGATTGAATATCCCGTAGGCTTTGTCGGCAGGAAAGTTGGGACATTAACAGGGCAATAAACTGATCCCATCGAGAAGCAGATCTGAATTTCTGCCCAACATGATGTTGTTTAGCAAGCCGTTCAAAATCTTGTCGTAAGACTGGTTTAATTAACTGATGAAATACGGTATTCTGATGTGACAAAACCTGAATCCTGGTCGTTAAAGTGTTTGTTTGCACTCATATTTTAACTGTTCGGACTCAGGTTTTTTTATTTAAATCAAACTATGGGACAGCAGTGGCTTACAGCTCCCTTTTTTGTTGTGTAAACCCCAAATAGAAATGTCCGCTTGTAGAATCTGCGCTTTTGCTATTATCGAAGCGGACGGTTTATATCATCAATGCTGAAATTAAAAATCTAGATCATAATCACGATTTGGCTGCTTTTCAGGTTCATAAGTTTGCTCTAAGACATCGCTTTGAGGAGTCGGATTAGGCTTTTTCACCTCGTGGATATGGCTCTTTATGTTCTCAAAACTCTCTAAACACGATTGATATGACGCTCTTTGATGTTTCAAATGGTCATTTTGAGGCTCTAAAATAATTTCACATTTCAGATAGTTAAGCATGCGTTGGTCGTTTTTGATGATCTCCTCGATTTTGTCATAGTCCCATGTATTGATCATTCTGCTTGCTTGGCTGATGTATTTCTCCAAGTTTTGAGCTTTTTTCTGCACACAACCAATCAATTGCAATAGATTATTATCGTTGTATGCTTGCTGTTGTTGGGCTGAAAGTTGTTTGTGATCAGCAACGTAACCAGGGTAATAAGCGTCAATTCTCAAGTCACGGAAATCTGTAGCCGGCTTTGGCTTGGGTCGAATTTTAGCGACTAGGGGTTCTAGTTGTTCAAGTTGTTGATTAAGGTCATTAATCGTTCTACAGTTTCCCCAAGCGTATTGATCTGCTTGCTTTGCATCTCCAAGTCTGTGTAAAAGTCGGTGGGTAGCTGCAATTGCAAGATGGTTGAGAGTGCTGTCTCCAGGTCTGTCTGCTGTGTGTCTAGCGTCTGTTGAATGGATTTTAATTCGATCTTTACCAGGTCGCTGACAATGCTGTTTAAATCCAGTTGATTTAATGCTGTCGTTAATTGCATTTGTAACTGGGTTCTCAAGTTTTCTTGAAATGCTTGCTGTAATTGCTCCGAAAATTCGCCCTGCTCGAGCTTTGAAAGTTCTACTTTCATAGCCAAAATCAAGGCTTGTTGAGCTTCTTTCTCTGAGTTCAAGTTGTTGATTTTGTCCTTTAAACTCTGCTCTACTTCGCTGTAAGTGGTCAAAATATTCTTTAATGAACTGACCTGTTGACTCAAGGCTTCGTTTTGTTCTGCTAACAAGCTGTTTTGTTGACTCAACAAGGCGTTTTGCTCTGTCAAAAATTGGTCGATCTCGGTCTGCATAACTTATCTCCGTATGCTGTTTAGGTAATTGAGTTGGCTCTGAATTGTTTGTGAATTCTGTTGAATCATTTCTTTTTGTGCTTGGATGGTTTTTAGGTTTGTACTGAACTGATAGATCGTATAAAAACTGATTAAAATCATCAGCCCCCCAAAAACTGTACTCGCCCATGTCATGTATTTGGCTTTTTGAGAGTTTAATAGCGACTGAATTCCGGTCTCTATTAGCTCGCTTTGGCTCTCTTCTATCGCCTGCTTCACTTGGGCCTGGACTTGGGCTTGGATGCTCTTCTGATCTATCGAAATGCTGCCAATTGCTTTGTTGATTTCGGTCTGCAGCGATTCGATTGAGACTGAAAGCCGTTGGAGTTTCGATATATCTGTATTCGATATCTGCTCGTGGATTGCTTTTAACGCTACTAGATAGTCCATTGTTGCTTCTTGCAGCACTTGTGGTGATAGATTCCCCACCTCGGTCAAAATCGAGCTTAGATTGGATTCTATGGATCTTGTCGTACTCTCTATCCCGTTTAAAAGGGTGGTACTGTTCATGATAGGCAGCTCGCTTTGCTCGATAAGTTTCTCGAAGTTGATCAGCGTCTGTGAGAGCAGCTGCAAGCTCACGATCAGTTGGTTTATTTGATTCTGCCTCTCGAAGGCGCTCTGCATAAGCTCCAAGTTCGAATTTTTCATCGTAAAACGCCCCTTTTAGTCGGTGTTTGTCATTGTTGTTTAGGCGATGAGATCAAGATGCGAGAGCAGCGTAGTGTCACGCAAGGTAAAAAGCTCATGGAGATGCTGAGCTCTGCGATCAAGGGCTATCAGAACAAGGTACTGACTGCAGCCGAAGTGATTGATGAGCTCATCAAGTTGGCTAAGGCAATCCAAGAGTCAGACAAAATGGCAGAGGAACTCAACCTGACTGAATATGAATATGCGTTCTATTCAGCAGTTGCAGACAATGACAGTGCTAGAGAGTTGATGCAAAAAGAGATCCTGCGCGAACTCGCTGTTGTGCTGACTGAGTCTATTCGTAAGAACGTAACCTTGGATTGGACCATCAAAGAAGCTGCCAGGGCGAAGCTGAGAGTCATTGTGAAGCGTCTACTCAAGAAGTATGGCTATCCACCTGATATGGCTTTATTGGCTACTGAGACTGTGCTTGAACAGGCTGAGCAATTAGCAGAAGAGCTCTCTGCTGCTTAATTTTTTGCAATCAAATTACAACTATTAAAAAACTAGATTAGTTGTTTTAAACAACTAATCTAGTTGTACATCACATCTCAAGACCTAACTCTTTGAGGACACTAGAATACTTTCTGACAACCTCGGGATCTTGTAGTTCAATCAGGAGCCTTTTCTCTAGATCAGCATAGCTTTCCCCTACTGCAGCTTTTTGGCTTGCAAATGGATCATGGTGAGCTAGCTTGTTTGCAAAGAATTGAATCTGCTTGTCTGTTAGCTTCTTAGCTTTGCTGTGCGTGACTTCCTTAGGTTGTTGCTTAGTTATGAACGTAAATGAGAAACCACCGATCATACGTCCAGTTTTATGTTGCTCCATAATGGGATTATTAGATTTGCACTGAAGAAGTTAAAGGAAGAATGAAACTAAATAGAAACCAATTTGAAACTAATTTAGTTGTAAATTGGTTTTAATATACAGGCTGTACTAGATTAATCTAGTACAGCCTGTATAAAAATTAATGGCTAATGATATCGAGAATTTTTTTCCATAAAATCTCAACGACTTCTTCCTGACTTATATCATGCAGGTAAACTTCCGAAATTTCTTGTTGAAGCCACTGCTCTAATTTCTCTTGATGTGAAGAGTGACTTGAATATCCATTCAATCCAAAGTAAGTGATCATCTTATTTGATGAATTTCCAGAATCGTAACTCATAAAATCATACAGCTTCTGTAAAACAGATTTAATGACCTCTTTCTGAAAACTCTTCCGGATTTTTTCCTCTCGGTACATCAAGTCTAAGTTATTGTGGGTTAAATACACATTTGGCATAAATTTATCCTTGTAAAGTAAAGGATCACAAGAACTAGAAACAATGAGGATATAGATAACTTTACTTTCGATATCTACTATGAAAAAATCCCTACGCTAACCTACCAAGTGGCGTAGTTTATTGCCTCATATTCTTATGATCGTAATAAATGGGAAAAAGAGTTTTTAAAGCTCTTTTTTTTAAACAATTTTTTTGGTAACCAAACTGGTTACCAAAAAAATTAACTTGTTTTATGAAGGTTGTCAATCATATAATCCATACAAATAGCTATTTTTTTTTGAGACACTTCAATGGATGAGTTTGTTGCATTCCCTTCTTTTGGCTATTTCTTTGAAAATAGCGACACGGGTATTTCTGATAAAGATTTTGAAAAAATAAAATATGAAATCAATGACTTTGATATCATTGTTGGGAATGAAATAAACTCTTTACATAGACTTGTTTCGCAATCCAAAGAGTTTGATCTGATTGTTATAAAACCAGAGATCGATTTTTTTCTTTTTGTGGGGCTCTTTAAAAACAAAGATTCTGTACTTAAACATTACCGTCAATATTTTGAATTATTGAGACAATTACTTACTGATAACGGTAGTCTATATGTACATGTTTCCAATCTTCACCTAATGAGTGAATTCCAAGTAATATTAGATAAAGTTTTTGGTGAAGCTAGGTGTGTGAATCAAATTTTACTAAAAACCCATAATTCTTCATTTAAAGCATCAAAAGGTTTTACTAAAACCGCTCATGAGGTAATTCTTTTTTATACCAAAACAGATAACTTTATTTGGAATGATCTGGTCCAGACAATCACAGATGATAATTTAGCTAAAAAGTTTCCTCATGTGGATGCACTGGGGCAATTTAGACTCATGCCTTTACATGTTCCTGGTGTACGAAAACATGGTGAAACTGGTAGACAATGGAGGGATATGAATCCACCCGAAGGTAAGCACTGGCGTTTTTCTCCAGAAAAAATGGATGAACTTGATCAACAGGGCCTTATTCATTGGTCAAGAACAGGTAATCCACGTTTAAAGGATTATGTTAAAAGTGATACCGGTGTTAGATATACAGATTA
The DNA here is from genome assembly GCF_013420435.1 of Acinetobacter sp. YH01008. NCBI lineage: Bacteria > Pseudomonadati > Pseudomonadota > Gammaproteobacteria > Moraxellales > Moraxellaceae > Acinetobacter > Acinetobacter sp. YH01008. The sequence goes on from NZ_VOYD01000029.1 coordinate 5,439, forward strand.
TTGGGACTTAGCATCAGCAAAAAATTCAACATACCAAATTAAAAATCTGCAGAAAGCCTATGAGGTTATTATTAAATCCAGTACCAATGAAGACTCTTTAATATTGGATGCTTTCAGCTTTGATAGCGTCTGTTTGAATGCGGCAAATAACTTAAATAGAAAATGGATTGCAGTAACACCTAATATAGAGTCCTTTTTATTTACATTACGTTATTTGGAAAAAGACTTTTGCTCGAAAAATTTGGCAAGGGCTATTACAACTCCAGAATTTATCTCCAATGAGTTCGCTAATCCTAGCCCTGTGTATAAGGTACAAAATAAAAATTTCGGACATTTAAGTCTTTTAAATAACCTTAGATTCATCTTAAATAATTAAATTTGTGGAAAAAACTTTAAGCTGCTGAACAGCTCAAGCTATAGCTAAATTCTAAAAAGATCAGCACATAAAAATGCCTGTAAAATCCATTTTTATAGGGTTTTAGGTGTGCTGATAAATTCAGTATTTAGCTATATCTTCTTATGAACATAGTTTGATTTTTACTGTCATATTGTCCTATAGCCTAACGGAACAAAATAAAGTCTTAAAAAGCAACTCAAAAACCGTATTTATAGACTTAATATTTAATTTCGGTACAATATGTATTTAATTATCTAAACTCTAACGGTACAGAATGCCTAATCAGGTCGGATATATTCGAGTCAGTTCAACTGAACAAAATACTGAACGTCAATTAGATGGAATCAGCCTGGATAAGACCTTTACTGAAAAGGCAAGCGGTGGTAGCCGTGAACGTCCTCAGTTAAATGCAATGCTCGACTATCTGCGTGAAGGTGATACGGTGCATGTTCATAGTATTGATCGTCTGGCACGTAATACAAATGATCTGAACGAAATTGTGAATAGTCTGAATGATCGTGGTATAACCATTATTTTTCATAAAGAGAATTTGACCTTCAGTCATGATGTAGCACAATCGGCAATAAATAAACTCATGTTTCAGATGCTTGCTGCATTTGCAGAGTTTGAACGCTCCATGATCCGTGAGCGTCAAAAGGAAGGAATTGCAAAAGCCAAAGCGAAGGGCTTATATAAGGGAAGAAAGCGGAAGGTTGACTATGTTGAAATACGAAAAGCAATGGCTGAAGAAAATTCAACATTTAGAGGTGTTGCAGAAAAGTTTAAAGTAGGGATAGCAACAGTACAAAGAGCTTTAAAAGAAGAAACTAATAATCAATAAGGTTGATTAATGAAGACGCTTAGATATTCAAATTTAGAAAAGATCATGACCATTTATACTGAAATTTCTACTTATATTACATTTCATAATGCGACTGGTTTAACAGATATAAATAAATCAATGGAAGATTTTTGAACCGTACCGGGTTTGTCGGAGACCAAGCTTTCTGAGAGAATGTCCCGATGAAAAAAGTAAAATATACCCCTGAAATCAGAGAAAGAGCGGTTCAATTATTGATTGAATCCGAGAAAGATTATC
>NZ_VOYD01000030.1:0-33961 GCF_013420435.1 Acinetobacter sp. YH01008
CAATCTTGGCTCATCAATTTTCTGACAAATATTTCTCAAATAAACTTCGAGTCATTTCTACCATCAATCAATGAAAATAATTTCGATTGATCAACCAGTAAAAATCCACACAAGTTGTTCTTCATAAGCTCTTAATGATCTTTCTAACACCTCGTCAGTGCCAGAAGCTGGACTTCGATATACTTAACAACTCAGCAATTTGCTTCGTTCGTTTCCGTCTATCTCGTCGGTATGGGTGCATTCTAGAGGATTTCAGAATCATTGCAACCCCCTATTCACTATATTTTTCACGTATGTCTTTTTTTTCTACAAAAAATCCTAAAAAATCGCTTTTTTATCTAATTTTTAAGCGTTTTTATGCAATAAATGCACTAAACACATCATTTTATTTTTATAAGCCAAAATTTAATTAGACTTAAAAGCGATCAAAATAATAGCTAGAGTAGTAATTTTTGCTGTTTATCCTTAAATAATGCTTTTTATCTCGTTCAACCCCCAGAAACAAAACCAAATCATGACATATTAGCGAAACCAACGATTCTCTCCTTTCGGCTTGGTAGTTCATTCGCACTTTTTTAGTGAAACTTCTTATAAAAGCGTATCGGTATCTTAGGCTATAAAGATGTTATTCAATGATTTTGGTGTTTGGGTATAAGGCCGCACAAGCTTGCTTATCTATATAGAGATAGAACATATCAGCAGGTTAATTCTATTCAGTTACTTTTCCTGCTTGCGCTGCCCAAGCCAGTATTGCATGACTTCTATAATTATGTCTTTTTTGCCCTGATAGTCTTCAGCAACAAAGAATAGTTTTGCACGTCGCGGTAAACGCTCTTCAATCAGGGAAAATAGATAGTAATTCGCAGCCAGATCAAGCTGCATAAATAAGTTATAGACAGGGATATAACGTTGCTGTTTTTGTTCGGCAGACTGATATTCAAATAAGAAACTTAAAATACAATCAATGTCTTCATCAAAAATATCTTCTGTTGGATAGCGATACATCGAATCATCTCTGCTTTCTTTTTATATTGTGCTGTCTTTTGCGAACCAATATAGTCAGCCACCCTTTAGCTAGCAAAACAACACTTAATTAGAGGATGAATTCTAGGTGGAATGTCCTCCAAGAAAATAATACCTGCGGTTTTAAAGGTTCAGAATGAAATCGCTACAAATAAAAAAGGAAGAGATCTCTCCCAAAATCTCCTCCTTAGAATTGAATCTTTACCCGATCCATTATGTCATTATTATAGTTATTCACTTTAAAGCTTAAAAAAGAGTCTCTTGGGGAAGAGACCTTATAAATTGTGGAGTTGTCTTATTATCACCCTCTAGATGCTTTGAACCAATTCTCTAGATGAATAAATCCTATAGATAATAAACCCGAAAAGCAAGCAATTTGGGAAAATTTAACTCTTGTTTTTATAGGGTTTTTTTTGAAGTTGCTTATTTGCTTTATGAATATAGGACATCAATAAAAAAGCAGACCGAAGCCTGCTTTTATTTCAATAACTTATCAATTTTTTAATCGGTGAAAGTAACTTTCGCAATCGCTTTTTTGCTGGCCTGAACGATCAAGGTCAGATTTTCCTTAACCGAATAAGAACTATCTACAGTGTGCCAATCCACTTTCACCGCGCCACGACCTAAAGCATCTTTGGCTTGGGCCGCATTCTTGGTCAAACCTGCTTCACGTAAAATTGAAGTAATAAAGATTTCACCACCAAACTCGCCACGTGAAATAGTGACTTCTGGCGTACCTTCCGGTAATTCACCCTCAGTAATGATATTACCCGCACCTTTATGTGCATGCGCAGCAGCGTCACTTCCGTGGAAACGCTCAACCAGCTCCAGCGCAAGAATCTTTTTCACCTCTTGAGGATTACGGCCTTCAGCAATTTCTTTTAGCAACTGCTGAATTTCTTCAATTGATTTAAAGCTGAGCAGATCAAAATAACGCTCAATCAATGCATCCGGCATTGAAAGCACTTTTTGATACATCGCACCTGGCGCATCAAATACACCAATATAGTTGCCTAAAGATTTAGACATTTTATTCACGCCATCTAAACCTTCAAGAATAGGCACCGTAATACACACTTGTGCTTCCTGATCATAACGACCTTGTAGCGTACGACCCATCAACAGGTTAAAGGTCTGGTCTGTACCACCCAACTCTACGTCTGCTTCTAAAGCCACCGAATCATAACCTTGTACCAATGGATACAAGAATTCGTGAATCGCGATCGGCTGTTGACTGTTATAACGCTTGGTAAAGTCGTCACGCTCCAACATACGCGCCACAGTTTGCTGTGATGCCAATTGAATTAAATCAGCCGCGGTTTTTTGTGCAAACCATTCCGAGTTAAATACAACTTTGGTTTTGTTTGGATCAAGAATTTTAAACACTTGTTCTTGATAGGTTTTTGCATTTTCTAAAACTTGTTCACGTGATAATGGTGGACGTGTAGCACTTTTACCTGTTGGATCACCGATCATCGCCGTGTAGTCACCGATCAGGAAGAATACTTCGTGGCCCAAATCCTGAAATACTTTTAACTTGTTGATGAGAACCGTATGACCTAAGTGCAGGTCAGGCGCAGTTGGGTCAAAACCTGCTTTAATTTTTAATGGACGATTCTTTTTTAATTTCTTAAGAAGGTCTTCTTCAGAAATAATTTCATGGGTGCCTCGTTGAATGAGGGCAAGTTGTTCTTCAGCCGGCAGGAAATTTGACATCACAAAATCCAATACATCAGTTACTCAATTTGTGCGATATACTAACACTTTTTCAGCATATTGCAGGCTTAAGAATAACCATGACAGCGATCTATATTGGGGTAATGACCGGCACAAGCATGGATGGTGTCGATATTGTTGCTGCTTCTTTTGATCCTTTACAGCTTCATGCCACACTCACTTTGGCATTCGATCCTGACCTGCGGCATGAGCTGATGGCACTGACTTTGCCCGATGACAATGAAATTGACCGTATGGGCAAGGCCGATGTGGCCTTGGCAGAAATGATTGGTCATGGTATCAACCAACTGATTGAAAACAACCAGTTAGATAAATCTAAAATTAAAGCCATTGGCTCACATGGTCAGACCATCCGCCATCGCCCTGAGCATGGTTTTACCCTGCAAATTGGTGACCCCAATATTATTACCGAAATCACCCAGATTCCGGTGATTTCAGATTTCCGTCGTCGTGATTTGGCGGCGGGTGGTCAAGGTGCACCATTGGTTCCTGCCTTTCATCAGGATATTTTCCAGCATGACAGCATTCACCGGGTGATTTTAAATCTGGGCGGGATTGCTAATGTCAGCCTATTACCTGCCGGAAGTCCTGATGATGTTTATGGCTTTGATACAGGGCCGGCCAACATTCTGATGGATGCCTGGTGCGCGCGTTATACCGGCCAGCCTTATGATGAAAATGGCAATTGGGCCGCTTATGGTACGCCGATTCGCAGCCTGCTGGATCGTTTACAGTCACACGAATTTTTCTCTAAAGAACCGCCTAAAAGTACCGGCCGTGAAGACTTTAACCTGGAATGGCTGGATGAGCAGATTGCCGACTGGCGCAATGACCTGCAATACGATGAACTGGAAGATACCCCGGAAAATGTGCAGGCGACCTTATTAAAGCTCACTACCCGTGCGATTAAAAAAGCCATTTACCGTTCTGGTATGGATACCGGACAAGTTTTCGTATGTGGTGGTGGCGCTTATAATTCCTATTTACTTGAGCAACTGCGCTGGCGCTTACGCAAACATGAATGGAGCATACAAACCACGGCTGATTTGGGCCTCAGTCCGACCTGGGTAGAAGCCACCGCCTTTGCCTGGCTGGCGATGCGTTTTATCAAGCAACTCAATGGTAACCTGCCAGCGGTGACCGGTGCTTTAGGCTATCGTGTTCTGGGAACCATTACTGCTGTTTAAACCTGACCAGAGCAATCTAAAGTTATAAAAAAAGGTCTGCATTTATACAGACCTTTTTCATTTTCAATCTTACTTATTGCATCATCAGTTTGGCATTTTCATTACGGAACGCACGCAGAATCTGCTGGCCGGCGCGGCCGGTCGGACTCAAGCCCAAACGCTGCTGTTCCTGACGAATCGCCTGACGGGTTTTATCACCAATCAGGCCATCCACCGCACCAATGTCATAGCCACGATTTAGTAAAAATTGCTGAATCTCGCGACGTTCTGAACGCGAAGTACCCGCGTCATCGGTTGGCCAAGATGTGCTGAAGCTCCCTTTACCCTGTAAACGATCAGATAAATGCGCAATCGCCAAGGCATAACTTTCTGCTGCATTATAGCTATAAATGGCATCAAAGTTTCTAAAGACCAGGAACACCGGGCCATTTGGGCCGGCAGGCGCAAGCAAGCCAGCTTGAGAAGATGCTGATAAATTCCCTTGAATTAAAGGGGAACCATCGGCACGCACTACACCACGGCTAATCCAGCTATTCAGTGATTTTTTATTGCGACGGCCTTCATTTGAGATTGACATGCCTTGCGGGATTTTTACTTCAAAACCCCAAGGCTGTCCGGCCTGCCAACCACGCTTGCTTAAAAAGTTGGCGGTTGATGCCAAAGCATCCGGAATACTACTGACCAGATCACGGCGGCCATCGCCATCAAAATCGACCGCAAGCTCATCATAGGTCGATGGCATAAACTGGGTATGACCAAAAGCTCCAGCCCATGAACCTTTCAGCTGATCCTCTCGTACATCACCGCGCTGTAACAGTTTCATCGTGGTAAAAAACTCACCACGGAAATAACTCTGGCGTCGCCCTTCACAGCTCAATGTTCCCAGAGCCTGCAATAAAGGATAGCGACCGGAAATATCACCAAAATTACTTTCTACACCCCATACCGCGACAATCGTTTCTGCAGGCACGCCATAGGCTGCGGAAACACGATTTAAGACTTCGCGATGTTGCTGTAATTTTTGCCGGCCGAGCTGAACCCGCTCTTCATCGACCAAACCAGACAAATAGTCCCAAATCGGGGTAGAAAATTCCGGTTGATAGTTTAAACGTTCAATTACGGAATAATCAGGCGTTAAATTTTGCGTATAACGGTCATAGCTGCCTGCACTAACACCTTTTGCTACAGCCTGACTACGTAAATTCGCCAAACAGTTTTGAAAATTATTCTGGGCAGGGAAATTTGACGGGCTGCTGGCCGCTGAAGGCAAAGTAGTCGTGTCGACACGCTGACCATTAATAATCAGCTCGGCATTTGCCTGAGAAATAGCCAAGAATAAAGAACCAACCACAAGCGCAAAACGTTGCATAAGACCCTTGAATATTTAGATTTTGAATTATGTTCCTAACATAGCAGCTCAATCTAAAAATTAAAGCTCAAATAGGTAAATTTAAATTCATAATTTCTGCACTTTTGAATTCATTTTGTAGTTTTAAATTTAAATAACTTATCCACAACTTGTTTTTAAATTCAAAAGCAGCGGCGCTGTTTGAATTTAAATTTAAATTTAAAATCCAGGAAACAACCTTTAAATTCAAAACCTTCTTTGTGGATAACTTAACATAAACAGGATTAATCAGATATTTATCAAGGTTTTATTTTGTGAATTAAAAACAGGGTGGCTTGGTTTATTTTTAAATTTAAACTTTGAATTCAAAGTAGCGGTTTGAATTTAAATTCATATTTTGAATTCATTTAAACTTTAAATTCAAAGACTGTTTTAAATTTAATACTTTAAATTCAAAGTATTTCTCTGTGGTCTGTGAATCTTCATTTAGACTCTTTTATGTATACGCAATTGTTTATTTTACAATCAATTGAAAAATATCATGATCCGATAAATGGCAGGCATTTTCGAAGAGGCGCAATCATGCCTGAATCTGGATAAATAAAAAAGCGACCACCGAAGTGATCGCTTTTTTTATCAGCAAGATAGCGCTTAAATGGTCATATCTTCGCTCAATGCCAGTGGATTCGGTAAAATCTTCGCCAGTTGACGGCATAAAGTCGTCAGCTGAGTACTGTCGGTTGGCATCAGGGTAATGTGACCAATCTTACGACCTTCACGCTCTGACTTGTTATACAGATGCAAATGTGCACCTTCTAAAGCCAGAACATCTGCAGATTTTGGATGCTGTCCGATGATATTCACCAGTACGCTTGGACGGATCACTTCCGTTGAACCCAGTGGCAGACCGGCCACCGCACGAATATGGTTTTCGAACTGTGAGCAGACTGCACCTTCAATCGACCAATGCCCTGAGTTATGCACACGTGGTGCCATCTCGTTTGCATATAGACCTTTATCTGTCACAAACAGCTCAAGGGTCAAGACGCCCACATAGTTCAGATGATTCAGCAGGCGAGTAATGTAGTCCTGTGCGACCGGCTGCAAGTCTGCACTGTTCGGCGCAGGCACAATCGAGTGCGACAGAATGCCATTGTGATGATGATTTTCAGCCAGGGGCCAGGTTTTTACATCACCATTTTGACCACGTACCGCAATGATCGACACTTCACGTGAGAACGTCACAAAGCTTTCTGCAATCAGTTCACCGGCAGGGCCAAGTTCCGCCCAAGCCTGCTCAATCTGATCAGCACTACGCAGGACAAATTGACCCTTACCATCGTAACCACCGCGAGAGGTCTTTAATACAATCGGTAAGCCCAGTTCAGCCACAGCAGCCTGTAAACCGTCAAGTGCAGTCACTGCTTTATACGGCGCAACAGGAATGTCGAGCGTATCAAACAGGGCTTTTTCAGACAGACGATGCTGTGCAATTGCCAAGGCTTGACGTGGTGGATACAGGTCTTTATTTTTCACCAGCACATCCACATCTGAAAGAGGTGTATTTTCAAATTCCAGACTGAATACATCAGCACTGTCAATAAAATCCTGTAGACCATTTTCGGCCTTGCTGGAAATCACTTGACCGAGTGCCGCAGAAGGGCAATCCGTACTTGCTTCAAAGAAAGTACATTGAATATTCAATGGCAATGCCGCTTGCGCCATCATGCGCCCGAGCTGACCGCCGCCAAAAATACCGATGGTTTTATCCATGATGTCTGTCCCGTATGAAGCTTGGTTTTAGTTTTGACCAGGAATGTTATTGCTTGCCACTTTATCTGTTTGTGCCGCACGGAAATCTGCAACATTTTTCGCGATATCAGGGCGGGTCAGACCTAAAATTTGCGCTGCCATAATGGCTGCATTGGTTGCACCGGCAGGGCCAATCGCAAGCGTACCCACCGCAATACCTGCTGGCATTTGTACAATTGAAAGCAAAGAATCGACGCCGTTTAAAATGGATGATTTGACTGGCACACCCAAGACTGGAAGATCAGTCTTTGCCGCACACATGCCCGGCAAATGCGCAGCACCACCAGCACCGGCAATAATCACCTGAATGCCACGATCACGCGCCTGTTCAGCATATTCAAATAAACGGTCAGGAGTACGGTGTGCAGAAACGACTTCAGCTTCAAATGGGACACCAAGCTGCTTGAGCATGTTGGCAGTATGTTCGAGAGTTGCCCAATCTGATTGAGAACCCATGATAATTCCTACTAGAGGAGCATCTTGTGCAGCAGCCGCATTCATTGCAAATTTTCCAGAGATTAAAGTAACAAAAAATAAATCTCGACGAGAGAGCCAAGCTTTAATAGGAGGTGCTTATTATAGACTGATTTTTCGGCTTCATAAAATTTAACGGTCAAAGCAAGGTTCGATTTTTCTTATTTTTTTGGCAGAATATTAAAAACTGGAATAAAAATAGGCCTGTAGTCTGCAAAGCTTTCGATCAGGAAGTTCTGAAGACAAAATACACACATCCGCACAGACACAAGGCTGCCCAGAGATAATCCAGTTTAAAGGGCTGCTTAAACATGAAAATCATAAAAGGCACAAAGACCAGCAAGGTCACCACTTCCTGAGTGATTTTCATTTGCCCCACGGCCAGTCCCTGCTGTGCCAGTAATCGGGTGGCCGGAATCATCAGGCTATATTCAAACAGGGCAATCATCCAGCTGAATAAAATTGCCTGCCACAACGGCGCATCATGCGGTAAAAATTTTAAATGCCCATACCATGCCAAGGTCATAAAGCAATTGGCAATCACCAGAAGAAATAAAGCCGGTAACATCGGCATGTACTCTGCAAAAAGATCGGGTTTATTCTACGATTTATTTTGCAAAAAGATATTCTCTAAATTTGAAATTTTCTCTGAATTTATCCGTGAAACAGGATTTAAAAATTCCCGCAGCAATGCTTGAACTTTGACTATCTTTTCCGTGTAAGCCTTGCTATCGTTGCTTGCAAATTGAATAAATCATGATAACCGCACCAATATAAGGTGATGGGTCAGACAGGAACGGAGTGAAGTAGATGCATCTGCATATTTTGGGTATTTGTGGCACTTTTATGGGATCGCTGGCGCTCCTTGCACGCGATCTGGGCCACAAGGTGACAGGTTCAGATTTGAACGTCTATCCACCGATGTCGACCCAACTTGAAAATGCAGGCATCAGCTTGATGCAGGGTTATGAGCGTAGTCACTTGCAGCCACATCCGGACCTGATCATTGTCGGCAATGCCATGAAGCGTGGTATTGATGCAGTAGAATATATGCTGAATGAAGGCTTGCCTTATATTTCAGGCCCACAGTTCCTGGCAGATCATGTTCTGCAAGGCAAACATGTATTGGGGGTTGCGGGTACACATGGCAAAACCACCACCACAACCATGCTGGCCTGGGTGCTGGATCAAGCCGGTTTAGAGCCAGGCTTCCTGATTGGTGGTGTGCCACTGGGTTTTAGTGAGAGTGCACGTCTCGGTGGCGGCAAATATTTCTGTGTCGAGGCGGATGAATACGATTCGGCTTTCTTCGACAAGCGTTCCAAGTTTGTGCATTACCATCCAAAAACGGCGATTTTAAATAACCTTGAATTTGACCATGCTGATATCTTTGATGATCTGGCTGCAATTCAAAAACAGTTCCATCATTTAGTTCGTACTATTCCAAGCGAAGGCCGAATCATTGCGCCGATTACCGAAAGCAATATCGATGAAGTACTAGAGCAGGGTTGCTGGACACCGGTGGTGCGCACCAGTCTGGATGCCAATGAAAAATCTGAACTGTATGCCGAACAGTTATCGACAGATGGTTCTCACTTTAAAGTCTTGCAACACGGTGTGGTGAAAGGTGAAGTGCAGTGGAGCATGACCGGACAGCATTCGGTGGCCAATGCGCTCGCGACGATTGCCGCTGCCGAGCATGTCGGCGTCTCCATTGAAACCGCCTGTGAAGCTTTATCTAATTTCGGTGGGGTAAAACGCCGTATGGAACTATTAGGCACAGTCCGTGGTATTGAGGTTTATGATGATTTCGCCCATCATCCCACAGCGATTGATACGACCTTAGAAGGTGCGCGCAAACGTCTGGGTGAACGCAAACTCTGGGCAATTATTGAACCGCGCTCCAATACCATGCGCATGGGCAGTCATAAAGATGGCTTGGCTCATTCAGCACGTCTAGCCGATGAAGTGATCTGGTATCAACCGGAAGGACTGGATTGGGATCTGCAACCGGTCATTGAGGCTGCGCCAAACAAGGCCAAAGTTGCACGCACACTGGATGACATCATTCAGACCGTAGTAGCAGAAGCAGGCGAGGGCGATGCCGTAGTAATTATGTCGAATGGCGGTTTTGGTGGTTTGCATCAGAAGCTGATCACTGTTTTACAAGCATAAAACAGATTTAAGTGAAATGAAGAAGCCCGCTTAGCGGGCTTTTTTTAGCATATTAAAACCTTGCTTCAGCAAAAGTGAACAGTTGTTCTGATCCTGCAATCCTATGATTTAAACATTGACCCCAATAGCAGATTTATCTCTGAACCCTCCCTGATGATCTTTTGTTGCAATCTGTACACAAGACTCATTGCAGCGCCATATCACTCAAGGCACAATCGAGAAGAACACAGGTATTTATAGACCTGACAGCCAGATCAGAATCAGGTCATTCTCATTCCTCACTCCTTCAGGAGATGTGTCATGACAACAATGAAAGCCATGGTCTATTACGGCAAAAACGACATCCGGTTTGAAGACCGTCCCATTCCCACTATTTTGCATCCCAGCGATGCGGTTATCAAACTCACTAAAGTCACTATTTGTGGTACAGACCTCGGGATCTGGAAAGGTAAAAACCCGGAAATTGAACAGCAAGCGACACGCAAACAGGGCAGTTTTAATGGCCGTATTTTAGGTCATGAAGGCATTGGTATTGTAGAAGAAGTCGGTTCTGCCGTTCAAAACTTCAAAAAAGGCGACCTGGTGATTATTTCCTGTGTCAGCCGCTGCGGAACCTGTGAAAACTGTCAGAAACAGCTGTATGCACATTGTCGCAATGAAGGCGGCTGGATCATGGGCTATATGATTGATGGTACTCATGCCGAATATGTACGCACGCCGTTTGCGGATACTTCCCTTTATCATTTACCTGAAGGATTAAATGAAGATGTCGCTGTGTTTTTATCGGATATCTTGCCGACATCACATGAAATTGGTGTGCAATATGGCGATGTCAAACCCGGAGATAATGTGGTGATTGTCGGTGCCGGCCCGATCGGCATGAGCTGCCTGCTGACCGCTCAATTCTATTCACCGGCCAACATCATCATGGTCGATGTCGATGACAACCGACTCGAGTTCGCCAAAACAGTGGGAGCGACGCATAGCATTAACTCCGCGAAAGAAGATGCCATACAACGTGTGCTGGAGCTGACGGATGGGCGAGGGGTCGATTGTGCCATTGAAGCGGTTGGTCTGGAGGCGACCTGGAATATCTGCCAGCATGTAGTCAAAGAGGGTGGACATATTGCCAATGTCGGCGTACATGGCAAATCAGTTAATTTTGAACTGAATAAACTCTGGATTAAAAACCTGACCATCACCACCGGACTGGTCAATGCCAATACCACTGCTATGCTGCTCAAAACCTGCTGTTCCGGTAAATTACCGCTAGAAAAACTGGCAACCCATCACTTTAAATTTAATGAATTTGAAAAAGCTTATGATGTGTTCAAGCATGCAGCCGATGAAAAGGCCTTGAAAGTGATGATCGAACTCAATTAATGCGGGAAAGTAAAAAGTCCGCTTGGCGGACTTTTTTTATTTGTAGCTGGAGTGAGAAATAGGGCATATCACCGCACTGCTTATCAGCTTGTATTGAAAGCTCATTAGGCCGTTTTGCTCTTGGCAAATCGATCTAAATGATTAAGTAGAAGAGGCCGCGACATCAGATAAACTTTGGTCACGCTTAAACATCACATCCACATAGGAACATTGCGGAATGATGGTTAAACTTTTTTCACGGGCAAAATCGACCAGCACATCCAGCATTTTTCGGGCAACGCCCTGACCACGCAAGGAATGATCGACCCAGGTATGATCTGCAATAATCACCGAGGCTTCCCGCCATTGATAGGTAATCTCGGCCAGACGTCGACCTTTATCTTCCATAAAAAATACACCACCGCGTTTTGAATCTTGATATTGAATCTGCATAGATCTCCACCTTTATTTTCATTTTTAACTGCTTAACACATCGCTGAAATTAGGATCACGCTCAAATACCGATTGAGCAAAAGGGCATTCCGGAATAATCTTGACCCCTTGCTCACGGGCAAACTTGACCGCTGCTTCGACCAGATAATGTCCGACATGCTGTCCACGCAAACTGTCATCGACCCAAGTATGTTCAATCACCAGTCGATCCTCATCTTTCCAGAAATAGCTCATTTCGGCCAGACGCTTTTCATTTGGCTCGACAAACCATTGACCTTGACTGCCTTGTTGCTGATGCTCAATCAACATCCTCTAAACTCCGTATTTTTAATCCAGACTGACATATTTTTCAGTCGCATATTGTTCGATTTCTTTAAACGATTGTGAATCTGTGCTCTTTCCTGATATCACCGTGCAATGAACAGGTTTAAACTGCCTGTCTGTTGTTTAAGCCAGATATTTATGTCCAGCCCTTCTTTTAGCTCCTCGGTAAGACGTCAATGGATCTGCGTAATTGCGTTAGCCAGTGCCGCCTTTATTTTCAACACCACCGAATTTATTCCCGTGGCCTTACTCAGTGATATTGGTGCAAGTTTTGACATGTCGGCGACTCAGGTCGGGTTGATGCTGACCATTTATGCCTGGGTCGTGGCTTTATTGTCTTTACCGATGATGCTACTGACCAAAAACATTGAACGACGTTTCTTGTTGATGGTTTTATTTGCGGTCTTCATTTCCAGTCATGTGCTGTCTTATTTTGCCTGGAGTTTCAGTGTTCTGGTATTTAGCCGGATCGGGATTGCAGTAGCCCACGCGCTGTTTTGGTCAATTACCGCTTCGCTTGCAGTACGTGTCGCACCAGCAGGCAAAGAATTTCAAGCCTTGGGTTTATTGGCCACAGGTACTGCCATGGCCATGGTTCTGGGAATTCCCTTTGGTCGCATGATCGGGGAAGCCTATGGCTGGCGCAATAGTTTTGCCTTGATTGCCATCGTCGCCAGCGTGGTCTGCCTGCTACTGGCCAAAACCTTGCCCTTATTACCGAGTGTCAATTCAGGTTCACTCAGCAGCTTGAAAACCTTGTTAAAACGTCCAAGCCTGATGCTGGTATTTGCCCTGACGGTCATTGTAATTAGTGCACAATTCACCGCCTATAGTTATATCGAGCCATTTTCACTGAATATTGTCCAGCTCAGTTCTGTACAGACCACGACTTTATTGCTGGTCTATGGTGGGGCGGGTTTAATCGGCTCTTATCTATTTGGCCGTTTTGCACCGCATTTTCCCAAACTTACTATTCCACTGTTCACACTTGGACTGGCTATCTCGTTGCTATTATTGCTGCCGTTGTCCAGCAATGTCTTGCAGTTAAATACCCTGGCTTTACTCTGGGGCATCAGTATTATTGGTTTTAGTCTGGCCTTGCAAGCCAAGACCTTAAATCTGGCCTCCGATGCCACCGACGTGGCCATGGCGATTTATTCTGGCCTGTATAATATTGGAATTGGTGCTGGCGCTTTACTCGGTGGGATCGCAACGGCACAGATCGGCTTGCACAGTATTGGCTGGCTCGGGGCCATCTTGGCCAGTCTGGGTTTTCTCATCACGTTATATTTAATTCGCCGTCCGGATTTTATTGCTCAAAAAATCGCTTGAATCATGCATTTTTGTAAATGAAATTGTAGTCTTAATAAAAATCTGTCATGCTTCTGCATATTGAGCATTTGCTCAAACAGAATTTCGTTTGAACAAGGGGAGTAGCCTCCTCCAAACGTTTAGCAATTGTGGTTCAGATTGTTCAACGTGTCAGAATATCGTCATTACACTTTGCAAAAAGTCGGTATCTGAGCATCTCACTGCGACACTTTCAATGAGAAGTGTAACACTAAGATGTAGGCAAGACCTTGATCATGTTGGTATAGATGTTTTTCATCTGACAACAGGTCAAGGTTTTTTTTATGGCCGATTGTCAGATGTGGAGAATTCACATGGAAACAATTGGTACGCTGTGGCTGTATCTTGTCTTTTTCGCGATTGTCGCAGTCATGCTGATCATCGATTTCGTCGGTTTTAAACATCAGCATGGCCAGGAGGTCAAAGTCCGGACTGCGGCCTACTGGAGTATTGCCTGGGTCAGTGTCGCGACCTTATTTGGTGGCGGTTTATGGCTCTATCTGGAGCAGACCGCAGGTACTGCAATTGCCAATGCCAAGGTCATGGAATACTTTGCCGGTTATCTGCTGGAAAAATCCCTGGCAATTGATAACGTCTTTGTCTGGCTGATGATCTTCGCTGCTTTCGCCATTCCACCCGCGCTGCAACGTAAATTGCTGCTCTACGGTGTACTCGGTGCGATTGTCCTCAGAACCATCTTTATTTTTATTGGCGCCTGGTTCGTTCAGGAATTCTCATGGATTTTATATATCTTCGGTGCCTTTCTGGTGTATACCGGCTTTAAATTCCTGCGTGGTCAGGATGAAGAAGAAAGCAATATTGAAGATATGGCGATTCTGAAATGGCTGCGTAAACGTATGCGGATTACCCCGCAACTTGAAGCTGACAAATTCTTTATTCGTAAAGATGGTTTACTGTGGGCAACGCCGTTATTCCTGGTTTTGATTCTGGTCGAAGCCTCGGATGTGATCTTTGCGGTCGATTCTATTCCGGCAATTTTCGCTGTGACCACCGATCCCTTCATTGTACTGACTGCTAACCTGATGGCGATTTTGGGTCTGCGCGCGATGTTCTTCCTGTTATCGGGTGCCGCATCAAAAATGCATTATCTGCCATATGGTCTCGGGATTATTCTGGTCTTTATCGGCTTTAAAATGCTGATGCTAGATGTATTCCATATGCCAATCTGGATTTCACTGAGCTTTATTGTGATTGTCTTGACAATCACGGCGATCCTGTCGATTCGCCACAGTAAAAAACATAACCAAACCACGCTCTAATAACTGTATAGACGATCATCTTTAGCGTCACAAAAGTCCGTTCAATCATGAGCGGACTTTTTTTATTGCTCGACTGCCTTACCACAGCTTCGACTTAACTCAGGCAAATGAAGTCAGCATGATCACGTTATAAATCCACTGAAGTGGGTTACAATCTATTGAAAAAATTAAAAGCACAGGTTTTAACATGTCTTCTCAGATTGCAACAACGGCAGTCCGCGGTCGTTTCCTTGATATCCAGCATACAGTTGCCCAGGCACATGAGATTGATGACCAGGTGCGCTATGTAGAAGATGGTCTGATCATCATGCAAGATGGCAAGATTCAATGGTTTGGCAGCTGGGATGAAGGGCAGAAACATCTAGCTGAAAATATCCAAGTCGCCCATTATCCTGAACAGCTGATTGTGCCGGGATTGATCGATACCCATATTCATTTCCCGCAAACCGAGATGGTCGGGGCCTATGGCGAACAACTGCTGGAATGGTTAAATACCTATACCTTTCCAACAGAAATCCAGTTTGCAGATACAGCCTATAGCGAAAAAATCGCCGAATTTTTTGTGCAGGAATTGCTTAAAAATGGCACCACCACGGCACTGGTCTTCTGTACCGTACATCCTGAATCAGTAGATGCTTTGTTTACAGCGGCGAGTCGCAGAAATATGCGCCTGATCGCCGGTAAAGTCTTGATGGATCGACATGCACCGGAAGCGCTGACAGATACAGCAGAAAGCGCTTATACCGATTCTAAATCGCTGATTGAGAAATGGCATGGGCAGGGCCGCAACCTGTATGCCATTACCCCTCGTTTTGCCCCGACGTCCACCAATGAACAACTTGAAAAAGCAGGTCAGCTCAAAGCCGAATATCCAGATGTCTATGTACATACCCATTTAAGTGAAAATAAAAATGAAATTGCCTGGGTCAAAGAGTTATTTCCGGAACGTAAAGGCTACCTGGATGTCTATCATCACTATGGTTTAACCGGTGCAAAATCAGTGTTTGCACATTGTGTACACCTGGAAGAGCAGGAGTGGGATTGCATGCAGCAGACCAATTCAGCGATTGCCTTTTGTCCGACCTCAAACCTGTTTCTGGGCAGTGGTTTATTCCCATTAAAGAAAGCGTGGGACAAGCAGGTGAAAGTTGGTCTGGGTACCGACATCGGGGCAGGCACCTCGTTTAACCAGCTACAGACCTTAAATGAAGCCTACAAAGTGCAGCAATTGCAGGGAGAAAAACTCTCTGCTTTTGAAGCCTTGTATCATGCCACCTTAGGCGGTGCTAAAGCCTTAAGTCTGGACGATCGTTTGGGGAACTTTAATATCGGCAAGGAGGCGGACTTTGTGGTGCTGGATCTAAATGCCACCGCTTTACAGCAGTTACGCCAAAGCAGAGCAAAAAATATTGAAGATGCATTTTTTGCTCTGACCATGCTCGGCGATGACCGTAATATTGCAGTGACCTATGTCTACGGAGAAGCTGTCTATGTCAAAGCCCGATGTACCCGCTCAGACAACTAAAACCCAGCACCGCCATCGCTGGCTGATCGTCTCTGCCATGTTGCTGACCTGTACTTTCATCCTGCGCAGGGATTCGCAGGCAGCAAAGAAATGATTACATTTACAGCATGCAAAACAGGTGCATCTGCAGTAGGGATGTATTAAAATTACAGTGTATTCAGGTGTTGCAGGTCAACACCTTTTTTATTTTGCTATTTTTACTTTTTAGGTATCTACCCATGACCGTTCAAATGAGCGTAATGATTTCCGCTGAAGAAATTCAAGCTAAAGTCAAAGAGCTTGGTGCTCAAATCGATGCACACTATGCCCATAGTGACAAAGACCTTGTGCTCATCGGTTTATTACGTGGTTCAGTGATTTTTATGGCCGATTTGTGTCGGGTGATTTCCAAACCTCATGAACTGGATTTCATGACGGTATCCAGTTATGGCGGTGGCACCGTATCTTCGCGTGATGTAAAAATTCTGAAAGATTTAGACGGCGAAATCCGTGGCAAAGACGTGCTGGTGGTTGAAGATATTATTGACTCGGGAAATACCTTGAGCAAGGTGCTGGAAATCCTGCAAACCCGCCAACCAAACTCGATTCAACTGTGTACTTTGGTAAGTAAACCATCACGTCGTGAAATCGATTTAAAGGTCGAATTTTTGGGCTTTGAAGTTGAAGATAAATTTATCGTAGGTTATGGTCTGGACTATGACCAGAAGTATCGTCATCTGCCATTTATTGGTGAAATCGGTCTTTAAAATTTATTTAAAAAAGTGGCTTAGGCCACTTTTTTTATGTCTCAAATAGACAGAAAAATAGGAACAAAAAATAACATCTCGTTTCAGGATTCAACTTTTTTTGCTTTCTATTCTGTTTCAAGATAATTAAACATGATGTAAAAACAAAGACATGATAATAAGGAGCATACCTATGTGGACAATTATTGTTGCGATTGTCATTGGTTTTATCGCGGGTCTGATTGCACGTGCAATTCATCCGGGTAATGACAAGGCAGGCTTTATCATGACGACACTGTTAGGTATTGCCGGTTCCTTATTGGCTACATTTGCTGGTCGTATGCTCGGTCTTTATTCGGCAGATTCTGCGGCAGGTCTGATTGCTTCCGTGATCGGTGCGGTGATTATTCTGTTTATTTATAACATGCTGACCAAACGCCGTACGGTCTAAGCGGTTCTGGCTTAATCTGAGCAGTTCCAGTAAAAGCACCCAGTCGGGTGCTTTTTGCTCTTGTATATCTCTCGACTTTATAGTGAAAATTCCTTAAAAATCTGTTCGATCTGTTCTGCCGGATAGGCCCCCATGACTTTAAAACCATTCGAAAAAATAATTGCTGGTGTCCCATTCACACCCAAAGACTGGGCCAGTTTTTTATTGCGCTCAATCGGATTGGCACAACTTTTTTTCGATTTTGGCAGGCTACCTTGAGTGATCAGATCTTCCCAAGCCTGAGCAGGATTAGACGCGCAATACACCTGTTTTGAAGGCGCAACCGATTGTGGCTTTAAAGGCAGAATAAAAGTATAAATCGTCACATCCTTGAGTTTTTTCAACTCTACTTCAAGCTGTTTACAATACGGGCAATTTGGGTCAGAAAAGATCGCAATCTGACGTTTACCCGTACCTCTTACACTTTTCACAGCATCTTGAAGCGGCAATTTTTTCCAGTCAACACTGTTCTGTTTTAGCATCAAATCACGAGTCAGATTATGCTGATCCTGAATCCGCAGCATCGACCCAGCAAGCAGATGCTGGGCATCTTCATTCAGATAAACCACTTGACCCTGCATAAAACCACTGTAGATGCCCTTCATTTCCGTGGTCTGGATATTTTCGATTTTTAAATTGGGGCTATTCTTTGCCAGATTGGCTTTTACCATATCAATATTAGCGAATGCGAAGCTTGAAATGACTGTACTTAAAGCAATGATCAGTGTTTTTTTTAACATGAATGTTCTACATGAATCAGATAAAAATATGCTTCGATTCTAATGGGTCTGCTTTTAAATTACCCACGGATTTATGTTACTGTTTATTCCAAGTTTAATCAGTGAATTATGTTTCACGTGGAACAGAAGCGATAAAAGAAGCTTAAATAACGGACAAAAATAAATTCTTGCACCACATTACATTCTGGTTAAGATTTTATATCTTATAAAATAATATATTATTTTATTGAAATCCATATAAACATATCTATTTGATTTAAAATCTTTTACTGATTCGCCCTTGACCATGTTTCTTGGCCCGCTCTACACTGCATATACTTTTCTTTTTCTTCGCTATGCCCTGACATGGATTGGCCAAGGATCAACACTATAACGGCATGTTCATGACAACAATAACCACTTGGCGACCCTTCTGGATGGTCAGCCTGGCTTTAATCATGGGAACGATTGGTACTGCTTTGGCGAGTCCACTCTATCCGATTTATCAACAACTCTGGAATTTATCCCCAAGCCAGATTACCTATATTTTTGTCGCCTATATGTTTGGCTGTCTGGGCACCTTATTGTTCCTGGGGCGCACCAGCAATAGCATTGGCTTTTTAAAAACTCTACAAATTGGCCTCGTGTTTATTAGTCTGGGTTTGATTATTTCGGTCTTTGCCAATAATGCCCTGATTTTATCTCTGGGCCGTTTCATTATCGGGATTGCCTCTGGTTTGATGACGACTTCTGCCATGCTTGGCATGATGCAGACCATTCCGGAGAGTCATAAGCAGCTTGCGCCGCAATGGGTCTCTATTTTGACTGCGATTGGCTTTGGTCTGGGTCCGTTTATCGGGGGAGTCATTGCGCAGTTTTCTCAAGCCCCGCTGGTGACTCCCTATATTCCGATTATTGTTGGAGCAGTGCTTTGTTTTATCGGCTTATTCTGGTTAAAAGTGCCTGCTTTTGAGCGTCAGCCCTTTAGTATCGCCCCCAAATTACAGCGTCCTGAGGCTCAATATCATGCTGTATTTATGATCATTGGGTTCACTGCATTTAGTGCCTTTGCTGCCTTTAGTTTATTTGCCTCACTTTCGCCTTCTTTTGTGCAAGATATTTTACCGTGGCATGGTCCTTTAGTAAGTGGTACCGCCATTACCTGTATTCTGCTGGTATCTGCAGTGGTGCAATACCTGGCCAAAGCGGTCGCTGCAAAAAAATGTCTGAATATCGGCTTGGTCATGATGCTGATTAGCCTGCTCAGCCTTGCATTGTGTATATTGCTTAAGGCAAGTTTCTTATTCTTCGTGAGCGATCTCTTATTTGGTATTGGGCATGGTTTTGCCCTGATGGGGGCTTTTGGCATAATTCATGCTATAACCACTTTGCAAAACCGGGCCGCGGTGATGTCGACCTACTTGTTTATTGGCTATTTGGGCACCATTGTGCCGATTCTTGCGGTGGGTTACTTGGCCGACCATTTTGGATTAAATTTCGCTGTGATCAGCTTCTGTGTGGCGATGAGTGCTTTATGTGTCGTGCTCTGGTTATGCCACCAGAAGCTCAGTGTAAAAGCTTAAAATAGCCCTCTGATGAGGTAATGCTGATCAGTTAAGGAGTTTAGAAATAGACTCTTTAACTTTTTAGTCGTTCATGACGGAGTCTTCACCTTATAAATCAAATACTTGAAAATAATTTGTTACTTTGGTTTCGCCCAAATGAGAAGCGAAGCTTCGCAAGGAAGGCATCTTGCGGAGCAACACTCCTCACCGCAAAACTCGGCAGCCACCATCGACTAGTAAATTTGTCGCAGAAACAATCATTTTTAAATCTAGTCCTGCCTCAAACAGTTGCGGATGACTTTTCTACTTGTCAAATATGATCATGAATTTAAAAAAGAAAATACTAGGGCGTGTCCTCATTTGAAAAATTGGTTTTAAATACTTAAAATCCTCCTTTAAGCTCTTTTGATTTCTATATTTTTTCAATGGCACGTACTCTTCTCACCGATGATATCTGGCAGCAAATTCAAGATACTATGCGATTACACGGTTGTTACTGTTCAAAGAATAGTAGAAATATCATGGAAGCGATCTTATGGAAACTGCGTACAGGCGCCACATGGCGTGATATTCCCCAAGAATTTTGTCCTTGGCAAACTGCTTACAATCGCTTTAATCGTTGGGCAAGCAAGGGATTGTGGGATAAATTTTTTTTAGATTACGAGGCATCTTGGATCAAGAATGGGTATTCATTGACGGAAGCTACATACGCGTGCATCAACATGCAAGTGGAGCTCGGCATGGTTTCGAAAGAGCAATTGGACAATCACGCGGTGGACGAACAACAAAAATACATCTTGCAACCGACGCGAATGGATTACCGATTGATTTTAAAATCACTGAGGGTGACGTCCACGACAGTCAAGTTGCAAAACAACTGATTGATACGGTAGACGAGGCAACTTATCTCATTGCTGATAAGGGGTATGATGCTGAGCACATTAGAATATATGCCAAGAACAAGAATATGATTCCCATTATTCCATTGAGATCAAACAGTAAGAGATCGAATAAGGAATTTGATAAATATCTATATAAATTAAGACATTTAGTTGAAAATGCTTTTGCGAGATTAAAACATTTCCGTGCTATTGCAACTCGATTTGATAAACTGGCACGCAATTATAAATCTATGATTCGTATAGCCTGTATATTTATTTGGTGCAAAGCCAAATGAGGACACACCCTAGTCAATTTCTTAACTGACTGGCATTCCTCTGATGAGGGCTATTTATGCATAATTTTTTGCTTACTTTCCAATACAAAACGAACCGAAAATTTTTCCAAGCAGATCATCGGCACTAAAGTCACCAGTAATTTCCCCCAGTGCATTCTGGGCTAGACGTAAGGACTCCGCCACCAGTTCACCGGCGTTGTACACCACCAATTGTTCACGTGCTTCAGCCAAATACAGTTGAGTGCGTTTCATTGCGTCTAAATGACGGGTACGTGCAATAAAGGTATCTTCTTCAGGCTGGAAGCCTGCATGCGCTGTAATCGCCTCTATGAGCGCTTGCACACCAGTTTCCTGCTTGGCAGAGACTGCGATATGCCGGAAACCATTCAAATCAGCAATTGCAGCTTCAGCACCAGTCAGATCACACTTATTCCCAATCAGCATCAGGCGTTTTGCTTCAATATGTTCAGCAAAATATTCTTGGGCCAGTTGCAGTGGATCTTCACCTTGACTTAGGTCATAGACCAGCAGTAACAAATCGGCCTGTTCGATTTCCTTGATTGCACGGCGAATCCCTTCTTTTTCGACAATATCCCCGGTCTCACGCAAGCCTGCGGTATCCGTCAGGGTAATTGGCAAGCCATTTAAGGTGATTTTTTCATGTAAAACATCACGGGTTGTACCCGCAATATCGGTCACAATCGCACGCTCGATCCCTGCCAAAGCATTCAGTAATGAAGATTTACCGGCATTCGGTTTACCGGCAATCACCACTTGCAAACCTTCACGCAATAACTGACCTTGACGTGCTGATTGCTGAACTTGCGTGACCGCAGTCGCCACACCATCGAGCAGATTCAGAATCTTGCCATCAGCCAGAAAGTCAATTTCCTCTTCAGGAAAATCAATTGCGGCTTCCACGTGCAAACGTAAATGTACCAGCTGCTCAAGCACCGTATTGACTTTGGTCGAAAATGCACCTTGCAGGGAACGAACCGCAGAACGCGCAGCTGCTTGTGAGGTGGCATCAATCAGGTCAGCAATGGCTTCAGCCTGTACCAAGTCCATCTTGCCATTTTCAAAGGCACGCATGGAAAACTCACCGGCTTTGGCAGCAATCGCACCCAGTTCCAGCAAACGTGCAAGCAAGGCATTTTGAATCACAGGACCGCCATGACCTTGTAACTCCACCACATCCTCGCCGGTAAAAGAATGCGGATTCGGGAAGCAAATGGCTAGGCCTTCATCCATAATTTCACCAGCGGTATCGTAAAACTTACGAAAGGCAGCATAGCGTGCACCGGCAAGGGGTTGTTTTGTGAGTGCTTCGGCAATTTCATAGGATTTTGGACCCGATAGGCGAATCACCCCAACGCCGCCACGTCCTGGTGGCGTTGCAATCGCAGCAATAGTCGTGGTTCGGTTGAGCATAAAATTCACCTAAAAAATCCAAAAGTTCAGCCAAAAAAAATCCGCCTAAGAGTATCATCTTAAGCGGATTTATTCAGCCCGTCATTACAACTTAGTTGACTGGCGTTGCTTCATCACGTTTGGCACGTTCTTTAGCAACAGACTTGTTAATCAAACCTTGTTGCAGGATGGTGATCAAGTTGTTCACAATCCAGTATAGAACCAAGCCCGCAGGGAAGAACAGCAAGAATACGGTAAAAATCACCGGCATAATCTTGAAGACTTTGGCTTGCATTGGATCAGTGGGTTGTGGATTTAAGGACTGTTGAATATACATCGTCAGACCCATTAACAATGGCAGGATAAACCATGGATCCATTGAGGATAAATCCTGAATCCAGAGCATCCATGGCGCATGACGCAGTTCAACCGATTCCATCAAGACCCAGTACAAAGCCAGGAAGATTGGCATTTGTAATAACAGCGGTAAACAGCCCGCAAGCGGATTGACCTGTTCACGTTTGTACAGTGCCATCATTTCCTGAGAGAAGCGCATACGGTCTTCACCAAACTCTTCTTTCATACGCTGCATTTCTGGAGCAATCACACGCATTTTCGCCATTGAGCGGTAGCTCTTCGACGACAATGGCCACAGAATCAGTTTCACCAGAATGGTCAATAGAATAATTGCCCAGCCCCAGTTACCCACTAAACCATGGAAGAATTCCAGACCCACGAACAAGAGCTTCGCAATTGGCCATAACCAGCCATAATCGACTGTTTGGTTTAAACCTGTGGCCAAATCCTTCAATTCTGACTGGATTTTTGGACCTGAATAGAAGGTCGCATCAATCTCGGCCACAGTACCTGCAGGCACATTAAAGGTTGGAGAAGTAAAACCAATAATGTTCATGTTATCGGTTGATTTACGTGATTCAAGCTTGGCGCTATACGCTTCACCATTACCCTGAGTCAACTTCAGATTACCAGGTACCCAAGCACTGACAAAGTAGTGCTGTACCATGGCAACCCAGCCACCTGTCGCTTCAGTACTGACTTTTTCTTCAACAAAGTTGTCAAATTTAAGCTTGTTGTACTGCTCGTCTGGCGTACCCCAGGCACCGCCCAGGAAAGTCCCTAACGTGAAAATACCCTGGTCTGATTTACCCGGATCTTCTGAATTATCACGTTTGATCTGGCCAAACATCTGACCTTGCCAGGTCTGAGCACTGCGGTTCACCACTTTGTGGTTCACAACAACCGGATATTCACCTTCAGTGAAATTGAAGGTTTTGATAATCTCGACACCATCCGCGGTTTTAAATACCAACGGTACAGACAAGACTTTAAGGTTTTCACCCTCTTTAGATTTGGTTGCTTTCGCGTCTGCCAAGGTATAAGCGGTTTTTTCCAGCTCATACGTCGGACGGCCGTTACGGCTGCTGTCCGGTCCATTCAGACCGATCAGACCAGACTGAGCGACATAAGTACGTTTCGCATCGCTTTCCAGCATCACGAACGGTTCATCGCTGTCCTTGTTTTTGTCATGATTGAGTAATTCAACACGAACAATATCACCACCTTTCGGATTGATCCAAAGATGATAAAGGTCAGTTTGTACTGAAATAAGCTGCTGACTTACAGGTGCTGTGGCATCCGTGGCTTGCTGCGCTGGCATATTCGCTTGTGGCAGATCAGAGGCAACTGTAGCCGTCTGAGCATTTGGCAAATCTGCAGATACGTCATGCGAAACAACAGCAGTTTCTGACTGCGGTTTGGTTTCAGCATTTCCATAATCTTTTTGCCACGCCAAAATAAGCAAATATGCGACAACAAACATGGCTCCGAGAATTGCAATCCTGGCCCATTGTTGCATATGTATTACCCCAAGTGGTGAGAGTGATTTTGGTTCAATAAACGATCACGAAAGGGTACAGCAACGTGAAGCGTTTGAGAATCTATTTGCTGAAATGAAATAAAACGAATCGCTTTAGAGGGAACAGGATCATATCCCGAGCCCCCCCACGGATGACAACGGCAAATACGCTTAGTAGCCAGCCACACTCCACGTCCAGCCCCATGTATCTGGACTGCTTCCAAGGAATATTGAGAACAAGTTGGAATATAACGACAGCGCGGCCCCAATAAAGGACTGATCGCAATCTGATAAAAACGTATCAACCAATGTAGTAAACGTACCATTGGCCTACTCTACTTTTGTGGGGAGGGGGCTATTTTTGTATGCTTTTTGGCAAGACGGTTCAGTTTTTGCCAAGCAAATTGTAATTGCTGATGCAATTCTGCATTAGGCACTGCTTCCACACCCATTTTTGGCATGATTACAATGTCTAAGTCATCTAATTGCTGTTGATGCAGGCGAAAACTTTCGCGAGCAAGTCGTTTTACTCTATTTCGTTCGTGTGCTCGGCGCACTTTCTTCTTAGCAACAACTAAACCCAAACGGCTATTTGGCAGTTCGGAATGTTTTGCAAGAAATAAGAAATGGGGCTGATGCACTTTAAAAAGCGCACCATCAAACACACCTTTATAATCGGCGGCACAGCGTAATCGCAACTCTGTACCAAAACTATAAAGTTTTGTCATAACACCCAAAATCGTCTTAGCGTAACTGATTAAACAGTTAAGCTATGACGACCTTTTGCACGACGGCGAGCTAATACTTGACGACCAGCTTTAGTAGCCATACGAGCACGGAAACCATGAACACGCTTACGCTTTAATTCAGATGGTTGGAATGTACGTTTCATATTGAAACTCCAAAAAATGATCTTTCTATGAAGGTCCGCGATTTTAGTGCTCATTGCTTGAGCTGTCAATGCAAAAGCACTTTTCTTTTCAAATAAGCTTAAAAAAGATTTTTATACGAGTTTTCAAAAAAACTGTTGCTAAAATGACTAAATTATACTTAACCACAGATTAAATTATTGTTATACATAGATATATAACTTATAAACAACTCTATCAACAAAGTTATCCACAATCCATCTAGGGTTTTAAAAGCAAGATTCTGTTTTTGAATTTAAATTCGTAGTCTCTCGATTTATCCACAGAAAACTCAAAGCTTATAAATAAATTCAAATTTATAAATTTAAGTTTATTATTATTAGGGAGCACTTTTTCTATGGATAAGCCACTTTTTATTTAACTAAACATACATTTATGTTGTGGATAAAACTGTTTCTAATAATTTTATACTTTGTGGATAACTTTGTGCTATATTTTATCCACAGCTTGCGGATAAACTTATCCACACCGGGTTTTAAATTTAAATTTATGCACGATGATGGCTTTTTGCACAGTTTCTGTGGAAATGATCATGACAGATGTGGATAACTTGGTTAGAATGGCGACCCGCTTTTGGTCGCGGTCATCTTTTTGAATGAACAATGGAATGAATAGGGGATTCACATGCTTTGGACGGACTGCTTAAATCGCCTGCGACAAGAGCTCTCTGGAAATGTCTTTACAATGTGGATTCGCCCATTGGTTGCAGAAGAGCTGGAAGATAGCTTGCGTTTGTATGCACCTAATCCTTACTGGACGCGTTACATTCAAGAGCATCATCTGGAACTGATTACGATTCTGGCCGAACAGCTGTCTGAAGGACGGGTACGCAAGGTCGAAATTTTGGTCGATTCACGTCCTGGTGCGATTTTATCGGCCAGTGAACAGCCAGCGACCACCACCGCGGCGTTGAGTTCAACCCCAATGCCGGTACAAAAACCGAAAAAAGAAAAAGAAGATACGGTTAAAAATAGCCGTAGACGTCAGCTCAATCCGTTATTTACTTTCTCGCTGTTTGTCGAAGGCCGTTCTAACCAGATGGCAGCAGAAACCTGTCGCAAGGTACTGACCCAACTCGGTGCTTCACAGCATAATCCCTTATTTTTATATGGGCCGACCGGTCTGGGTAAAACTCACTTGATGCAGGCCGTGGGCAATGCACTGTTGCAGGCCAAGCCGAATGCACGGGTGATGTACATGACCGCGGAAAGCTTTGTACAAGATTTTGTTAGTTCTTTGCAGCAAGGCAAAGTGGAAGAATTTAAGAAAAACTGCCGTTCTCTGGATTTGTTACTGGTCGATGACATCCATTTACTGGCCGGTAAAGAAGCCAGCCTGGTAGAATTTTTCTACACCTTTAACGCACTTTTAGATGAATCTAAGCAGATTATTCTGACCTCGGACCGCTATCCAAAAGAACTGACTGAACTGGATCCACGTTTAGTTTCACGGTTTTCCTGGGGCTTGTCGGTCGGGGTTGAACCACCGGATATTGAAACCCGGATTGAAATTTTATTAAGAAAAGCCGAAAGCAATCAGGTGGATTTACCGCGTAACTGTGCCCTGTTTATTGCGCAGCAGGTGGTGGCTAACGTGCGTGAACTGGAAGGTGCGCTAAACAAAGTGGTGGCGATTTCACGTTTTAAAGGCACACCGATTGATCTGGATGTGGTGCGTGAATCCTTAAAAGATGTGCTGGCGATTCGTGCCCGCACCATCAGTACTGAAAATATTCAGCGTGTGGTCAGTGAATATTTCCGTATTCCCTTAAAAGAGATTGTCGGACCGAAACGCACCCGAATTTATGCCCGTCCACGTCAGCTGGCGATGGGTCTGGCACGTGAACTGACTGGCGACAGTTTTCCAGAAATTGGCATGGCTTTTGGTGGTCGTGATCACAGTACCGTGATGCATGCCTGTGAGAAAGTGCAGAGCCTGCGTGAGGAAGATCCAATCTTTAACGAAGACTATAAAAACCTGCAACGTCTGTTGCAAAGTTGACCTAAATCGCTCAAATTCTATTCTTGCTATGCGGCTGCTTTTGCCGCATAGTAAACCGTTAAAAATTCACTTTTTCTATATTAATCTTCAGCTTTAGAGGAATGCACCGTGCGTTTAAAAATCGCGAAAGAAAGCTTACTGAATGTTCTCTCACATGTCGTAGGAGCGGTTGAACGTCGCCATACCTTAAATATTTTATCTAACCTGAAAATTCAGGTGACTGCCCAGGCATTAACGGTGACCGGTTCCGACCTTGAGGTTGAACTGGTGGCCAGTACCGCACTGGCTGAAGGTGCATGTTTGCAGGCCGGGGAAACCACAGTTCCGGCGCGTAAGCTGATTGATATCTGTAAGTCACTTCCTTCAGCGGCATTGGTGGATTTGCATATTACTGAAGATCAGCGCTGCATTCTCAAATCAGGTAACAGCCGTTTTGTACTGGGTACCTTGCCTGCTGATGATTATCCATTACTGAATACTGAAAACACCCAAGGTACGCAAGTAACTGTTACCCAGCGTGAGCTGAAGCGTTTATTCGAGAAAACTGCCTTTGCGATGGCGGTGCAGGATGTGCGTTTTTACCTGACCGGTACTTTGCTGGAAATTGATGCTAATCAGCTACGTGCTGTGACCACCGATGGCCACCGTCTGGCGCTTTGTGAAACTGCGGCTCAATCTACTGCGACCCAGCCGATTCAAGCGATTGTGCCACGTAAAGCCGTTGCGGAATTACAGCGTCTGCTCAGTGTTGAAGATGAGCAGTTATCTTTGCTGATTGGTCGTGAACTGCTGAATGTGACCATCAATATGCCAAGCCGTGACAAGGAACAGGCCGATATTACCGTGCGTTTTACCACCAAACTGATTGATGGTAAATTCCCGGATTATCGTCGTGTGATTCCACGTGGCGGTGACAAAATCGTGATGATTGCGCATGATGTGTTCAAGCAGTCTTTGCAGCGTGTCGCGATTTTAAGTAATGAAAAACTCCGTGGTGTATTCCTGAATTTTAATGCCGATTCCCTGCAACTTCGCGCCAATAACCCGGAACAGGATGAAGCGATTGAGGACTTAGCCATTCAATATGCTGACTCACCGCTGGAGATGTCGTTTAATGCGCAGTACTTGATTGAGGTGCTGGGTGTGCTGGATGGTGATGATGTCTCCATGACCATGACTGAAGCCAATCAGTCTGTGTTAGTACAAGACCCGGCACATACCGATCAAACTTATGTCGTCATGCCGATGCGTGTTTAAGTCGCGGCTATTGATACTCGTATAAGACATGCATATTACGCGTTTACATATTGAGCGTGTACGGAATTTAAAGACGGTTGCTCTCCACGGATTGCAGCCGTTTAATGTTTTTTATGGCCAAAATGGTTCAGGCAAAACCTCGATTTTAGAAGCGATTCATTTACTTGCTGCCGGTCGTTCTTTCCGTACCCATATCCCGAAAAATTATATTCAGCATGGCGCACAGGACGCGATTGTGTTTGCACAGTCCGCGACCGAAAAAATCGGCATGCAAAAAATGGCCAGCGGGGAACAGCTGATCAAGGTCAATGGTGATCTGGTGGCAACGCAGGGCCAACTCGCCAAGCTATTGCCTTTGCAGCTGATTGACCCACAAAGCACCGATATTATTGATCATGGTGCCAAGCCACGACGTCAACTTTTAGACTGGTTAATGTTCCACGTGGAACCTGAGTTTTATCATGCCTGGCAATATTATTCGCGTGCCTTGAAGCAGCGCAATAGTTTGCTCAAAAGCAAACGTTTCTTGAGTCTGTCCGATTTGGAGCCTTGGAACCAGATGCTGAGCGAATATGGCGAGATTTTACATTCGCAGCGTGCGGGTATCGTGGAACAGTGGAAGTCCTTTTTTGAAGATGATCTGCAGCAGCTGTTGCCTGATCTGCAGATCAGTCTGGAATACAGTCCGGGTTTTCATAGTGAAACCGGCCTGCTGAATGATCTGACCAATCAGCATGCAAAAGATCTGGAAAGACGTTATACAGAATACGGTCCACATCGCGCAGATTTACGTCTGAAAACCCCTCTGGGGGATGCCGATGTGATCCTGTCACGCGGGCAAAAAAAGCTGCTGATGATGGCGTTAAAACTGTCGCAAATCGCAATGCTGCATTCTTGTAATAAGGAAACTGTGGTATTATTAGATGATGTGACAGCAGAATTAGATTTAACCGCACAACAACGTTTAATTGAGCGATTGAGCCAACTTGGTAGTCAAGTTTTTATTACCACCTTAGACCATGAATCAGTACAAAAGCACTTACATGATTTGTCTATCTCATATCAGTTATTCAATGTTGAAAACGGTACAGTTCAGGTTGTTGTGCAATAGTATTTTTTTAGTTTTACCCATCTTGGGATAGACCTATTTTTCACTAGGGAGAAACCATGAGTTCAGAAGATCAAGCTGCTTCTCAAACAGAACAAACCATTGAAAAGGCTTATGATTCCTCTAGCATCAAGGTATTACGTGGTTTAGACGCAGTACGTAAGCGTCCGGGCATGTACATTGGTGACACAGACGATGGCACAGGCTTGCACCACATGGTGTTTGAGGTAGTCGATAACTCGATTGATGAAGCCCTGGCAGGCCACTGTGATGAAATTTTAGTGACGATCCATGAAGATGAATCGGTTTCAGTTTCTGACAACGGTCGTGGTATTCCAACCGATATTCACCCTGAAGAAGGCGTGTCTGCGGCAGAGGTGATTTTGACCATTCTGCATGCCGGCGGTAAGTTTGATGACAACAGTTACAAGGTCTCAGGCGGTCTGCATGGCGTAGGTGTGTCTGTGGTCAACGCACTCTCTGAAAAACTACTGTTGAACATCAGTCGTGCAGGTAAAACTTATGAACAGGAATACCGTCATGGTGATCCTGTTTATAAATTACGTGAAACAGGGATAACCGAAACGTCAGGTACCACTGTACGTTTTTACCCAAGTGCTGAAACTTTTAGCCAAACCATATTCAATGTCGATATTCTGGCGCGTCGTTTGCGTGAACTATCGTTTCTGAACGCAGGTGTACGCATTGTACTTCGCGATGAGCGCGTCAACCTTGAAAATATCTATGACTATGAAGGTGGTTTATCTGAGTTCGTTAAATACATTAACGAAGGCAAAACGCATCTGAACGATATTTTCCATTTCACTACTGCACAGCTCGATACCGGCATTACGGTAGAAGTGGCATTACAGTGGAATGATTCTTATCAGGAAAACGTACGCTGCTTTACCAATAACATCCCGCAAAAGGATGGTGGTACACATTTGGCCGGTTTCCGTGCTGCACTGACCCGTGGTTTAAATAACTATATGGACAGCGAAAATATCCTGAAAAAGGAAAAAGTTGCAGTCTCGGGGGATGATGCCCGTGAAGGTTTAACCGCGATCGTCTCGGTGAAAGTGCCTGATCCAAAATTCTCTTCGCAGACCAAAGAAAAACTGGTGTCGAGTGAAGTAAAAACTGCGGTTGAGCAGGCCATGAACAAGGCATTTTCTGAATATCTTTTAGAAAATCCACAAGCAGCGAAATCGATTGCCGGCAAAATTATTGATGCCGCGCGTGCCCGTGATGCAGCGCGTAAAGCCCGTGAAATGACCCGTCGCAAGAGCGCACTGGATATTGCCGGTCTTCCAGGTAAGCTGGCCGATTGTCAGGAAAAAGATCCAGCCTTGTCTGAACTGTATCTGGTCGAGGGTGACTCTGCGGGTGGATCTGCGAAGCAAGGCCGTAACCGTAAAATGCAGGCGATTTTGCCGCTGAAAGGTAAGATTCTGAACGTAGAGCGTGCGCGTTTCGACCGGATGATTTCCTCTGCGGAAGTCGGCACACTGATTACTGCACTTGGCTGTGGTATTGGTCGTGAAGAATATAACCCGGACAAATTGCGTTACCATAAAATCATTATCATGACCGATGCTGACGTCGATGGTTCGCACATTCGTACGCTGCTGTTGACCTTCTTCTTCCGTCAGATGCCGGAACTGGTCGAGCGTGGTCATATCTATATCGCCCAGCCACCACTCTACAAGCTGAAAAAAGGCAAGCAGGAACAGTACATCAAAGATAACGATGCACTGGAAACTTACCTGATTTCCAATGCCATTGACGAGCTAGAACTGCATATCAGTGCTGAAGCACCTGCGATTCGTGGTGAAGCACTGGCAAGGGTGATTGCCGATTATCAAACCTCACAGAAGAGCTTGGCGCGTTTAACCCAGCGTTATCCGGCGAGCTTGCTCGATGCTTTGCTGTCGCTGGACGCCTTTAAACTCGATCAGCTTGAAGATAAAAGTTATGTCGAAACTTGGGGTGAAAACCTGCGTGCAGCGATTGAAGCCATTCAGCCGACGCTACGTCCAGAATTAACGCTGGAATCTTTCGAGAAAGAACTGGCAGATGGTCAGAAAACTCAAAGCTGGTTACCAAGAATCACCATCTATGTGCATAACCTGCCACATAGTTATCTATTAGACTCTGTGCTTTTAGGTTCAAGTGAATATGCACGTTTATTAAAGAATTCGAAGAGCTGGTTCAGCCTGCTTGAAGAAGGTGCTTATTTACAAAAGGGTGATCGTAAGATTAACGTGAACAATTTTCATCAGGTTTGGCAGCATATTCTGTCTGACTCGCGTCGCGGTATGATGATCCAGCGTTATAAAGGTCTGGGTGAGATGAATGCGGAACAGTTGTGGGAAACCACCATGGATCCGGATAACCGTAACATGCTGCAAGTGACAGTCACCGATGCGATTGAAGCAGACCGCATGTTCTCTTGTCTGATGGGCGATGATGTGGAACCACGTCGTGCCTTCATTGAAGAAAATGCCTTGAATGCAGACATTGATACCTGATTAAGATGATTTTAAAAAGCGCCTTTCGAGGCGCTTTTTTGATGCAAAATTTATGCGAATATCATCTGAATTATTTTAGAAGCATTCCAACCTAGGTCGTGCTTTTCTGCCAAATGATCAGCTGATTTTAGCTGCAAAAAAAAGTCGAATTAAGCGGTGGCTAATCGACCTAAAAAAATTATCCATAAGTAAGCAATATAAAGACAAGTATGAGATCTGGATGAATGCAATTTATCATGGTGGGGAAGTAATTGTGCCACTATAAATATGAAGATTTTAGCAGGGTTTAAAGGATAACTATCGATACTAGGATCAATTGTACATATGCTGCAAAATAGCGTGTAGAAGCCATTGAAGCCAAAGTTGGTGTATGAAAAATACCCGTAGCGAAGGCCGAATTGAAGAGTGGAGAGCGATAGAGCTGGAAAATAATAAATACAAAATGATAAAGCTGGTTTTTTTAAATTCTATTATTTGAATGGCTTATTAAAATATCCTGCCGTATCTCAAATAATATGTGAATAGGATTATTTTAAGGTCTGCTCTAAATATGATCAAATATGTGGATAACTACAAAGTTATCCCTAATTAGTTATGTGAATAAGATTGTATTTATCCACAAACCAACTCCCTCTCTAGTTAATTTCTGGTTTTAAATTTAAAATATTTGGCTTGTGGACAAGTGCTTTTGAATTTAAAATGGTGTTTTGAATTTAAAGTGCTATTTAGAGTTATATTTCCTCTGTTATACAACCCTGCAAAATCAATAGCTACTCGTCAGCATGCTTGAGCAGCTATTTTTATTGAAAACTATAAATACTTTTAAAATTAATTACTTATATATCTATTGTAGTTTTATTTAATAATGAGCATGAAACATATTTTGATTGAAAAATAGAGGGTGTAGTTAAACTACATAATTAATTTAACAATCAAGTGAATTTTAATTTTTTAATTTAAAATCATCGTGTTATTTTTTTTATTCCTTCTTGAGGTTTGTATTTTCTGGCTGAGTGCTAAATCTCATTGTGACAATCATGCTATGCATGATGTTTAGAAAAAACAGAAAAGGACATCAAAGTTTTGTGAATTGAAAATAGAAAAAATACAATTCATCAAATGCGGTAAAAAACAAAAAAAGCGCCTGACGGCGCTTTCTTATTGCTTAAATTTTTATGGTGTCAGGATAATCTTGCGGCAGTCTTCTTCACGTTTATCGAAAATGCGATAACCTTCAGCAGCATCTTCCAGTTTCATGCGATGGGTAATAATCAGGTCTGGCGAAAGATCACCATTTTCAATATGTTCCAGTAATTGTGGCAGGAACTTATGCACATGGGTTTGTCCCATTTTAAAGGTCAGACCTTTATCGAAGGCATCACCAAACAGGAAACCGTGAATTGGACCGGCATAAACCCCCGGCACACTGACCACACCGCCACGGCGCACCGCCGCAATACATTGTCTTAGCGCAGAACCACTCGAACCTTCCAGTTTTAGATTGGTCATTACCGTTTCCAGCATACTCCCTTTGGCCTCAAAACCCACCGCATCAATCACCGCATCGACACCACGATAACCTGCCGTATTTTGAATGATGAATTCGGCTGCATCCACGTCATCAAAATTGACCGGAATCGCCCCATAAGTTTGATGAGCAAAACGCAAGCGATAAGGATGGTGATCGACCATAAAGATCTGTTCGGCACCGAGCATACGTGCGCAGGCCGCAGCCAGCAGACCGACCGGCCCAGCTCCATAAATGGCGACACTGGAACCTCGGCCAATCTGGGCATTGGTCACAGCTTGCCAGGCTGTGGGTAAAATATCGGTCAGAAACAA
Organism: Acinetobacter sp. YH01008; assembly: GCF_013420435.1. NCBI lineage: Bacteria > Pseudomonadati > Pseudomonadota > Gammaproteobacteria > Moraxellales > Moraxellaceae > Acinetobacter > Acinetobacter sp. YH01008. The sequence goes on from NZ_VOYD01000030.1 coordinate 33,681, forward strand.
TACTTTTTCATCAGGCAGGGAGCCGGGAACCTTAAACGGTCCGACATTGCCTTTGGGAATCCGCACATATTCGGCCTGACCGCCTGGTACACCGCCATACAGATGGCTATAACCAAACAGGGCGGCACCTGGTGGAATCTGTTTTTTATTGATAATCGCACCACGTCCGCTATTGGTATTTTCACAGGCAGCCATCAGCTCGTGTTCACAGAAAAAACAGTGGCCACATGCAATCACAAAGGGAATAATCACCCGATCGCCTTTTTTTACTGAAGTGACTT
>NZ_VOYD01000031.1:0-30753 GCF_013420435.1 Acinetobacter sp. YH01008
ATGGTGCTCGATGCACTTGAGCAAGCATTGCACGATCGAGGCATGCCAAAGAATGTGATTCATCATTCCGATAGAGGTGTTCAATATCTTTCTATTCGCTATACCAATCGTTTAGAAGCTGCAAATTTACGAGCATCAGTCGGTACAACTGGTGATTCATACGATAATGCTCTGGCTGAAACGGTGAATGGCTTATACAAAACAGAGGTGATTGAATATTTAAAAGCAGATTGGCAAGGTTTAGCAGATGTACAACTTGCGACACTAAACTGGGTAGATTGGTTCAATAAAAAGCGTGTACACAGTGCACTGGGTTATGTATCGCCTTTTGAGTTTGAAGCAATGTACTATGATAAGATTAACCCGTTAGGTCAGGTGGCCTAACTTAAATAAAAAAGTCTCCGACAAACCCGGTACGGTTCATCGGATAAATAATCAATCACATCGACAAGATAATTGTGCTCATCATCACCAAAAATCATTTTATTAATAGTATTAATACCTTTGGTTTCTGCTTGATAGCAATATTTAAAAGCAGCATCCAAAGTTTTCAGGGAATAATAATAAACTAAGACTTCTGCAGGCTCATCGTTTGGTGAACCATGCTCAATATTCTCCATAAAATCTCTTATAAAGCCGTCAGCGTTGGGCATATTTTCCAGCTTTAAGGTATTTTCAAATGCACGTTTGGTTATTTCGCCATCTTTAACTTGTCTAGCACAAAGAGTGCAAACCCTATCAAATATTCTTCTAAAGAAATCGTAATGTTTTCCTTCTAAGGTTAATGCTTCTTCTATAGTGGTAGTTGACCAACTTATCATGTCTCGTGCCTCCCACAGCACCCCAAAATGATGCTAAGTCAATCGGATTGGGTGTCCGACTTTTCGCCCCGTCAGGCTAGACTTAGCAAACTGTTAAAACCAGTTATTTAGCCAGTTTTGCATATTTAAAATTGATGACATCATTGTTTAGAAGTTGCTGAGTGAAGTCATAAGGGCTTATATACCTATGTTGATTCGCCTCTAAGTAGTCACTCCACCAATTCAGCATAGCTTTCCGTTCTTCTAAATATTCTGCTTGGTGCGTATATGCCAAACGTACCTGGTCACGTTCTTGGTGACTCATTTGCTTCTCTACTGCTTCCGTTTGAAATAGAGTGCTTTGCACCAGGGCAGAACAAGCCATACCCCTAAAGCCATGCCCGCATATCTCGTTATCAGTGTCATATCCTAAACGGCGCAAAGTATTATTGATTGTAGTTTCACTGATAAAACCTTGAGGGTCGCCGTTCTTTGGAAAGACATTTTTAGTCATGTGACTATAGACATGAATCTCGTTAAGAATGGAAATGACTTGAGGGGATAGGGGTATCAGGTGTTCTGTTTTCATTTTTGCACCACGATTAGAAAACTTTTGGCCCTCAATCAATTCTCTCTCTGGTGGAATAGTCCATATCCCTTTTATAAGGTCGAACTCGGACCAGCGAGCAAAACGTATTTCACTAGAGCGTGCAAAGGTGTGCAATGTGAACCCCGCACACAATCGCGTTAATGGGTAGCCGGTATCATTACTCAATCTTTGCAGTAACTCAGGTAATCGCTCAAGTGGCAATTGCGGGTAGTGCTTCGCCTTGTTGGTCTTAACAAATACGTCCTTTAAAAAATAGGACGGGTTTTCTTCTAACAAACCTCTTGAGATTGCATAAGCAAAAATGGAGCTAAATCTCTGTCTTGTTTTTTTTAGTACCTCAGCAAATCCTTTTTCCTCAATTGACCGCAAAACCATAACTAAATCTCTCGGCTTCACTTCATCAATAGACTTGTCCCCGATCAAGGGGAATACATAGTCCTCTAAGTTTCTTAATGCCTTGTTTGCGGTATCAGGTATCCATCTGCCTGTATTGCTATATTCCTTATGCCAGTCGCGGGCTATGGCTTCAAAACTAAAAGAATTGTCCTTTTTATACTTTTGGATTTCTTCATATTCGATAGGATCCATACCTTCCGCCTGCAGTTGTTCATAAGTACGGCGTTTATCCCTTGCAGATTTTAGGCTTAATGCAGGGAAGTTACCTAGAGTCATTAACCCATCTTTGCCATTGGCTTTTTTATATTTATATCGCCATACCTTCGTACCACTCTTTCGAACAAATAGGATCAGACCATGCCCGTCATATAAAGAATAATCTTTATCTTGTGGCTTGGCGCTGGTGCATTTGGAATCTGAAAGCGGTGTTATGTGTTTGGCCATAATAGGAATAAGGATATAAAAATGGATAGAATTCAATATATCCTCGTATATATCCTTATAGCTTGCAACTATATCCTTATTTATTTTGTTATGTTCTGCTATGTTTTTATTATAAAACCTTGTGTTTAAAGGCTTTCAGACTATATTTTTGTATGTTCAGCTATTGATTTGGTGCGCCCTGCAGGACTCGAACCCACGCCGGTCACTTAGGAGGCAACTGCTCTATCCAGTTAAGCTAAGGGCGCAAAGAACGGTTAATGTACTGCAAAATAAAGCAAAAAAAAAGTTATTGCTGGAGCAATAACTTTTTCAAATCTCATTTAAATAACGTGATTAGCTATTTTTCGGTTTAAGCAACTTAAACAGGCCTAACATGATCACAATCCAGACAGGAATCATATAGACCGATTCCTGGAATCCTTGTGTCCACATAATGTAAAGAATAGTTGCAATAAAGCCCAGTACCAAGATGTTGCTTGCAGGTGACCACAGCGCAGGGAACGATGTTTTCTGTCCGAGCTTTTTCATACTCTGAATAAATTTCAGATGGGTCAGCGTAATCATCGCCCAGTTCAACACTAACGCACCGACCACAATATAAATCAAGTGGCTTAATGCATCTTCAGGAACAAAGTAGTTAAGTAATACACAGCCGAAAATCAGCGCGGCAGAAAACAATACCGCAGCAATCGGAGTACCTTGTTTATTCACTTGCATGAAGACTTTAGGTGCATTTCCTTGCTGAGCCAGACCATAGAGCATGCGGCTATTGGCATACATACCGCTGTTATAGACAGACAGTGCAGCCGTTAAAATAATAAAGTTCAGTAAGTGTGCTGCCCAGCCAATGCCCAGTTGACTGAAAATCATTACAAATGGACTTTTATCCAGACCACCTAGCTCAAGCTGATTCCAGGGCACCAGTGATAACAAAATCGTCAATGCACCCACATAGAAAATCAGGATACGGAACACCACCTGATTAATCGCTTTCGGAATGGTCTTCTCTGGATTTTCAGCTTCTGCTGCTGCCATACCGATCAGTTCAATCCCACCGAAGGCAAACATCAGGAAGGCCAGCATGAAGAACAGACCTTCAAAGCCATTCGGGAAGAAACCACCTGCAGTCCATAAATTACTGAAAGACGCAGTCGAGGAAGCATCTGCAGTCAAGATCAGATATAAACCGAAGACAATCATCGAGATAACTGCAGTCACTTTAATGATTGAAAGCCAAAATTCTGATTCACCGTAGAATTTCACATTGCCGAGGTTGACCAGGGTAATCACGATAAAGAAAAACAGTACCGATGCCCAAGCTGGAATAAAAGGCCACCAATAGTTAATATATTTCGCAACGGCAGTAAGTTCGGTCATGGCCACCAGGATATATAAAATCCAGTAGTTCCAGCCCGCAAGGAAACCGGGGAACTTGCCCCAGTATTTATAAGCAAAATGGCTGAATGAACCTGCGACAGGTTCATGAACAATCATCTCACCCAATTGACGCATGATTAAAAATGCAATCAAGCCACCAATGGCATAGCCCAAAATAATAGAAGGACCCGCAGATTGGATCACCTGTGCGGAACCTAAGAATAAGCCTGTGCCAATTGCACCGCCCATGGCGATCAACTGAATATGACGGTTCTTTAAGCCACGCTGAAGTTGTGAAGACTCGTTATTCAAAGTGTTCAGCCCGACAATGGAAAAAATAAGTATAAAGATTGTAATGGAACAAAGTTCAGAAACCTAGTGCAAGACTTTGAATGAAATATTATTATCAGATTTATAATAAAAAATTATAAAAATAAATTAAATAAAAGATAACTGAATCAATATATTAATTTTATTGACATTGTAACTGATGAGTTTCCTGTTTTTTTGCTCTGATACGAATGCTGATTTTTTATACTTAGGTCGGAGCACTGAACTTCCTTGGCTTTAAAGCGATTATACTCTTCTCATAAGTATTCCATAACTTTTACCAAAACAAAGACAAGCCAAAGGATGAAACAATTCATGAGTTTTGCAGCCCAAATCAAGATTCCTGCAACCTATATGCGTGGAGGCACCAGTAAAGGCGTTTTTTTTAAGCTGGATGATTTGCCCGCAGAAGCACAACAGGCCGGCCGGATTCGTGATCAGCTTCTGCTGCGCGTGATTGGTAGCCCAGATCCTTATGCTAAACAGATCGATGGTATGGGCGGCGCCAGTTCAAGTACCAGCAAGACCGTGATTCTGTCAAAAAGCCAGCAGGCCGATCATGATGTTGATTATTTATTTGGTCAGGTGGCAATTGACCGTCCTTTTGTGGACTGGAGTGGTAATTGCGGTAATCTCACCGCAGCAGTGGGAGCTTTTGCCATTTCTAATGATCTGATTGATAGATCACGTATTCCGGAAAATGGGCTGTGTACAGTCCGCATCTGGCAGGCCAATATTCAAAAAACCATTATTGCGCATGTACCAATGCGAAATGGTCAAGTTCAGGAGTTGGGCGATTTTGAACTGGATGGTGTGACTTTTCCGGCAGCCGAAGTACAGATCGAGTTTTTAGATCCTGCCGATGATGATGGCGAAGGCGGTTCGATGTTTCCGACAGGTAATCTGGTCGATACGCTGGAAGTTCCCAATATTGGCAGTTTTGAAGTCACCATGATTAATGCCGGCATTCCCACCGTGTTTTTGAATGCGGGAGATTTGGGTTATAACGGCACCGAGCTTCAGGATCATATGAATAATGATGCGGCAGCGCTGGCAAAGTTTGAAACCATTCGTGCTTATGCTGCGAAGCAGATGGGATTGATTCAGGACATTAGCGAAGCAGCTAACCGTCAGCACACCCCAAAAATCGCTTTTGTAGCGCCATCCAAAACTTATACCTCATCAAGTGGCAAGGTGGTTGCCGAAGCAGATGCCGATATTCTGGTTCGTGCCTTGTCTATGGGGAAACTGCATCATGCCATGATGGGCACAGCTGCGGTGGCAATTGGTACGGCGGCAGCCATTCCGGGGACTCTGGTGAATCGGGTGGCAGGCGGTGTAGAGCGTGAAGCCGTGCGTTTTGGCCATCCTTCGGGGACTTTAAGAGTAGGCGCACAAGCAAGTCAGGAAAATGGAGAGTGGAAAGTGAAAAAAGCCATCATGAGTCGCAGTGCACGTGTGTTGATGGAAGGTTGGGTACGCGTTCCTGAAGATGTTTTGCTCTAGTTTGATTTGCCGACCCATTATTTAGCCTGAGAAAATTACTGTTGTGACCATTACTGGCCAAAATTTTGACTCAGCTATCGTTGGCATGGTAGGAAGTAATAAAAGCTATCAGAGAATACGTTTAAATATCTAAACTTGTTTATATTTAGAGGTAGATATTGTCCAGCCTCATCTTTCCTTTAAAAGTTTAAATGGATTTGTGCAGGTGAAATCCTACTTTGGAAAGACCCAAGGTAGGCAAAGGTCTCTTATTGCCCATACACGACGTCCTGTGGTGATGGGCAATGTGTGGCATCTCTGCCACAGGCACTTGATAAATCCAAGCACTTCAACTCTGGGACAGTAGCGCTGTCGCGGCAGTGGTTTTTTAGTGGAGGAACATATTTTGATATCTATTGCTGCTTTAAATCAATCCACAGATAAAGCTGAAAATTCAAGGCGATTGTAGGTACAATAGTGCTTATCAGGACAAGTGGCTCAAACTTGTTATTTTCATCCTTCCGGACTATGTATTCGAGGCAAATGTGTCATCTATTACTGACGTATCAATCCATGCATTGACTCAAGCACAACATCGTATTCAACAAGATTTACTGACAGCCCTAGATGCCTTTGCCATTCCTGAACCTTTAAAGTCGGCGGTGCATCATGCCGTGATGCTGGGAGGGAAGCGTGTTCGTCCAGCATTATGCTATGCCACAGCAGCACTAAAACCGAATCAGAATACCGCGGCGGTACGCCGTGCGGCGGTTGCGATTGAATTTATCCATTGTTATTCACTGGCACATGATGATCTGCCGTGTATGGACAATGATTTGCTGCGCCGTGGTCAGCCGACCTGTCATGTGGCTTATGGTGAAGATACCGCGCTTTTGGCAGGTGATATTCTACAGTCGATGGCCTTTGAAATTTTAGGCAGTCGTCTGTTTGATCAAGGTCCTGCGGTAGATGCTTCGATTGTGCTAAAACAAATGCAGATTCTGGCCACAGCCTCTTCGAAAATGGTCAATGGTCAGGTGTTGGATTTGCAGTCCGAAGGCAAAAAAATTGATCAGGACGTATTAGAAACCATTCATCGTAATAAAACCGGTGCCTTGATGAGTGCTGCGATCATGATGGCGGCGGTCACAATCTTTGAAGGTACAGATCTGGCGATTCCAAAGCTGCGTGAGTTTGGACAGGCGATTGGTCTGGCCTTCCAGGTGCAGGACGATATTCTGGATATTATTTCTGATACCGAAGTGTTGGGTAAAACAGCTGGCAAGGATGAGCAGGTAGAAAAATCGACATATCCTGCCTTGATGGGGCTGGAACAGGCCAAAGCCTATGCACAGCAATTGCATGATCAGGCCTTAGCCGCACTTGCTCATTTTGATGATCAGGCGGCAGAGCTGATCTCTATCACTCAGTTTTTACTCCAGCGTAAAAATTAAAATGGCTTGAATCTGTTCATTGTTTTTATTTTGAGTAATTGTTCAGGTATTAAAAAAGCGGACTTAAAGTCCGCTTTTTTTGATCGTTAATTTTTACTTGGTTTCGTTATACAGACGTTCAGCCTGTTCAAAACGATCGGTAATTTCAGCCGTAGGTACTTTACCCATCAAGCTCACTACAATGATGGCAATGAATGAGCAGATAAAGCCCGGGATAATTTCATAGACACCTGTTGCTGCGAACAGGTTTTTCCATAAAATCACCATCACTGCACCCATAATCATACCTGCCAAGGCACCATTCAAAGTCATGCGTTTCCAGAACAGGGACAGAATGATCAGCGGGCCAAATGCAGCACCAAAACCGGCCCAGGCATAAGCGACCAGACCCAGCACTTTCGATTCAGGATTACCCGCCATCCAGATTGCCAGCAGGGCAATCAGCAGCACCATAAAACGGCCAACCCAAACCAGTTCTTTTTGAGATGCATTTTTGCGCAGGAAGGATTTATAAAAATCCTCTGTCAGCGTACTTGAGCAGACCAGAAGCTGACAGCTTAAAGTACTCATTACCGCAGCCAAAATCGCAGCCAGGACAATACCGGCAATCCATGGGTTGAACAGAATTTTGGTCAATTCCATAAATACAGTTTCAGGATTGGCATTCACCACACTGGCCAGTTCCGGATGTTGCTGGAAATAGGCAATGCCAAAGAAACCGGCAGCCACGGCACCAGCTAAGCACAGGATCATCCAGGTCATACCAATACGGCGTGCATTTGGAATTGACTTGACTGAATCTGCCGCCATAAAGCGCACCAGAATATGTGGCTGACCAAAATAACCCAAGCCCCATGCCAGTAGCGACAGGATGGCCACCGTACTTAAGTCACCGACCAGATTCATGGCCTGTGGACGTGCTGCTTCAAGCGCCAGAGTGACCTGAGACATATCAGAGAAGGTCAAAAGGGTCACAATTGGCGTGAGCAACAGCGCAAAGATCATCAGGCCGGCCTGAATGGTATCGGTCCAGCTGACTGCCAGGAAACCGCCAATAAATACATAACTGATGGTGGCAATGGCACTGATCCAGAGCGCCGTCGTGTAGGACATTTCAAACATGCTTTCGAACAGGCGCGCACCTGCCACCATGCCTGAGGCACAGTAAATCGCAAAGAAAATCAGAATCACAAAAGCCGATACAATACGTAAAATTTTCTTCTGGTCGTTAAAACGATTGGAAAAATAATCTGGAAGGGTCAGGGCATTGTGCTGAACTTCCGTATGTACCCGCAAGCGGCCAGCCACCAGCAACCAGTTTAACCAGGCACCAATAATCAGGCCAATCGCAATCCACATTTCCGACAAACCGGAAAGATAAATTGCACCGGGCAGGCCCATTAGCAGCCAGCCACTCATATCGGAAGCCCCAGCGGAAAGTGCAGTAACAAAACTACCTAAACGACGGCCCCCTAAAATGTAATCGGAAAAGTTTGTGGTCGCACGATAAGCCATCAGGCCGATCACCACCATGGCGACAATATAAAAAAGAAAGGTAATTAACGTTGGATTTAGGGAGCTCATACGGTATCCATTTTCGAGTTGGACAGTAATCGAATAAGGACTTATGTTGATGATAAATGCTGTGGCGAAACACAGATCTGGCATCAAAGCCCAAAGGATTTCAAAAAATAACGCGAAATTTAAGCATAAATTCCAAATCTTTGCTGAGATTTTCGTGTTTAAACGAAAAATAGGCAGCGAATACGCTGCCTATGGATTTGAAAATGAAAATTTTTACTGAGGCGGACGACCCATCACGCCTCGAATCGTGTTCAGCACGTCTGCAGGCAAGACCACCGTTTTGGCATTTGGTGATTTGGCCATATCTTGCATGGCCTTGATATATTGCTCACCGAGTAAATAGGCAACCGGAATCTCATTACTACCAATTGCCGAAGTCACCATATCAATCGCACGTTGTGAAGATTCAGCCAGAACCACCTGTGCTTCTGCATCACGGCGCGATGCTTCCAGACGACCATCCGCTTCCAGAATGGCAGCCTGTTTTTCACCATCCGCTTTGGTCACGGTTGCACGACGTTGACGTTCAGCAGCGGCCTGTTCTTCCATCGCGGTTTGCATGGTGACTGACGGTTTAATGTCTTGAATTTCAACGGTTTTAAGCGTGATACCCCAGTCCGAGATATCATCGGAAATACTGGATTTTAAACGTGCTTTAATATGATCACGTGATGATAGTGCATCATCCAGATCCATTTCACCGACAATCGAACGTAATGAGGTTTGTACCAGGTTTTGAATTGCCCAAGAATAGTTTTCAATGCCGTAGACCGCTTTTTCAGGTGTGGTCAGGTTGATATAGGCCACCGCATTCATGAGTAACACGGCATTATCACGGGTAATCACTTCCTGTGAAGGAATATCCAGCACAATATCTTTGGTGGTGACTTTATAAGCCACTTCATCAATATACGGAATGACAAAATTCAGACCCGGATTCAGCGTCGTATGGTATTTGCCCAAGCGTTGTGCGATCCATTTATAACCTTGCGGGACAATACGTACCCCTTTAAAAATTGTAATCGCCACAAAGGCCAAAAATGCGATAACAATTATAGTTCCACCAGACATATCTTATTCACCTTTTTCATTTTGATAATGTGTGCTGTGGGGTTGAACCACCAGATCATTCCCCAGAATATCCACGACGCGAACACGGTCACCGACCTGAACCTGATCCAGAGTACGACATTCCCATTCATCCGAACCTAAAACTGGCATCGGAAAGCGCACCCGGATTTGCCCATGATCCAGATTAGTCTGAATCACCATGCCCACCTGACCAATGGTCGCTTCACGCGATAGACCGGCTTTGGTCTTGTCAATGGAAAGTGGCTTGATAAACTTGAACCAGAGCAGCGTACACAGAACAGAAAGAACGATCCAGGTCAGGAGCTGGGTCGTCAGTCCCATCATCGGGAACATCCAGTACAGGACGCCAACCATGATGGCACCGATCCCGAACCACAGGGCAGCAAATGCGGGCAGCAGTAATTCCGACAGAATCAGAAGGATGCCTAATACAAACCAGTGCCAAGGTTCAAGAACTAATTCCATATCGTGACCTATATCGCTAAGTATTTAATTAATCATCATCTTTATATGATTGATCTTCAATGTAGCAGATGCGGCAGCAGATGAATATAAAAAATTCATGCATCAAAATTTTGCCTGACGGGGCGGTTTAAATGCCGCTGGCGACTGCTTAAAGTTGCTAATAGCTTTTTCAATAGTACGGATTTTCAGCTGAGCCGCCTTTTCACCTTCCAGAATGGTGGCATTGCTGGCTTTCAGGTCCAAAGTACCGATATGGCCGACTTTGGGCTGAATCACCACAGTGGCCTGACTCAACTCTTCATTAATGCTTTGCTGTCCCATAATATTTAGGGTCTGATCCAGTACGCCCCACATATTCAAGGCTTTATTACCATCCGGACGGGCAGAAATATCCACGGCAATGACAATGTCTGCTCCCATATCTTTGGCGGTCTTGACCGGAATTGGGCTAATCAGACCGCCATCGACATATTTGATGCCGCCAATCACGGCAGGCACAAATACATTCGGAATACTACAGGAAGCACGAACCGCCTGTCCGGCATTGCCTTTAATAAAGTCAGCTTTACGCCCATTGTCCAGGCGAGTGGCAACTGCAGCAAAACGAATTGGGAATTGTTCAATCGGTTTGTTCGCCACATTTTTATTGACGAAATTCTGCAATTTTTGTCCGGCAATAATCCCTTGTCGATTTAAGGTTAAATCACGGATGTCCGATTCCTTAAAGTTCAAGGCAATTTGCTGCAACTGATACGGTGATTTGCCGCTGGCATATAGACTGCCGACAAAACTGCCGGCACTTGTGCCTGTGACAATTTTCGGTTTAATGCCGTGTGACTCCAGTACCTTAATCACGCCAATATGGGCGAAGCCTTTCGCACCGCCGCCGCCAAGTGCAATTGCAATCACGGGTTCGCGGGCCTGAAGTGGTGTAGGAGTCGGTGTGGTTTTACTGGCTTTATCACATGCAGCCAGACTGAGGCCAAGACAGCCAATCAGAGCATAAGACGCTAATTTCATTGTAGGAAATGATCACTAAATCATCAAAATATAGGCTATCAGAGCAAAAAAACAGGATTTTGCCTAGTCTTTTTTCAACAGCTTTTGTAAAGGCCGGGCAATCCAGTCCGGATTTTTTGCCGAAATCTTGCCTTGATAATGTGCATAAATCTGCACCAGATCATGTTCATAATCGCCCGTCGGCTGATAGACACCCAGAATATGAATGGTTTTAATATCATAATCAAAAGCCAGCATGACAATAGGCAGGCCGGCCTGATCGGCAATATGATAAAAACCACTGCGGATTTTTTCTGGCGCTTTACGTGAACCTTCGGGTGCCATACCGACCCAAATCTGGGGTTTTCGCTTGATGATTTCCACGATCTGCTGAGTATGACCTTGTGGACTATCCCGAACCACCGGAATCACCCCAATCCATTCAAGTAAGGGCTTTAATGGGGTATGGAACAAGCTGTTTTTACCAAAAATAGTGACCTTTAACCCGATAGCTAAGAGTGCAATAAAACCATGCCAGGCATCAATATTGGACGTATGTGGAGAAATAATCGCAACGGCTTTTGGTAAATTGGGAAACTCACCTTCAAGCTGCCAGCCCTGCACTAAAAAGATCCGTTTAAAAAAATAACGGCTGAGTCGATTGCCTCGACTGGGCACCAAGGGAGGTAATTCTGGAAAGTGCTTTTTGGTCATGCTTAAAGTCTCTTCCTGACACATATTTTTCTTTATTTTTAATGATATTAGGCTTTTACTTTGGTTTTTTCATTGGCAAAATGTCCAGCTTGTTGAATGATTTCTGCTTCTTTTGCCTATTAAGGACCCAGCATGCCGAATATGCGGAATACTTACATTGTGTTGTTTTCCCTGTATTGGGCGCAAGGATTGCCAGTCGGATTTATGACCCATGCTTTGCCGGTGATCTTACGGGCAGAAGGAGTGTCGCTGGCACAGATCGGTGGTTTTGGCCTGCTCATGCTGCCTTGGTCAATCAAGGTGTTTTGGGCGCCATTGGTCGATCGTTATGGCTCTCAAGCCACAGGGCATTATCGAAGCTGGATTATTCCGCTGCAATTGCTCTCGGTGGCAGTGCTGATCGCCTTGTCCTTTTTGCCCATTCAGGCTTTAGATCAGCCGGTTTATCTATTGGCCTTTTTTATTGCGTTATTATTTATGAATGGGGTGGGGGCGACACAGGATATTGCCACCGATGCACTGGCAGTCAATATTCTGAAAAATGAACAGCAGCACTGGGGCAATACCTTTCAGGTGATTGGATCACGTTTGGGTTTCATTGTCGGTGGTGGTGCGATTTTACTGTTTTTAGATCTGTTGCAGTGGCAAAGCACTTTTTTGCTTTTGGCTGCACTGGTTTTTATAAACACACTGCCTGTTTTAAAATTTAAAGAGCCACAGCATCGCTCGATCGCATCTGAGCAAATTACCGCTTCCAGTAAAATAAAAATCAAAGCCTATTTTCAGTATTTTTATACACATCCAGGCTTGCGTTGCTGGTTGCTGGTCTTGCTGACATTTAAAGTCGCGGATGGGCTGTCTGGCCCTTTGCTGAAGCCTTTAATGGTCGATCTCGGTCTGAGTTTCAGCCAGATCGGCGTATATGTGACCATGCTGGGTGCAGGTGCCGCCTTGATCGGGGCCGGTTTGGCAGGTTATTGCCTGAAGTTTTTTTCGCGTCGCTCTTGTTTGATGTCTTTTTCGATTCTCAAAATACTGAGCTTAATGGCCTATGCCTGGCTGGCAGCACAATATGAAGCCCAGCTTAAAGTCGAAAACTGGCTGATTTATACTATTAATGCAGCAGAAGATCTGGTTTCGGCAATGCTCTTGGTGGTAATGCTGACGCTCATTATGCAATACAGCCGTAAGCGTCTGGCCGGGACTGATTTTACTTTTCAAGTCTCAATTATGGCGACGGTAAGTGGTGGCTTATATATGTTGAGTGGGATATTGGGGGATTATTTAGGCTATGCAAAATATCTAACCTATATTGTTTATATCAGCATAGTGCTTCTATTGCCTATCGTATTTTGGGGGAGAGTCGATCAGCAATCACAGTCATCATGAAATATGAATTAAAGCTGACTGAAAAAAAAGCAATCTATTTTAAAAGTGTGGTTAATACATATTATAGATAAAAGTATGAGATAAAAATGATTTCAAACTGATTTGAAAGTTGTTAAATTCTTGATGTTTTCAAGTAGCTTGTTGTGTAGCTAGGGTTAAAAGTGTAAGTCCAGTCAAATACATGACATGATACGTGGGCTTTTAACTCGACATATATTGCGTGAGTCGTCTTTCGAGATCATAACCAAGCTATTTCATAATTATAGATATTCCACACGGTGTAGGTTTCAGTTGAAATCACCGAACTTCCAATGCCAATGAACATGTGTTCACTATGGAGAATTTAATGAGTCAAGTTTTAACAGGAAAGTTTTTAGCTAAAGGATTAGCAGTAGCAGTAACAACATTGATGATGGGGACTGTTGCACATGCTGAAACACAAGAGCAAAAAGAAATTAAGCAGCTGCGCCAAGAAATTGAAGCATTAAAAGCATTAGTATTACAGCAGCAACAAGTTCAGCAAACTCAAGCAGTGCAAATAGAACAAGTCAAAGCAACCCCACAACAATCAGCAGCTGCACCGAAAGCCCTAAGTACAAAATCAGATACTGAAGTGAAGCTATATGGTTTCGTTCGTGGTGATGCGAACTATATCATTGAAGGTTCGTCAGGTGACTTCTCTGATGTTGCTAACGTTGGCAACGGTAAGGCGAATCAACCCAATGCTCAACAAACCAGAGATAAATTTGTGGCAACAGCAAAAACAACACGAATAGGTTTAGATTTTAAAACCAATGTTGAAGGTGCAGAGATTGGCGGTAAACTTGAAAGTGATTTTGCAGGTAGTAACGATTCATTCCGTATACGTCAAGCATATTTAACCTATGAAAATTGGTTGATTGGTCAAACACAATCTACCTTCTTGTCAAATCATGCACCGTTTATGATTGACTTCAGCACCAACGTCGGTGGGGGGACTACCCGTCTACCAATGGTTCGTTATGGTTTTGATTTGACACCGGCAACACAATTGTTCTTAGCGGCAGAAAAACCAAACTCAAGTGCTGAAGACATCAAATCAAGCGTACCAACATTGACCGCTAAATTGGCACACAACTTTGATGACAAAAAAGGTAATGCGTCTGCGCGTGCTTTAGTTGAAGTTTATAAAGATGAAGACATTAACAAGCGTAAAGCAGGTTGGGGTCTAGCTGCAGGTACAACGTATCAAGTACTTGATCCTTTAAAAGCGACGCTAGATGTCAGCTATACCAAAGGTGTGAACGGTATTTTGTATGGTACCAATGCCAACAGTGCATTCGTAAATGATGAAAATGACCGTAATATTGAGCAAAATGAAATTTGGGCGGTACAAACGGGCTTAACCTACAGCATCTTACCTAACTTAAAAACATCAATAGGTTATGGTGCATTGTTTGCTGATAAAGATTCAGACTATGCAGACCTCAATGTCAATGCTACTGCAAACAAAGAGGTACAACAAGCGTGGTTAAACTTGGTGTATTCACCTGTTAAACCACTTGAGTTTGGTGTTGAGTATGTCAACGGTGAGCGTAAAGACTTTAATAATGATAAATTCAAAGATAATCGTATTGGTTTAATGAGCAAATATAGCTTCTAATTGATGATATAACGCTTAATAAAAAATCCCACCACTTGGTGGGATTTTTTTATATAAATATTCGACAAAAATAATGAATATTCAAGCAAATTCTTGCTGCTACAGTTTATCCCTTTTATACCAAGCTTAGTCCTGATGAATAGAGGTGTATTGTGTGAAACTTGCTAACATAAGCTTAATTTTATGTTTGGATTTGCATGTGAACATTCAAGCTGTTTTATTTGACCTCGACAATACCTTGACCCATCGTGATCTGACTGCACAGGCCTATAGCCGTTATCTGGCAGAATATTATGCGCCAGCATTGGCACAGGTCGAGCCTGACAAAATTATCGAGATTGTACGGCGCATCGATAATGGCGGTTATCCGAAAAAGGAATTGTTGACGCATGGCAGTATAGGTGCTTCGGCGGCTTATGCCTTATTACAGGAGCTATCCTGGTTAAATCCTCCCAGTATAGAAGAGCTGGCACAGTTCTGGTTCAGCCAGTTTGGTCGTTGCGCTGTAGAAATGCCGGATGCCAAACAGGTACTAGAACAGTTGAAATCCCAAGGCTATCAACTGGCGATTGTTTCCAATGGTGGACACGGCACCCGTTTAAATACCATTCGGGGTTTGGGGATTGCCGGTTATTTTGATGAAATCATCAGTTCGGGATTAGCCGGCTTCAGTAAACCCCAACCGGAAATTTTCCAGATTGCAGCAGCGCGTCTGGATGTCCTGCCTGAACATTGTTTATATATTGGCGATCATCCGGTGAATGATGTACAGGGAGCCAAGAGTGCCGGCATGCATGCCTTGTGGATGCAGGGTTTTCATCCTGATGCCGAAGAAATACAATATAAAATTCAGCAGTTACCTGAAATTTTCACACATTTACAACGTCTGAATCAGGTTTAATTTAAGTGATACGTGTACAGTTCATCGCTGCAGCCCATTGCGAGGAGTCGCAGCGAGGGCATTGTTGTGTCGCTTTGACCAGGTTTTGAACCTGACCACAGTAAATACAGGCATATAAACGCTCTGCTTTCACTTGTTCGACGATTGAGCAGGTTTTAGGAAATAGCGGCAGGCCGTATTTCACCTGATCATCGCTAAAATATAACACACTGAATTTACCATCGGTTTCCAGTAATCCGGTACGTACCTGACCGAGATGTTCAACACCTTGCTGGCGCATTTCGGCAAAGAATTCATCATGTGACATTTTGCCTTTTTTAATCTCTTCGATGACCAGTACACCATTTTCTACGATATAAATTGGTTTGCCTTCCAGTAGGTCTTCAAACCATTGATATTTCATCATCAGCCAGGTGGTCAGGCGATACATCAAGATAATCACCGACATGACCAGAACTGCCTGAATCAGGGGAATATCTTCAGTAAACATCGGGTCGCCGGCAATTGAGCCCAAGGACAGAATGATCGCGACTTCAAAGATGGAAAGCTGTCGTACACCACGTTTTCCGGTCAGCCGTAAAAACAGTATAATCATGATATACATGACTATACAACGCAGCAAAATCTCTGATGCAAAGCTCCAAGTCGTATCATGAATAAAGATCGAGACCCAATCCATTAAGCTGTTCCTATAACGCGTTGAGCTGAGTCTAGCAATGTGGCAGGTTTATTTACTGCTGTTTTTATGTAAGCTTTTGAATATAAAATATATTATTGAAAAATAGAGCGAATTTATAATCAGATTTATTTATGAAGTAGCTAGAAGTTTCATGTAAATATTGCATAAATATTCATCACTTTAATTGTGATTCAGCTCACACTTTATTCCAAGTTGGTTTAGGACACTAAAATGATTATCTTATTGAAATTTAAATAATAATTTATAAATACTATATCTTTTCATAGACTTAAGTGTTTGGAAATTTGTAAATGAATTACCCAAATTGAGTAAAAATCTGTAGTTTGTGCCCTGAAAAATAGTCAGTGATAAAGCTAAAAAATTGTTTTCTAAATGAAAAATTCTTGATGACGGTTCTAAGAGGGACAATATTGTGAAAAAAATATTCACGCTTTTAACGGTTATGGGTTTAAGTACAGCGGTCTGGGCAGATGCGGATTGGGATTATACTCAGCCTGAGCAATGGTCGACTTTGAGCCAGAAATATTCGGCCTGTAATGGTCTGAACCAGTCACCAATCAATATTGAGCGGACGGTAAAAGCACAATTGGAACCGCTGAAATTTAGTTATAACAACATGATTCACGCCATTGAAAATAAAGGTCATACCATTCAGGTGGACTTTGCCGAAGGTGGTGAGCTGGAGCTGGATGGGGAGCGTTTTGAACTGAAACAGTTCCATTTGCATAGTCCGAGTGAGAACCTGATTCAAGGTAAAAGTTATCCTTTAGAGATTCATTTTGTCCATGCCAATGCTGATGGTGAGCTGGCAGTGGTTGGCATGATGTTTGAGCAGGGGCAGGACAGCCAGATGCTAAAACAGATGTGGAAACGTTTGCCGAAAAAGCAGGGTGAAAAAGTCGTGTTAAAGACACCACAGCCTGTCAATCAGTTGCTGCCTAAAAATCTGGATTATTATCGCTTTAGTGGCTCGCTGACCACCCCACCTTGTTCAGAGGGTGTGCGCTGGCTCATTTTAAAAGAGATCCAACAGGCTTCAGCCAAACAGATTGCTGAATTTTCCAAATTAATGGGGCATCCGAATAACCGTCCGGTACAGCCATTAAATGGTCGTGTCATTGTGGAATAATCATTTTGTTTGCGCCATTCGCCTACACATTGATGGCCTGAAAAGGCAATTTAAGGTTGTAGGTGATGGCTCTTTTCAATCTGTTTAATTAACTGATGGCTCGCATCATGAATATACTGGCTATGTTTATTCAGTAAAGCTTGATGCTTGAGCTGTTTCTGGTTTTTAGGCTGTAATAAATGTTGTTGCAGAATTTCCTCGGAATGAAACAGTGCAAATGCCAATTGATTCAGGTTTGGGTCATAAATTTGACTATGTACAAATATATGCAGTTCTTTAGAAAAGACCGGAATCAATTCCAGATATTCGGTTTCTAGCGTATGTAAGATATTTTGAGTACTTTGCTGATGTAACTGCATTTGTTCAATGAAGTCAGCACTATAACGGCGAATACGATAAAGTGTCGGCAGCATCGTGACAAAGAATTTTTGTTTTTGCATGTCTTGTAAGGCATTATCACGATTTTGTGCCAAATGATTTAAATATAAGGGCACACTAATGGCGACAAAAATTGCAAACACAGATCCTAGCGCTTGAACCCATGCAGCGAGTTCCTGATTAAAGATTAAATCTGCCTGAGTTGCCATCTGAATCTCCTTTCAGCACAGTCACAAATTAAGTTATTGTTATATTGTTTGATATTAAACAAAATTTATTTGCATAAGGTGTATATTTGTGTCGATAACTGGCATACACCTGTCTCATAAAACCGTTAAACTTAATAATCTGTCCTGCTTATTTTGAATATCATGTCTTTCAATTTAAAAACCATGATTCAGCCATTCACAGCGCTTTCGACACAGCAGAAAAAGCTGGATCGCCTGATTGATAGAATTGAACAGCAGAAGCTTGAGCTGGCACAGTGGCAGCAGGCTGAAGAAGAGATTCGACAATATACACAGCAAAATTTCATACCGGTCTATCATGAATTGCATGGCGTTTTGTTCGAGCAGCTTGAACAATTGTGGCAGCATCTGCATGAGGCAGAATTTTCCAAGGCCGAGATCGTCGTACTGGATGAAAAAATTCAATCCCTGGCGGCTTACTTAAAAGATTCACAGGCAATGTCGGTGCAGGAAGCGCATAAGGTCAATGAAATTGATAGTTACTATCAGCAGCTCAATGAACATGTCCAACACAGAAAAAATCAGAAAAAGACCAATGCATCAGAAGGGTTTTCCGAAGATCAAAATGGTATAGATCAGGCCGACACAGATGTATTTGAAGAATGGGATAGTGAACATTTTCAACAAGTACGTGAGCAAGCCAGATTAAAACGCCAGCAGGAAAAACAGGCGCAGGCAGCAGCGATGGCAGAGCAGTCATTGAAAACCGTGTATTTAAAAATTGCGGCGGCCATTCATCCTGACCGTGAAGCGAATGATGTCAAGAAAATAAAAAAGACAGAGTTGTTGCAACATGCCAATCAGGCTTATGAAAAGCAGGATTTATTTGCTTTATTGAAAATGCAGCTTCAGATTGAACAAGACCGAGATCCTTCACAAAAGAGTTTAACTGCAGAACAAATCAAGCTTTATCAACTGGCGTTAGATGCGCAAAGTCAGACATTACAAGGTCAAATTGATACATTGATCAATAGGTTAGTTTGGTCATCGAAAACCAGAATTGCAGTAAAAAAGGCGAAAGGCAAGGTTCAGATTGCTGACTTGTATAAGCAGATTGATGAAGATACTTCAGCCATCAAACAGCAGATTAAAGTGGAAAAAGAACGGTTGATGTATATCAAAAAGGTGAGTGGCTTGGAGATGTTTTTAAGGCATGGGATGCTTTAATTTAAATAGAATCATTGCGTTCAAAAAAAAGCGCAAGTGATGAGCACCCTGAGAATTATACTGAGGGTACAAGGGACAGGGAAAATAACAATGAAAATAGATCCCCAATTATTAGAATTCGCCAAATCTATGCGCCACACCGCCACTGATGCAGAACACCTGATGTGGCAACTCCTACGTGCCAAGCGATTTATGAATCTTAAATTTCGTCGTCAGCATGTGATCAAACCTTATATCGTGGATTTTTACTGTCATGAGCTTGGTTTGGTGATTGAGTTGGATGGTAGTCAGCATGCAATAGATGATGCAATTGAATACGATGCTGAACGTACTAAGTTTTTAGAGGCTTTGGGGTTAACTGTTGTGCGGTATTGGAATCATGATGTGTTGGGGCGGACGGATGTGGTTTTAGAACATTTATGGAATGTATGCTTTGAACTGAAAATAAATTAATAATAGAAGCCCCTTCTCCCTCTGGGAGAAGGCTAGGGTGAGGGCAGAATTTATAATGACAAAAATTAAAAGCACCTCTCCCTAACCCTCTCCTAAAAGGAGAGGAAACACCATTGTGAAATCCATGCAATCATTAAATCAAATGAAGCTCCCTCTCCCTATGGGAGAGGGTTGGGGAGAGGGTTGTAAGCAAGTTGTGAAGATGCTAATAATAGTTGCGTGAAATTAATAAGTTAAAAGAATATGAGTGATTGGAATATATTTCTTGAAAATATAAAAACTGCGGAACAGGAATTAGGTAACCCGGCTGAAATTTGGTATAGAGGGCAATCCAAGTGCGAATGGACGTTAGAGCCAAGTCTAGTAAGAGTTGATAGTTGGGAATCAAAAGAAAAACTTCTTTTTGATGAATTTAAACGTTTATCAGTAGGGGTCTTCGAGAAAAGATCAAATGATTGGGATACATTATTTGATATGCAACATTATTGGATTCCAACGCGTTTATTAGATTGGACAACAGTTTTAGGCGTCGCATTAGCTTTTATTTTACATTCTGATTATTCGAATGATACAGATAGTGCAATTTATGTATTAGATCCATTCGCATTAAATCGTTTAAGTGGTCGTCACGAAATTATTGGTCTTCCAGAAGATGCATCATTTGAATATAAAAAAACATATTGGGAAAATCGACCTGTGAAAATTGAAAAACCTTTAGCAATACAACCTAATTATATTAGTGACAGATTGAAAGCTCAGGCTGGAAGATTCACAGTATTTGGGACAGCAGGTGGAAATTTTGAGAAAACTGCAACAGATTGTTTTCGTAAAATTATTTTGCCTGCTTCAGCTAAAGCTGAAGCTAGAATTTTCTTAAAGTGGGCAAATTTAAACGAATTTACTATTTATCCTGATATGGTTGGTATAGCCAATCATATTAAAACCAAAATTTTTTAGGTGTGATATGAAGTTAGAAAAAAAAGATCGCTTGATCTTGATTAACCAATATAAAATTTTAGCAAAATTGGATGTAAATGATGCTACTTATTATAAAGAGTTAATCCAGATTCTAGAAAATGGCTATGAAATTTTCTATTCGTTATTAGATCAATGGATAGATGATGAGATACCAGTAGAAAAAAGTCGTTTTGTGCTCAATATTCTGGATTTATATAGAGCAATTGAAGATTTAAAAAGAAAAACTAAAGATTCGCGATTGCTACAACATTCCTATGGAAACTTTAAAGGTTTTGATGGTAATAATGAGTCAGAATATCTTGGTTTCACAAGATTTTTAATTGAAATACAAGGTAAGTTTCAAGAGCAAAAACAATATTATTATGAGAATGATCATCTAAATAGCCATTGTCCAATGATTCATAAATACGAAAGAATGTTAGCGAAAGTTAAAGAAGGTGAAATTAGTATTTGGCAGATGAGTACTGAGCAAGCTTTAAGTATATTGGATGCATAAAAAATCCCCTCACTAAGAGGGGATTTTTGAATCAATCTAACAACGCATTAAAGCGCCGCAATTTGCTCCATATTCGCTTTAATCTTCGCTAACTGATCAGCAAACTCAGCAAGTTTCACCTTCTCACCTTCAACCACAGCAGCAGGTGCTTTCGCGACAAAACCTTCATTGCCAAGTTTAGTCGCAATTTGGTCATGTTGCTTTTGAACCTTGTCTAAGTCTTTTTGTAGACGACCCAATTCCGCTTTAGGGTCAATTAAACCCTTCATTGGAACGTATACAGACACGTGACCGACTACAGATGAAGAAGACAATGGTGGTTGTTCACCATCAGCCAAGAAGGTAATGCTTTCAACTTTCGCCAATGCTTTGAACAATGGTTCAATACGTGCAATCTGCGCTTTTTCAGCTTCAGTGGTGTTCTGAAGAAGAACTGGCAACAAGCGCGCATTACCTAAGCCCATTTCACCACGGATGTTACGTACCGCACCAATCAAACCTTGCAGCCATTGCATATCTGCTTCAGCTTGTTCGTTGATTTTCGCTTCATCTGCAACAGGGTACTGAGCCAACATGATTGTTTCGCCAGAAATGTTCAGTTTCGGCGCAAGCGTTTGCCAAATTTCTTCTGTCAAGTAAGGCATCAACGGATGTGCCAAACGTAAAGACGCTTCCATCACAGCAAGAAGAACACGGCGGATTTCAGCTTTACGTTCTACCGAGATATTTTCATCATTCAGAACAGGCTTAGTCAGCTCGACATACCAGTCACAGTATTCATTCCAAATGAACTCGTAAATCGCTTGTGCAGCCAAGTCTAAACGATACGTTGCAAATGCTGTTTGCACTGCTTGTTCTGCTTTTTGTAAACGGCTTACGATCCACTGTTCAGGCAATTCCCAAAGGTCTTGACGAACGTCTTGACCAATCACTTGCTCTTCGCAGTTCATCATCACGAAACGAGTAGCGTTCCAGATTTTGTTGGCAAAGTTACGGTAACCTTCAACACGCTTCATGTCGAACTTAATGTCACGACCCGTGTTTGCAAGCGCACAGAATGTGAAACGA
Organism: Acinetobacter sp. YH01008; assembly: GCF_013420435.1. Taxonomy (NCBI): domain Bacteria; kingdom Pseudomonadati; phylum Pseudomonadota; class Gammaproteobacteria; order Moraxellales; family Moraxellaceae; genus Acinetobacter; species Acinetobacter sp. YH01008. Next base: position 22,300 of record NZ_VOYD01000031.1, read on the forward strand.
ACCGCATCTGTACCGTAAGATTGAATCCCTTCAGGGAATTCTTTACGAGTCGATTTTTCAATCTTCGCTGCTTGTTTCGGGTTCATCAAACCTGTTGTACGTTTTTGTACTAGCGTTTCAAGATCAACACCATCAATCAAGTCTAATGGGTCAAGCACGTTGCCCTTAGACTTCGACATTTTCTGACCTTCGCCATCACGCACCAAACCATGTACATACACAGTTTTAAATGGAACTTGCGGTGTACCATCTTCATTTTTCATGAAGTGCATGGTCATCATGATCATACGGGCAACCCAAAAGAAGATGATGTCAAAACCAGTCACAAGTACATCAGTCGGGTGGAAAGTATTTAAGAAATAGTTTTCTTTATCTTTGGCTTCATCGCCAGTCCAACCTAAGGTTGAGAATGTCCAAAGACCTGATGAGAACCATGTATCGAGTACGTCTTCGTCTTGGTCTAATTGAACATCGGCAGGGATATTGTTTTTCGCACGAACTTCAGCTTCGTCACGACCTACATAAACATTACCATCTACATCGTACCAAGCAGGAATACGGTGACCCCACCACAATTGACGCGAGATACACCAGTCTTGGATGTTGTTCATCCAAGCCATGTACATGTTGCTGTATTGCTCAGGTACAAATTTAATCTCGCCATCTTTAACCGCTTTAATTGCAGGCTCAGCAAGAGGGGCAATTTTCACATACCATTGGTCAGTAAGTAGAGGCTCAACGATCACGCCTGAACGGTCACCGCGAGGTGGTTTAAGCGTATACGGTTGGATTTGCTCTAACCAGCCTTCAGCTTCAGCTTGTTCAACTAATTTTTTACGTGCTTCAAAACGATCTAAGCCCACATATTCCGCAGGTGCAGGGATGGTTTTAGAAATTTGCTCGCCTGCTTTTGCGATGTATTCAAACTCAGCCAACACTTCAGCATTTTTGTTGAAGATGTTGATGATTGGCAATTCGCAGCGTTTACCCACTTCATAGTCATTGAAATCATGCGCAGGGGTGATTTTTACACAGCCTGTACCAAATTCTTTGTCAACATATTCATCTTTAACAATTGCCACGCTACGACCGGTAATCGGCAGGATGATGTTTTTGCCGACAAGATGTGCATAACGCTCATCATCCAGCGCAACTGCAATGGCAGTATCACCGAGCAGGGTTTCAGGACGGGTGGTTGCGACCACGATATAATCTTTGCCATCGTGCGTGCGCAATGATTTATCTTCAAAGAAATATTTCAGATGCCACAATGAACCTGCTTCTTCTTTATCAGACTCAACTTCTAAGTCAGAAAGCGCAGTTTGTAATTTTGGATCCCAGTTAACAAGGCGTTTACCACGGTAGATCAAACCTTGTTCATGCAGTTTTACAAATACCTCTTTGACCGCATTGGATAGACCATCATCCATAGTGAAGCGTTCACGTGACCAGTCTACAGAAGAACCCAAACGACGGATTTGACGGGTAATGTTACCGCCAGACTGTTCTTTCCATTCCCAGACTTTTTCGATGAACTTTTCACGGCCCAAGTCATGACGGCTAATACCTTCTGCACCAAGCTGACGTTCTACCACCATTTGGGTGGCAATACCGGCGTGGTCAGTACCCGGTTGCCAAAGCGTATTTTTACCTGACATACGGTTATAACGGGTCAATGCATCCATGATGGCATTGTTAAAACCATGACCCATGTGCAAGTTACCAGTGACATTTGGCGGCGGAATCATGATACAGAATGATTCGCCTTTTTCAGAAGGCTTGAAGTAGCCGCGTTCTTCCCAAGTTTGGTACCATTTTTTCTCGATCTCGGTCGGATCGTAGGTTGTCGCGATATTTTGCGCTGAATCAGTCATAGTCTAAACAGATCAAAAGTAGATGAAAAATTGGATCTATTGTAGCAAAAAAAATAGTGCATGCGGCAGCTTAACCAAATGCAAACTTTAGACAATTGGCATGCAGAGCAACTCGTCGTATGATGCAAAGATAAAAAACGCGACTCATCGCAGAAGATTAAAAAGGATAACAAGATGAGCTATAGCATTTCCCTGAAGATCCAGCCTGAAACCCATCAGCGCTTTATCGACCTTCATTCTAGATTAAATGCCGGTGATCCAGACAGTCTGGCTAAACCGCTCGGTGAAAATCTGGCCGATATGGCCTGTGAAATTATTGACCAGATTTTTGGTCAGATGGTGCAGATCGCGAAATCTCCCGACAGTGAATCTGAAAAAGTGATTCAGCACATTATTGAGACGACACGTAAATATATGCCTTGGTCGGTTTCCTTATTTGGCAATGAACGGCTCATGCCCATGGTGAATTATCTGCATCGCATGACCTATACGCATGACGGCGATGTTTTTGTGCGTTATCCGGTGGAAAAGATGCTGGTGATGGAGTTACTGGGTTGTGTGGATCAGATGAAAACCGGCAATCATCAGTATGTCTCGCCGGCACTCAAAGCCTTTACCCAGGTCGTTGATCAGGGCGTGACCTGTCTGATCCGTGAACCGAAAAACCTGTTGAAGTTTAATGTTGTGGTCGATAAAACCTTAAATGGGGTGATTCACCTAACCACCCAGCTCGGCTATAAACGTTTTGACAAGCTCGGTAGCATCTATGATGCTGATACGATGCGTTATTATTTCGAGCATTTACTGGCATTTCTGGAAGATGAAAGGCCGCACCATATTTATTAAAACAAAGGAAACAGGATTTCATGGCGAAAGTTGAAAGTTTAAATGGAAAAGTGGTCTGGATTACTGGCGCATCTTCAGGGATTGGCAAGGCGATTGCACAGCAATGTGCCGCACAGGGAGCGCAGGTGGTATTGACTGCGCGCCGTCATGAAGAACTGGAAAATGTGCGCCAAAGCCTGATCAATCCGGATCAGCATATTTCCATCACGGCTGATATCACCGATGAAAGTCAGGTTCGCCATGCCTATGAGCAGGTTGTGCAACAAAAAGGCCGGATTGACTGGCTGATCAATAATGCCGGACTCAGTCAGCGTGCCCTGATTGCAGAAACCACCATGCAGACTGAACGCGCCATTATGGAAGTCGATTATTTCTCGCAGGTATTTTTGACCAAAACCGTACTGCCAAATTTTCTGGCACAAAAAACCGGCCGTATCGTGTTTATTTCCAGTGTTGCAGGTTTGCTCGGTACACAATATCGCGCGTCTTATTCCGCAGCCAAAGCAGCAATTCATATGTGGGCCAACAGCCTGCGTGCTGAAGTGACAGATCAGGGGGTTGGCGTATCGGTGATTTTCCCCGGTTTTGTTAAAACCAATGTGTCCCTGAACGCTTTAAATGGTCAAGGGAAGCCGCAAGGGCATGCAGATGAAGCGATTGAAAATGGTCTGTCCGCAGAAGATTTTGCCCGTCAAACTGTACAAGCTTTGCAGAGTGGCGAAGAATATATCGTGATTGGCGGCAAGAAAGAAAAACTCGGGGTACTGGTGTCGCGTATTTCGCCAAAAGTCCTGTACAAGATGATTCGCAAAACCAAAGTGAAATAAATCATTCAGACTCATTAAAAGGGCAGTATTGCCCTTTTTTGATCGCTCTGAAAAAGAAAATTAGAACAAACCTACAATTTAATTTCTGGAGGAGCTGACGCAAAGCGTGCACAACCCATCACACAGATATGCAGAAAATTACCTTTTCACTCTGGTACTTAAGTCAAAAACCGCTATGTTAGTTAAAAATAATAGTGAATTGGAATACGCTCATTCGATGAAAACACCGGTGCCAGATTATCTCAAGCATGTTTTAAGCTCCTGCCAAGACAATGATAAAGGGGCCTTGGCCGACTATATTCCTGAGCTGGCAGCAGTCGATCCAGAGAAGTTTGCTTTGGCACTCTCCACCGTAGATGGCACGATCTATTCCACCGGTGATGACGAGGTTGAGTTCACCATGCAGTCCATGTCCAAGCCTTTTGCCTATGCCTTGGCCTTGCAGAAAGTCGGCCTGACCAAGGTCATGGAAAAAGTGGGCGTGGAACCTTCGGGCGAGGCCTTTAACCAGATTTCACTGGAGAAAGACACCAATATTCCGAAAAATCCGATGATCAATTCGGGTGCCATTACTGCTCATTCCCTGATTCCCTATAAACGCACAGTATCCCGGGCGGAACAGTTGCGCCGTTTTTTAAGCGGTTTGGCTGGACGTGAACTGAGTTTTGATACCGATGTATATACCTCTGAACTGAAAACGGCGTTTCGTAACAGATCCTTGGGTTATATGCTGCGTACAGTAGGAGTATTGGAAGAAGATCCAGAAGCGATTGTCAATGGTTATATCAAGCAATGTTCAATCAAGGTGACGGTCAAAGACCTGGCGATGATTGCCGGGGTACTCGCCAACGGTGGGATTCAGCCGCAGACCGGTAAAAAATTATTGGATCGTTCTGTGGTGCGGCAAGTCCTGAGCGTGATGCTCACTTGCGGGATGTATGATGCTGCCGGTGACTGGCTGACCACGGTGGGCATTCCGGCAAAAAGTGGGGTCGCAGGCGGCATTATTGGCGTATTGCCTGGACAGGTGGGCATCGCCGTATTTTCTCCACGAATTGATGAACATGGGCATAGCGCGCGTGGGGTCGATATCTTTGAACGTATATCCCGGGAAATGGGGCTACATTTAATGGAAGGAACGCCGTCGGCACAAACCATTTTACAAAACCGTTATCTCACTGGAAAACGCGATCATGTGGTGGTGTATGAACTGCGTGGCGTATTGCAGTTTACTGAATCGGAAATGCTGCTGCGTATTTTGGAAGATGAACCGGAAGGCAAAAAACGAATTGTACTGGATCTGACCAATTTGACCCTAATTCATAATGTCGGCGCCCGCATGTTATTTGAAGGCGTGGCGCGTTTGAAAAAGGATGGTCATCCTGTTGTGGTGGTTGACTCGGAAGGAATTTTGAGTGAAGCACAGATGAAGGGTAATAAAAGAGTCGTGGTCAAAGAAAACCTGAACAAGTATCTAGAAAAATTTCAATAGACGCTTTTTCTGCTGTCTTGCTTGAGCACCAGCTGTATACCCGGAAATAAAAAAAGCCCCGATGATTCGAGGCTTTTTTAATAAATGATTTATTTAATATGTGCTGCAATGTCGCTAAAGATCACACCTAAACCATGTGCACCGGCATCCGGATAGCCTAAGCTACGGTCACCGACCGTACCGGCACGGCCCATACGTGCCACAATCTCTTGAGTCGATTCTGCACCTTTTACCGCAGCCGCTGCACCCAAGACAAAGTTTTCTTTAAAAGTCTTGCCGGTATTGGCAGACCATGAATCTGCACATGGTACTAGGGCATCAATCAGGGTTTTATCCCCCACCACGGCACCACGACCAAATGAACGCTCACCGGTCACTTGAATGCCTTTGACTGCCGCCTGCAACATTTCAGCAAAGTCAGCGACAGTTAAACTGGTTTTATCTTGAATGGCCTTACTCGCGGCACGGAAGGCTGAACCCCAGATTGGACCTGATGCGCCGCCACAGTATTCCATAATGATCATTGAGCAGTTCAGCATGAATTCATCCATATGCTGTGCTTGAATCAGACTTTGCCATTCACGTTTTAGCTGTTTAAAGCCTTTGGCCACGCTCATGCCGAAATCACCATCGCCGGCATGCGCATCTAGCTCGCAGAAAGGCACTTCATTTTTAATAATGCAAGCCGCCATGACATCGACGACATAACGCATATTCTCAATCGTGAATTGCTCATTGCTGATTATTGCATGTTCAGGTTGGGTTTCAACTTCGGTATTGGCGCTGCGTTCAGCTGCTGCATTTTTTGCTGCAAATTCAAAAGGTAGTGCAGGTGAACCATCCGTTTTAAATGCAGGGGTATTGGCTTCTGCATCTAAATAGGTTTTCAGTTCAGCATCCAGAGCAAGTAAAGATACCGATGCACCGTTCATGTCGATACTGGTCATGTAGTTACCGACAAAAGTACGATAAATTTTGATGCCTTTACGTGCCAAATGTTCGCAAACATCGTTGTTAAAGACATACAGCTCCTGCATTGGCGTTGAACCAAAACCATTGACCAATACCGCTACTTCAGTCAGGTCAGGACGGTCAAGAAACAGGTCATCGATAATACGTTGTGCCAGTTCTTTTGATGGCAATATTTTTTCACGACGAATCCCTGGTTCACCGTGGATGCCCACGCCGTATTCCATTTCATCATTGGCAAGAGTAAAGGTTGGTGTGCCCTTGGCAGGAACGGTACATGAGCTATAAGCAAAACCAAGACTAATGACATTGTCCGCAGCTTTTTGAGCCACAGCTTTGACTTCCGCAAGCTCTAAACCTTTTGATGCAGCTGCACCGGCAATTTTATGCACCAATACTGTACCGGCAACACCACGACGACCGACAGTATATAAGCTGTCTTTGACTGCAATGTCATCTGCTACTTTGACGTAATCCACGTTAATGCCGTCATCTGTTGCAAGCGCTGCACCATTCTGGAAATTCATCATATCGCCAGAATAGTTTTTGATGATCATCAGCACGCCTTTGTCTGTTGCGACATGCTGCAATGCTTTATAGACCTGAATTTGTGATGGAGATGCAAAGACATCGCCACATACGGCTGCGTCTAACATACCTGCGCCGACAAAGCCTGCATGTGCCGGCTCATGACCGCTGCCGCCACCACTGATCAGTGCGACATTATTATGTTTTGCTTTTCTTGAAATGATTTTGTGTGACTCGGTAAATGCGAGTTCTGGATGAGCGAGGACAAAGCCTTTGCACATTTCGACAACCAGGTTTTCAGGGTTGTTGATGAGTTTTTTCATTGGAACACCAAGAGTGATTGATTTGGGAGATAAATTTATTGCTCTATTATTATAGAAAGTAATGATTTTTGCAGAGTTAAAAATGTAAAAGCGGATGATTTGGGGTTGGGTGGTTAGAAAAGGGGCGGTTTTTGATGTATATTTATTTTTAAAAGAATCCCCCTAAATCCCCCTTTGATAAAGGGGGACTTACGCGAATTTGATTGCGGTTTTCGATTCGTGGTATCCCTCCCTTTTTTAAAGGTGAGCCATGTATGGCGCAAGAGGAGGGATTATTAAAAGAGAATAAAAAATGAAACCCTACAATAAAAACTTAAAACAAGCCTCGCGTGATTTACGCAACAACATGACCGATGCTGAAAAGTTGTTATGGTCACGACTTCGTAATAAGCAAATTTTAGGTTTGCAGTTCTATCGGCAAAAACCAATTTTAAATTACATCGTTGATTTTTACTGTCCTGCTGCCAATTTAGTGATTGAATGTGATGGTAGTCAACACTTTACGGAAGATGGGTTAGAAACAGATCGCATTCGAGATGAAGCTCTGGCTCAACTTGGATTGAAAGTGTTGAGATTTGATAATGGGCAGGTGATGGGGCGGATTGATGATGTGGTGGAAACGATTTATCAGTGTTGTCTGAAAGAGCTTTCATAAAAATCTCCCTAGATCCCTCTTTGGAAAAGAGGGACTTCGCGCGAATTTGATTGCGGTTGTGGATTTGGCTAGTTCCTCCCTTTTTAAATGGGAAGCTAGGAGGGGGGCTTTATGCAGAATGATAGTTCACAAGTGGGTTTAACTGAATGAGTGAATTTTTCATATTGAAATTCAAGTAACTTATTGTGTAACGTATTTGAAAAATTCTCCAAGTTATAAATATTATCTATATGACCGTGATCTAAACTAGCTTGCAGTGAGTTTCTGAGTAAGCAATTTATAGCTTCGATGAAGGTATTTAAGTAATTTGGAGTAAGATTAATGTCATAGAGAAATAGTTTAATTTTTAATTGCTTCACAGCATCTTCATTGCCTTGAATATAGTAGATTAATGTAGAAGGATTAAAATCATCATCTAATTCAATTAGTTTAGATCCAAACCAAATTTCATCGCCAATATCAGAATATTTAACTTGGAGTTCGTAGCCACTTAGGAACCTTTCTGCTTGATATACACTCCAGCCCAGATCTAAAGGTGTATTAGATAGTTTACTTCTTTTAGATTTCCTATGCTTTACGAGCGAAAAAGAATCGATTAGTTGTTGATAGTTTTCTATCTTATGAATCTTAATATGATGAAACCACTCATCAATCAAATCTTTTTGAGTTCGAAAGTTAATAATGACTAAAAATTTTGTAAGGGTGATAAGTTTTTTATCTTTGATATGAAATTGAAGTCGTACAAAAATTTCTTCATATTTTATATATAGCAGAAAAAACCATAGAAATGGTAGATAGAGGGCGAATTCAAACGTAAGCGTCCGCTGAACCCCACTTTTTCTAACTCATTAATACCGCGATAGTGTCCACTTAAATTTAAGTGGACACCTATTTATGGATTTAAAGACAGTTATAGACAGTGCACCAACGCTAAAAAAGC
>NZ_VOYD01000002.1:0-237678 GCF_013420435.1 Acinetobacter sp. YH01008
ATCAAGTTGCCATGTCACTGAATACTCGTCCTAGAAAAGCGTTAGATTGGCTTACACCATTAGAGAAATTTGCTCAGCTTGTTGATTATCATAAGACTTTTCAAACTGTCGCACCTCATGTTTGAATTCGCCTAACTATACTTCTGATAGATTCAATCAACTATTTAAAGAATATTTATCCCTATTATTAAAAATAATCTATTTTAAATAAAAACTAGCGATCAACTTATATAAAAATTTGGCTCATCTTTCGTTTCCCACAATATTATATTATTTTTTTAATACACTATCTGATCTTCTTCTCATAAAAGTCTGAAAAAAATTTGACATTATCTCTCAGATTTAACTAAAAACTTGCAATAAAAAATCCACTCAAATTGAGTAGGTTTTAGCATCAAATCAATTGATCAAGAACTTAGTTCTTTTCTTTGTCTACAATCTTGTTCGCTTGAATCTAAGGTATGAACAAGTACAAAATACTGTTTTGTACGAAGTGCAAGGAGGCAAGCACTACTTTGAATGAAACGCAAGAAGTGAAAACACTGCTTTCTTCTATTTGAGGCACGCAGTTCAACTCAAATAAGTCATTTTATTTTTACAAGACATAAAAAAGCCCCTGTTAAAAGCAAGGGCTTTTTGACTTAGAAATCAGAACTTAGTTCTTTTCTTTATCAACGATCTTGTTCGCTTGAATCCAAGGCACGAAAAAGATGTAAGCACTGCTTACATCTTTTGAGGCACGTAACACCAAAAATAAAAAACCCACTCAAAATGAGTGGGTCTTCGCATTCAAATCAATTGATTCGAGAAATTAGTTTTTCTCTTTATCAACAATTTTATTTGCTTGAATCCAAGGCATCATAGAACGAAGTTTGTTACCTGTTACTTCGATACCGTGAGCAGCGTTTTGACGACGACGTGCAGTCATTGAAGGGTAGTTTAAAGCACCTTCTTGAATGAACATCTTCGCGTATTCGCCAGATTGAATACGTTTAAGTGCATTACGCATCGCTTCACGAGACTGCTCGTTAATTACTTCAGTACCCGTTACATATTCACCATATTCAGCGTTGTTCGATACTGAGTAGTTCATATCCGCGATACCGCCTTCGAACATCAAGTCAACGATCAATTTAAGCTCGTGTAGACATTCGAAGTACGCCATTTCAGGCGCATAACCAGCTTCAACCAAAGTTTCGAAGCCCATTTTAACCAGTTCAACTGCACCACCACAAAGAACTGCTTGCTCACCGAAAAGGTCAGTTTCAGTTTCTTCACGGAATGAAGTTTCGATAATACCAGTACGGCCGCCACCTACGCCTGAAGCATAAGAAAGTGCAACGTTACGCGCGTTACCAGATGCATCCTGGTGAATTGCGATTAAGTCAGGAACACCTGAACCACGCTGGTATTCAGAACGTACTGTGTGACCAGGTGCTTTAGGCGCAACCATGATTACGTCAAGGTCAGCACGTGGAACAACTTGGTTGTAAAGAATCGAGAAACCGTGAGCAAACGCTAAAGTAGCACCTTGCTTGATGTTTGGCTCAATCTCGTCACGATAAAGTTGAGATTGGAATTCATCTGGCGTCAAGATCATGACTACATCCGCTTGCGCTACAGCAGCAGCAACTTCAGCAACTTTAAGACCTGAATTTTCAGCTTTTTTCCAAGAAGTAGAGTTCGCACGTAAACCTACAGTGACATCAACGCCAGAATCTTTCAGGTTAAGCGCATGCGCGTGACCTTGTGAACCGTAACCAATGATCGCTACTTTCTTAGATTGGATGATAGATAAGTCAGTGTCTTTATCGTAAAAAATTTGCATTGCTGTCTCCGCTTAATGCTTGTTTGTCTGTTTAAATCAGGCAATGACCCTTGTATTTACATTGCCTGATACCCCCTTCTTATTAGGATGAGGAAATATTTAAATTAGATGGTTAAAACTTTTTCGCCGCGCGCAATACCTGAAACGCCTGAACGCACCACTTCTAAAATGGTGTGTTCTGCAAGTGCATCAATAAACGCATCAACTTTTTCAGTCGTACCTGCGATTTGAATGGTATAAGTCGTTGGTGTTACATCGACAATCTGACCACGGAAAATATCTGCCGTACGCTTAATTTCGTCGCGAGATGAACCCAGTGCTTTGACTTTGATCAGCATCAGTTCACGCTCAATGTGAGCACCTTCAGACAGGTCAACCACTTTCACCACTTCAACCAGTTTGTTCAATTGCTTGGTGATTTGCTCAATCTTGTGATCATCGCCATAAGTGGTCAAAGTCAAACGAGAAAGTGTTGGATCTTCAGTTGGCGCAACGTTTAATGTTTCGATGTTGTAGCCACGCTGTGAGAATAAGCCCACTAAACGGGAAAGCGCACCTGCTTCATTTTCAACAAGTACAGAGATGATATGTCTCATGCTGTGCGCTCCCCTTTTGCTAACCACATATCTTGCATCGATTGACCTGCAATCAACATCGGATAAACATGCTCAGTACGATCAACCATGACGTTAATAAATACGCACTTGTCGTTAATTGCCATCGCTTCTGCAAGTTTCGACTCAAGCTCATCGGCATGATCAATCTGAATACCGACGTGACCATACGCTTCCATCAACTTGGCAAAGTCAGGCAGTGACTCTACATAAGAGCTAGAATGACGACCTTCGTAATTCATGTCCTGCCATTGTTTTACCATACCTAATGCACGGTTATTCAAGCACAAGATTTTTACATTCAAGCCGTATTGCTTACAAGTTGAAAGCTCTTGGATACACATCTGAATCGATGCTTCACCCGTAATACACACCACCTGTTGATCCGGGAAAGCAAGCTTCGCAGCCATCGCATAAGGCAAACCTACACCCATAGTGCCTAGGCCACCTGAGTTGATCCATTGACGCGGACGCTTGTATTTGTAATACATCGCACCAAACATTTGATGCTGGCCTACGTCCGAAGTAATGATCGCTTCGCCATTGGTCACTTTATCCAATACCTGAACCACTTGTTGTGGCTTCATCACACCATCAACACCTGCTGCATAACGACCGCCATGCACTTTGCGCCATTCATTAATCTGAGACCACCATGCCGCAATCACTTCAGGATTTGGCTTGGAAACATTGAGCTGTTTCAACTGGTTCAACATTTCAGTCAATACCGGCTCTACCGCACCGACAATTGGAATGTGCGCCATAATGGTTTTTGAAATCGTCGCCGGGTCGATGTCAATATGAATCACTTTGGCATTCGGACAGAATTTTGCCGGATTGTTGGTGACACGGTCATCGAAGCGCGCGCCTACACACAGAATCACATCTGCATTGTGCATGGTCATGTTGGCTTCATAAGTACCGTGCATACCGAGCATACCGATGAACTGTTCATCATCACCCGGGAATGCACCCAAGCCCATTAAGGTATTGGTTACCGGATAGCCCAATAGATGCGCAAGCTCTGTCAATTGTGCAGATGCATTGCCTTGAACCACACCACCACCCGAATAAATTACTGGGCGCTTAGCATTGACTAATTCTTCAATCGCTTTACGAATTTGACCTGAGTGACCACGAAACGGTGGCTGATACGAACGCATCTTCACTTTTTCCGGGTATTCGTAAGCAAATTTTTCTGCAGGATTGGTCGCATCTTTAGGAATATCGATTACGACAGGGCCTGGACGACCAGATGACGCGATATAGAATGCTTTTTTAATGATTGCAGGAATTTCGCTGGCATGACGCACCTGGAAACTATGCTTCACGATTGGACGTGAAATGCCGACCATATCGGTTTCCTGGAATGCATCTTCACCAATCAGATGACTCGCAACCTGACCTGACAAAATCACCATCGGGATTGAGTCCATATAGGCCGTTGCAATTGGCGTTACCGTATTGGTTGCGCCCGGACCTGAGGTCACCAACACCACACCGGTCTTACCTGTAACGCGTGAGTAAGCATCCGCCATGTGACCGGCAGCTTGTTCGTGACGTACGAGGTAATGATTGATTTTGTCTTGTTGAAATAGCGCATCATAAATATGAAGAACTGCGCCGCCTGGATATCCAAAAACATGTTCAACGCCTTCGTCCGCTAATGCGCGAACAAGCATTTCACCACCAGATAGAAGTTCCAACGTGATTCACCCTAATATTATGACACTGCACAAATGGGAGGCATTTGCAGTGTTTCATTTGTTAACTGTCTGCACTGTTATAGCACACAAATTTCATAGTTTTCATAGCAATAGGAAAAAAATCTGATCTCTTGGCTGTTCGAGCAATACAAGACCTAAAACATGTTGGGATAAACATATTTTGCTTAGCTTTGTTCAATTTCTCGGCTAGAGAAATCGCCCACTGCATGAAATGACACTTAGTCGAAGGGTGATCGATTAAGGCATATAAAACTATTGCAGCATTCTTGTGTTTTCAGGCTTTAAAGTCAAGTTTAAAAAACAGGCAATATGCGCTTAAAAACACCTGATTTGCTGTTTTTAACAGCGATCTAGAGCAAGGACAGTAATAAAGAATTAATCTAATAATATTTAATCCAATAAAATTCATAAACTTATATATTTAATTTTATAAATTTTTAGCATGTCTTATATAAAAAAAATGAATGAATTTTTAATAAATCCAGTGAAGTTGTTTATCAATAAATTTTGTGTCTGAAAATTTGCTCACCACTTCTACAAACGAGATGCAGAAGCTGTTCGATCCGTGATCATGAATAGAGCAGATAAAAATTCATTATTTTTACTGTGAAAATCACTACAATGTTTTGTAGTATTTTATGGCTAGAACACAGAGGCTCAAAAACAATGAAAATATCTTTTTTAACTGCCTTAAGTCTGAGTTGTGCAATTTCTCTGGGCATCTGTAGCAGCAGTGCTTCAGCGATCCAGTATCATAAATGGGTCGATGCGAAAGGCGTCACGCATTATACCAAGACGCCACCGCCGAAATCTGCAAAAAAAGCCACCACAGTGGATACGTATGGCTGGAAAAATTCAGCACCGACATCACCTAGAATGGCTGAAACTGAAGTTCAAACCGAGAACACAGCACAAGAAAAACAGCAACAAGCCCCTCAAGTTCCTGCGAATCAGGACCAGCAACAACGTGAAGCCAACGAAGCCTTGCAGCAATCTAAAAATCGTGCAGTCGCTTTATAAGACACCTCCATATAGAACAGCGTGTTTTTTCTTCGGGAAATGCCGGCGCAAAATTCACTTTTAGGTGCATTTTGCGCTATGCTGTGCAACAGACTTTTTTCACCGTAATTCACTGATACGTTTATGACTACTCACATTGATTCCGAATATCAAGCCAGTGCGATCGAGCCTCAAGTCCAACAGGATTGGGAATCTCGCAAAGCCTTTAAAGTTGCCGACAAAGTAGAAGGTCCACGTCGTTATATTCTCTCGATGTTCCCTTACCCAAGTGGCAAACTGCATATGGGTCATGTGCGTAACTATACGATTGGTGACGTGATCAGCCGTTTCCATCGCTTAAAAGGTGAAACGGTCCTGCAACCGATGGGTTGGGATGCTTTCGGTCTACCTGCTGAAAACGCAGCGATTGCACACCAGGTTGCTCCGGCAAAATGGACATTTGAAAATATCGCTTACATGCGTGACCAATTAAAGAAATTGGGTCTAGCTGTCGATTGGGATCGTGAATTTGCCACCTGTACCCCTGAATACTATCGTTGGGAACAATGGCTATTTGTTCAGCTTTATAAAAAAGGCTTAATTTACCGTAAACTTTCAACTGTAAACTGGGATCCGGTCGATCAGACTGTGCTTGCCAACGAACAGGTTGAAAATGGTCGCGGCTGGCGTTCAGGTGCATTGGTGGAAAAACGTGACATTCCAATGTACTACTTCCGCATTACCGATTATGCGCAAGAATTATTAGATAATCTAGACACATTGAAAGACGGTTGGCCTCAACAAGTTCTGACCATGCAACGTAACTGGATTGGTCGCTCACAAGGGATGGACATTACGTTCCCTTCAGCAAATCCAGAAATCTACGCTGAAGGCTTAACAGTCTTTACCACACGTGCTGACACGTTGATGGGCGTGACTTATGTTGCTGTTGCAGCAGAACACCCAATGGCACTCAAAGCTGCTGCTCTCCAATCAGAAGCAGGCAATCCTGAGCTTGCTGCATTTATTGAAGAATGTCGTATGGGTTCAGTTGCTGAAGCGGATCTTGCGACTGCCGAGAAGAAAGGTATGGCAACAGGCCTGTCTGTTAAGCATCCTGTGACTGGTGAAGAAGTTCCGGTCTGGATCGCCAACTATGTGTTGATGTCTTACGGTTCAGGTGCGGTGATGGCGGTGCCTTCACACGATGAGCGTGACTTCGAATTTGCCAATAAATATGGCTTAAGCATCAAACAAGTCATTGATGCCAAAGGCGCTGACGATAGCGACTTTTCTGCAACAGAATGGCAAGAATGGTACGGTTCGAAAGAAGGCAAACTGGTGAATTCAGGCGAGTTTGACGGTCTAGATTTTCAGGGTGCATATGATGCATTCCTAGCCAAACTAGAACCAACAGGTCTGGCAAGCTCTAAAGTTCAATTCCGTTTACGTGACTGGGGTGTTTCCCGTCAGCGTTACTGGGGTTGTCCAATTCCAATGATTAACTGTCCATCATGTGGTCAAGTGCCAGTGCCTGAAGAGCAACTTCCTGTTGTACTTCCGACTGACGTTGTTCCAGACGGTTCAGGCAATCCATTGAACAAGATGCCCGAATTCTACGAAACGTCATGCCCAAGCTGTGGTGGCGACGCGCGTCGTGAAACCGATACGCTTGACACTTTCGTAGAGTCTTCTTGGTACTATGCACGTTATGCATCGCCTGACTTTACTGATGGCATGGTGAAACCAGAAGCAGGTCAAACCTGGCTTCCAGTCAACCAATACATCGGTGGTGTGGAACACGCGATTCTGCATTTGTTATACGCACGCTTCTTCCACAAACTCATGCGTGATGAAGGTGTAGTCCAAGGCAATGAACCATTCACCAACCTTTTAACTCAAGGTATGGTACTGGCAGATACTTTCTACCGTGAAGCGGATTCTGGCAAAAAAACCTGGTTCAACCCGGCCGATATCGAACTGGAAAAAGATGAAAAAGGCCGTGTGCTATCTGCGAAATACACAGGCGATGGTCAAGAGGTTGTGGTTGGCGGTCAGGAAAAAATGTCGAAATCGAAAAATAACGGTATCGACCCGCAATCCATTATCGACCAATACGGTGCAGATACGGCACGTGTATTTATGATGTTTGCAGCACCACCGGATCAATCGCTTGAATGGTCGGATGCCGGTGTTGAAGGTGCCAACCGTTTCTTGAAACGTGTATGGCGTTTGGCAACAGGTTTCCTTGAAAAAGGTAATGCTGCATCAAATATCGACAAAGCTGCACTTTCTACTGCTGCCCAAGACTTACGCCGTAAAACCCATGAAACCATCCAGAAAGTCGGTGATGACATCGAACGTCGTCATGCATTTAACACTGCAATTGCCGCGATGATGGAATTGCTAAACGCAAACAATAAGTTTGAAGCCAAAGATGACAATGACGTTGCGGTAGCACGTGAGTCGATCACTACACTTCTGACTTTGTTAGCTCCATTTGCACCGCACTTAAGCCAAACTTTATTGGCTGAGTTTGGGATTGAATTGAATTCAACTCTATTCCCTGCTGTAGACGAGTCTGCACTGACACGTAATACGCAAACCATTGTGGTACAGGTGAACGGTAAGCTTCGTGGCAAACTTGAAGTTTCTGTGGATGCATCAAAAGATGACATCTTGGCGCAAGCCAAAGCATTGCCTGAAGTTCAACAATTCCTGACTGGTCCAACCAAGAAAGAAATTGTGGTACCGAATAAATTGGTGAATTTGGTGGTTTAAATCCTGAAGAATGGTTTAAGCACTGCTTTAAACAATTCTGCAAGGGGATGAGGGCGAATAATTCACCTCTCCCTAACCCTCACTTAGGAGAAGGACTTTAAGAAATAATCCCTCCAAACTTCCCTTTGCCAAAGGGAGGCTTAAAAAACACAAAGCCCGTTGCCAGCCAGCGGGCTTTGACTTTACAATCCGGTTCAGGATTTCAAATATTTCCCTGAGGGAAAAAGAGGATACTCATGCATTTAGGCAAACGTTTAGCAGCAATTGTTTTAACTTGTGGTCTAAGTGCAGGCTTAGTCGGTTGTGGCTTCCATTTGAAAGGCACCAACCCAAGCTCGGCACCTGTGGCCTATTCGGTTATGAGCCTTTCTTTACCCCCCAATACTGAAGAATTACAAGAAAAGCTGGCGGTTTATTTAGGTGCTGCGGGCGTACAACTCAGTAATGCACCAGAAGCTTATGTTTTACGTGTTCTCGATTACACGCCGCGCCGCTTAGAATTGAATGGTAAGCTGGTAGAAACCTTGCTACGTTTAAATGTGACTTTTCGCATTGAAGATGCACAAGGCAATCCGATCACTGAACCACGCACTGTGGTGGCAACGCGTACTTATCAATATGACATTGAAACAGTCAACACTGATGACCAGGAACAAAAGTTTCTCAATCAGGTGATTATTGATGATGTGGCACAGCAGATCGCGCGTCAGATTTCATCGAACCGCCTACCCTTGGCCAAAAATACCCCAGCGCAACCTGCTCAATAAGAACGCCTTATGAAACTTGACTATCTGCAAGCCCTAAAACGTGTCGATGAAGCTCGCGGTGCCTGGGTCTTGCATGGTCAAGAGCCTTTGCTAGAACAAAACCTGATCGATGCCTTTCGCACACATTGGCAAGCCAAAGACATCGAACGTCAACGTTATGATGTCAGTTCAGTTTCTGAGTGGAAAAATGTCTTTAATGCATTGAACAGTTTGTCATTGTTCTCAACCCAACTGGCAGTTGAAGTGCATGGCAATATCAAACCAGATGCCAGTAGCCTCAAACTGCTGAAAAGCTATTTACAACAAGACAGTGATAATCTGCTATTGGTCGTTATGCCCAAGCAAGATGCGAGCAGCCTCAAATCCAGCTTCTTCCAGACGGTTGAGGCCAATGGTGTCTGCGTTGCGCTTACTGCAAATTATCCACGCGATCGTCAGCAAATTTTGGCAGTTGAAGCAGAGAAACTGGGGATTAAACTGGCCCATGATGCCTGGCAATGGCTGGAACAGCATCATGAGCACAACTTGCTGGCAGCCAAAAACAGCCTGATGCGGGTCAGTGACACCTTTGCAGAAGTTGATGTGATTCAGATTGATCATTTATATGCCTGCTTACAGGATCAATCACGCTATAGCACCTATGATTTGAGTGATGCCCTACTGCAAGGCAATCTCTCGCAATCGATCAAGATTTTCCAGTATCTGGTCGCTTCAGGTGAACCGATGAGCCTGATCTTATGGAGCCTGAGCAAGGAAATGCGTCTGTTGATGCAACTGTTTGAACAGCCGCAAAATGCCTTGCAAATTGGAATCTGGAAAACCAAAGTCGGGCTATATCAGCAAGCTTTACGCCGTCTCAGCCCCCAACGCTTTTTGAGCTGGCCCCAGCTGTTAATCCGTATTGATGCAGCCATTAAAGGAATGTCCAAAGAGAACCCTGAACATCTCATCTTACAGGCCACTGCTGAAATGTGCGGTCAACGCTTATTTTTAGCGCCGAGTGCTTAACCAAAGAAACGTGCAAACCAGCCCTTGCCTTTTTTGCTTTCCTGAGCACGTAAATAACTCAACATATTATCGCGCACTGCATCGACATAGTCCTGATCATCATGTTGAATATGATTGATCAGCCATTTGGACAATAAACGATATAAATCATTTTCAATCGATTCTCCCTTCTCGAACTTGAGACGATAATCATTGAGTCGTTTCACAAATAATTCATGTATACCGCGATGCGAAGGTAGGTATTGATAACTGACCTGTTCCAGCAGGTTTTCTTCAAAGCTGAAATGTGACTGGGTATAATCGATTAAATCCTCCAAGACCTCTTTGATTCGATCGCGATCTCCTGTGCTTTTTACCTGCTCCAAAGCATTGATATAATCTAAAATTTGACGGTGCTGATTATCGATTACGTCGATTCCAATATTATAGCTTTCATTCCATTCCATCGTTAAACCCTCATCAATGTTGCGAGCAAAGTTGTATTATTTTTGCACAATAAATGTGCGTTTTCTTCTTAAGTGGTAAAACCATAATTTTTTTATGGAATTAAATCTTACAAGCTTTATTTATTTAAATCCATATATAAAACATGGGTTTTTAATTTTTTTTTCTACTTAATTTTCAACTGGTTTTTGCTCTCTGGACTAGAGGGAGGAAAATTAAGCCAGAAACAGCCTTAAAACAAATATCACACAACAAATCTAGTATGTTTGGTCTTATGTCTTTATTGATTCACACTCGATTTTATTTGTGCAGCGCTTTGATTGAAAAAATACTGTTGGGGACAGTGATCATTTTATTCAAGAGTCACCTGATGATCTTTTAAATAGGATCGATGTTATCTATAGAGGGTCAAAATCCTGTCAGCAATGTCAGAACAAGCAATTCATGGAGCATTTTAAAATGGTCTGTATGGACGATATTTTCAGAAATCAGCCAATAGAAAATAATTCTCATTATAATTCAAAAAATTCACGATTTATCCCAATTTCGCTTTTATAATCAATCCCTATCTTTGATCCGAATTCATACTCAATATGCCAAAAATAAAACCGACGAAACTGATTATGGCCGCCGTGATTGCCATTGTGTTAATCGCTGCGGGGTGGTATTTCCTCAAACCTAAAGAACAGCCGCCACAGTATATTACTGCTGAAGTAACGCAGGGTGATATTGAAAGTTCTGTACTGGCGACCGGTATTTTAGAAGCCACCAAAATGGTCAGCGTAGGTGCCCAGGTTTCTGGCCAGGTGAGACAAATGTATGTGGAACTCGGTGATCAGGTTAAACAGGGTCAGCTGATTGCACGAATTGATTCTGTTCGTCAGGAAAATGATTTAAAAACTGCTGAAGCCAGCATTAAAAACCAGATGGCACAGCTTGCGGTGAGACAGGCGAATCTGGCCAAAGTTGAAGCTGAATACAATCGTCAGAAAGCCATGTATGCACAGGATGCGACTTCCCGTTCAGAGCTGGAATCTGCATTTGCCAGTTATAAAACGGCTCAGGCCGATATCACGGCAATCAATGCACAGATCGAACAGTCGCGCCTGACCTTGGC
The DNA here is from genome assembly GCF_013420435.1 of Acinetobacter sp. YH01008. NCBI lineage: Bacteria > Pseudomonadati > Pseudomonadota > Gammaproteobacteria > Moraxellales > Moraxellaceae > Acinetobacter > Acinetobacter sp. YH01008. The sequence continues at coordinate 11,286 of NZ_VOYD01000002.1, forward strand.
AACTGCCAAAGAAGACTTGGGTTATACCCAGATTGTGGCACCGATGGATGGCACGATTGTGGCGATTGTGACCGAAGAAGGTCAAACCGTGAATGCCAATCAAAGTGCACCGACCATTGTGAAACTGGCCAAGCTCGACACTATGACCATCAAAGCTGAAATTTCTGAAGCAGATGTGATGAAAGTGGAAGAAGGCCAAACCGTTTATTTCACCACGCTGGGCAATAACGAGAAAAAGATTTACGCCAAACTGCGTCAGGTTGAACCTGCACCCAATTCGATTAATACCGATTCAAATACATCTGGTTCATCGTCAAGTTCTGCGGTGTATTACAACGCTTTATTTGATGTGCCAAATGAAGACGGCAAACTGCGTATTGATATGACGGCGCAGGTTTATATCGTGCTGGATGAAGCTAAAAATGTGCTGACCATTCCAGCCGCTGCGATTCAGAGCTCAAATCGTCCGGCACGTGCCAATCGGGGTGAAGGTTCTCGCGAAGAAGGTTCCCGTAGCGAAGCTAATCCAGCAGCACGTCCTGAAACTGAATCAACTCAAGGCAATCGTCCTGCCGCTGAACGCCCTGCCCGCCTAAATCTGTCTGACGCTGAAATTGCGCTGATTGAACAAGGCAAAGCGCAACGTGCCATGGTTCGTGTCTTGCAAGCCGATGGTACTGCAAAACCAACCCCTGTGCTGATCGGTTTGAATAACCGTGCCACGGCACAAGTGCTGAAAGGTTTAAAACGTGGTGATCAGGTGGTGATTGCCGATGGTTCTGATACTTCCAATGATGCAGCAAAACGCGGTGGTAATAGCCGTGGCCCAATGAGAATGTAAGCATGAATTCACAACAGCAGCCTCTGCTCGAGGTGAAAAATCTGGTACGTGAATTCCCTGCGGGTGAAGGCACAGTCCAGATTTTAAAAGGGGTGAATCTGGAGATTTATCCGGGTGAACTGGTGGCGATTGTCGGCCAGTCCGGTTCGGGTAAATCAACCCTGATGAATATTCTGGGTTGTCTGGACAAACCCACCACGGGTAGCTACAAGGTCAAAGGCCGTGAAACCCGGGAACTGGAAGCAGATGAACTGGCGCAGTTACGTCGTGAATATTTCGGCTTTATTTTTCAGCGTTATCACCTGCTCGGCGATTTAAACGCAGCAGGCAATGTCGAAGTCCCTGCCATTTATGCGGGTGCAGATTCATCGGAACGGCATGCGCGTGCGGTCAAGATTCTGACCGATCTGGGTCTGGGCGAAAAAACCCAGAACCGTCCGAGTCAACTGTCAGGCGGTCAGCAGCAACGTGTGTCGATTGCCCGTGCGCTGATGAATGGCGGTGATGTGATTCTGGCCGATGAGCCGACAGGTGCCTTGGATAAGAACAGCGGTATTGAGGTGATGCGTATTTTGCGCGAACTGAATGCCAAGGGTCATACCATCATTCTGGTTACGCATGATCATAATGTGGCAAAAAACGCGACACGAATCATTGAAATTTCAGACGGGAATATCATTTCCGATCAGCCGAATGTGCCTGAAGCCGAAGACCATCTGGAAAAGCAGCCGCTGATCCGTAATCAACAAAAGAAGATTTCTTCATGGCGTTCTGCGGTTGACCGTCTGGGTGAAGCCTTCCGTATGGCATTGCTGGCCATGAATGCGCATCGCATGCGGACTTTCCTGACCATGCTCGGAATCATTATCGGTATCGCTTCGGTGGTTTCAGTGGTGGCTTTGGGGAATGGTTCACAGAAGCAGATTCTGGAAAATATCAGCAGTCTGGGCACCAATACCATTACCGTATTTCAGGGGCGGGGCTTCGGAGACAATTCCAGATCTTCACAAGCCAAGACCCTGATTCCAGCCGATGCCGATGCGCTGGCCGAACAACCTTATGTTGATGGCGTCAGTCCGTCGGTGAACAGCAGTGTTACCGGCCGTTATAAAGAAATTGAAGCCTCAACCACGGTCAATGGCGTCAGCGAAGATTTCTTTTATGTGCGTGGCATGACTTTCCAGTCCGGTCAGCCCTTTGACCGCAGTAGCGTCATGCAACAGGCACAAGATGTTGTCATTGACACCAATACCAAAAATACCTTCTTTAAAGATGGTACTAATCCGGTGGATCAGGTGATTTTACTGGGTAGCGTCCCGAGCCGGATTATCGGGGTGATTGATGCACAAAAAGGCATGATGGGCAATAATGACAGCCTGAATGTCTACCTGCCGTATTCTACCGTGATGAGTCGTATGCTGGGGCAATCTAACGTTCGCAGCATCATTGTGCGGATTAAGGATGAATATCCAAGTGTGGCGGCTGAAAATGCAATTTTAAACCTGTTGGTACAGCGCCATGGCGCGCAGGATGTGTTTACCCAGAATGCCGACAGTATTCGTGAAACCATTCAGCAGACCACAGCGACTATGACGCTTTTAATTTCGGCGATTGCTGTGATTTCACTGGTGGTCGGCGGGATCGGGGTGATGAATATCATGCTGGTGTCCGTGACTGAACGTACTCAGGAAATTGGGGTACGTATGGCAGTAGGTGCACGCCAAAGTGATATTTTGCAGCAATTCCTGATTGAAGCAGTGCTGGTGTGTATTTTAGGCGGTATTTTGGGGGTGCTGCTCTCGCTCGGGATTGGCCAGCTAATTACCCACTTTGCTGGCGGTACTTTCCAGATGGCCTATTCAACCACTTCGATTGTGGCTGCCTTTGTCTGCTCAAGCCTGATTGGAATTGTGTTTGGCTTTATCCCGGCACGTAATGCCGCTCGTCTGAATCCAGTCGATGCGCTTTCTCGCGAATAAGGAACCTGATATGCAAATGAATTTAACCAAGCTTGCCAGTGCCCTGTTGCTGGGAAGCTCGCTGACCGGTTGTGCGGCAGTGGTAAAAACACCTTATGAGCAGCCTGCGATCAATATGCCGGGCAACTTTCAAAATAATAAGGTTTTAAGTCAGCAGATCCATGCCGACATTCTGGCAGATCAATGGTGGACCTTATTTAAAGATCCGCAATTGAACAGTTTGGTCGATCAAGTGCTGGCGCAGAATACAGATCTGGCGGTGGCTGGCATCAGTTTACAGCAGGCGCGCATTCAGGCCAGACAGGCACAAAGCCAGCAAGGCGTCCGTGTCGGTGATGCACGAATTTCAACGGGCCAGCGTTTTGATCTGGAGGGTGGCAGCAATGCTTCGACGGGTCTTTCACTGGGCTATCCGGGCTTAAGCTATGAACTGGATCTGTTTGGCAAACTGGCCAATCAGACTGAAGCGGCGCGCTGGGAAGCCTTGGCATCTGCACAGGACTTACAGGCGACAGCGCAGAGCCTGATTGGCACCACGGCACAGCTTTACTGGCAATTGGCTTATTTAAACGAGCGTTATAGCGTGGTACAGCAAAATCTGGCAACGGCGCAAAAAACCTATGATCTGGTGCAGGTACAATATCGTGCCGGTGCGGTGTCCGGTCTAGATTTAACCCAGGCCGAACAGGCGATTCAAAGCCAGCAAGCCACCTTAAGCCAGATTGAGCAGCAACGGGTGGAAACGCGTACCAGCCTCGCAGTATTGCTGCATATGCCAGTACAACAGCTTTCTATTCAGGAGCCAAGCCGTTTACCGAATATTCAATTACCGAGTATTCAGGCCGACTTACCGGCGAGTTTATTGTCACGTCGTCCTGACCTTCGAGCCACTGAACTACGCTTACGTAAGGCACTAGCCAATAAAGATGCCAACAAAGCCAGCTACTATCCATCAATTAGTTTGACCGGTAATCTGACCACCGGTATTGGCAGCAGTACTTCCCTCTCGAATGCCTTAAAAAATCCGGTTGCAACTTTTGGTGCTGGTCTAACCTTGCCTTTCTTGCAATGGAATGATATGAAACGTGATTTACAGGTGAATGAACTGGAATATGAAAAAGCGATTATTCAATATCGCCAGACCATGTACGAAGCCTTTGCCGATGTGGAAAATGCCTTATCGAACCGGACTGAAATCAGTAAGCAAGTCACTTTGCAGCAACGTAATGTCGAACTGGCTGAACGTACCGAACGTCTGACTGAAGTACGTTATCGTAATGGCGCGGTGGCGTTAAAGAACCTGCTGGATGCACAGGAAACCACACGGAATGCACGGCTGTCTTTGGTACAAACCCGACAGAACCAGTACAATGCCTATGTGACTTTAATGCAGGCATTAGGTGGCAGCCCAATCCAGCAATTACCTTAAACAAAGCTTGAACCATAAAAAAACCGCTGCCAGACAGCGGTTTTTTATATTGCGTGATGTCAATAAAAATTACTTCATTTCTAAATAGGCATGCACATTTTTCAATAATTCAGTTGATCGCTCATGCTCGAGCAAACTGCCTTTTTCCAGCCAGTCCCGCGCGACTCCAATATCGCGTTCCACCCCAATTCCCTTGGTATATAAACGTCCCAGATGACTATAAGCATCGGCATTGACCTGCGCTGCCGCCTGACGGTAATACTGTACCGCCTGTTCGATATTTGCCTCAGTGCCTATGCCATTTTCAAACGCTTCCCCCAGCGCATTCAGTGCCACACTATTCTGCTGAGCAGCCGCTTTTTGCAGATAGCTCAAACCTAAGGCAATATCCTGCGCAATCTGTTTTCCTTTAAGATACTCCAAGCCCAATTCTGCCTGTGCCTGTGCATGTCCCAGTTGTGCAGCCTGATGCAGATAACGATTGGCCTGCTCTGGATTAAGGATAAAGACCGGATAAAGACCTGACAGAGCCTGATACAGGAACCAGGCTGCTTCCTTGGAGCCTTTCGCAACCGCCTGATTCAGATATTGAATGGCTTTGTCGTGTGTCGGCAATGGATATTCCGCCAGACTATAAAAACGCCCGACCACATAAATTAAATCTGCCTCAGACTGAGCCTCGATCTGCCAGTATTGCTGGGCCACTGCCTGAATCATGCGGGTGGCTTTGGCTGTGTCTTTTACAGTACCGATGCCATTTAAATAACACAGTGCCAGACCCATTTGTGCATAAGCATCATCGGAACTGAGCTGAAATGCTGCCTGATATAATTCAAATGCCTTTTGCGGCTCATAAGCCACTAGATGCTGTTCAAAATACAGCGCGGCAATCATGCATAAAGCGGGCGGATGCTGAGTATTGGCAGCTTCAGACCAGTAACGAAACGCCATGGTTTCATTTTTATCGACATACCAGCCATGAAAATAAGCCAGTCCAATTAAAGTCTTGGAATGCGCATCGGCATGTTCTTTGGACTGCTGCATCAAATGCTGGAACACGCGCTGACGCTGGTCGGTATCGATACGGCCTTGCAGTACGCCAGCATAATAATCATAGAGACCTTTTTGATCACCAAGACTGATACAGCGTTTAATAAATTGCAGGGCTTGAGTCTGGTCTTGGGGCAGCCTCTGTCCACGCGCATAATCATCGGCGATCTGCTGATTGGCAGCCAGATGATCTTGCTGCGCAGCTAAAAACAGATAATGAATTCCCTGAACCAAATCTTGAGCCGCTGAATCTGTTAAATAATACTGCGCCAGTTGATACTGCGAATTGCTATGTCCCTGCCCGGCATTTTGAATGAGTAAGGCCAAGCGCTGCTGTTCAGCGTTCTTCTCTTCTGGATTTGTTTCTGTAGTGGAAGAAAGTTCAGTGATGCGGTACTGGGCATCCAGATTGCCACGGGCTACGGCATGTCGGTACCAGTACAGCGCTTTTTCCGGGTCAGCCATTTGATAGCGTTGCTCCTCATGAATCTGCCCTAGATGATAAGCTGCGTCATCACTGCCCAGATGAAAGGCTTTATCGAGATAACTGATGGCTGTTTCCGTATTTTGCGCATGTCCCAGACCCTGCAAATGCATCAGCCCCATGCCGACATAAGCCTGTGGAATTTCCTGTTGCTGGGCAAGATTCTGGTAAATCTGATAGGCGCGTGCATAATTCGGATGTTCAGGATCTGAACTCAAGCGCGCCGCATGCTTGAGCTGTGCATCAAGCTGCTCAATCCATAGATCATGCTGCACAGCTTTGGCCTGATCACGTTTTACCGGATCCGGACGTTTCCACATCCAAATCCCCAAGGCCCCTATCCCCAAAATCAATACCAGCAAGAACCACATAACTGCTCCAAAACATTATTTTTGTTCTGCAAATGAATCCTTTCATTCTAAACGCCGTCTCAAAAAAAGCACATATCTTGTGCTTTTTATTTTGTAAATCAGGCTTTTGCTCTTTTACTATCCAGCTTCTTCAAGCCTTCTGCCACAGCGACCATGGCAAAGCTTGATGTCACCACCACGGCAGAGCCATAACCACCACAGCGCAAGCCGGCACTGGCACAGACATCGGCACTCGAGAACGGATTATCGATTGAATAGACACAGGTAATGCCGAATTTTTCTTTAGGTTTTTTACAAATACCTTTGCCGCGTAACTGGGCACGCAATTTGGCCAGCATCGGGTCCTGTTCGGTTTTAGATAAGTCTGCGACACGAATTTTCAGGGGATCCAGTTTACCGCCTGCCCCGCCCGACACAATCAAGGGAATCTTGTTAAAGCGACAATGCAGCATCAAGGCAAATTTGGCCTTCACATCATCAATACAGTCGAGAATTAAATCAGGATTACCTGCTAAAATTTCTTTGATATTTTCCGGCGTCAGATAGTCATCAATCAGATTAATCTTGATCCGTGGATTAATGGCATGACAACGCTCGGCCATCACTGCAATTTTTTCATGGCCCAAGGTCGTGCTCATGGCAGGCAATTGACGATTAATATTGGATGCCGCCACCACATCCATATCGACCAAACTCAGCTCGCCCACACCGCTACGTGCCAGCGCTTCTACTGCCCAAGAACCGACACCACCGATGCCAATCACCATCACATGACTTTTTTCATAATGGCTGAAGCTGTCTTCTCCATAAATTTTGGCAACACCCGCAAAGCGGCGCTCATATTCATCGTCTTGAAGCAGTTCAGTCATAAGTCATCAATAGCTGTTAAATCACGGCTTATTTTAGCAAAGTCAGCATTTTTTTACTGCTTCTAAAATTTTGATACAAAATCTATCAGCAAAATCAGAAAGATAAATTCAGGAACATTTATAATTGGATAAAATTCATACATAAAACTTTAAATATGGGAGTCAAACACTGTGCTGATCAATGCTCTTTTGGCTCTCAATTTTATACTGATCACTCTACATTTTTATTTTTACAGTAGCCAAAAACAGAAAAACTATGCGCTGAGTATTTTTATTCGTTTGTTGATTTTAGGCCTATTCGGATATGTGATCCTAGATCGCCATGAAACCCAGACCCATCTGATTTTGGTACTGATATCCTGGGTGATATTTGAACTGATTGAGAGTTTATATCAAAAGAAAAAAGCATCAATCTCATAAAAAAAGAGGCTTGCGCCTCTTTCAATCCATCTAAACTTAGTCTTTATTCATGATAAAGAAATATTGACGATAGTATTTCAGTTCGGCAATTGAATCACGAATGTCATCCATCGCCAGATGCGAAGCATTTTTCTTGAGACCACTCATAATTTCTGGACGCCAGCGTTTTGCCAGCTCTTTCACTGAAGAGACATCCAGATTACGGTAATGGAAATACTGCTCCAGCTCAGGCATCAGGCGATGCAAGAAACGGCGATCCTGACAGATCGAGTTACCACACATCGGGGATGATTTTGGATTGACCCATTTCTTCAGGAATTCAATAGTTTGCTGTTCTGCATCCTGAGCCGTCAGTTTACTGCGACGCACCCGTTCAATCAGACCCGATTGACCATGTTGACGAGTGTTCCACTCATCCATGGCATTTAACAGACGTGCAGGCTGATGCACCGCAAGCACAGGACCTTCTGCCAGAATATTCAAATTGTCATCGGTTACAATCGTCGCAATTTCAATAATTTGGTCATTGTCTGTGTCTAGACCTGTCATTTCAAGGTCAATCCAAATCAGGCGGGTATCAGCGGTGCTGCTCATAAATGTGCAATCTTATTGGGTTTAAAAACAACTATAGTAGCAAATTAATTACATCTTGGGTGTCATTCGGGGGCTGCTTCATGCTATTTTTGCCATCTGATTTACCCGGTTTTTTAGGATATGAATGGCCTTAATACGTAAGCGTCGTCTGACAGAGCAACAACAGCGCCGCATTCAGAAACAACAGAAAACACGTCAAGAAGATCTCGATACCTCCAGTGATCTGGAAGGTTTGGTAGTGCAACACTACGGCCGCCAACTTGAAGTGCAAGCTTTGTCTACTCCTGACATTCACCCTGAAAAACCTGTGGTTGCCGATGGCGAGCCTGAACCTTTCTGGAAAGAAATTGAATTGGGCAGTGTCTGGCGCTGTCATACCCGAACCAATCTGGATTTATTGGTCACGGGTGACCGGGTTAAATGGCAAGCCGATCCGAATACCGGATTGGGGATTATTACGGCGATTCATCCACGTAAATCCTTATTGACCCGTCCTGACCGCTATCACAAGGTTAAACCGGTAGCGGCCAATATTTCACTGATTGTGATTGTGTTTGCACCATTGCCTGAGCCAGCACCGGGCCTGATCGACCGTTATCTGGTGGCCTGTGCCGATGCCGATATTCCCGCACTGCTGGTGATGAATAAAGCCGATTTGCTCAAAGAAAATGATCCGATTCTGACTCTGCTACAAGAATATCAAGACCTCGGTTATGAAGTAATGCAAACCCAGTCCGATGGTGATCTGACTGTATTGTCCAATCGTCTGGAAAATGAAACGGTGGCCTTTGTCGGTCAATCGGGTGTCGGTAAAAGCACGCTGATCAATGCGATCGTGCCGGATGCTGCCCAGAAAACCAATATTATTTCGGAAAACTCGGCACTCGGTCAGCACACCACCACCTCAACCCGTTTGATCGGTTTTGGTGAAGGCGCTGCCCTGATTGACTCTCCGGGAATTCGTGAATTTGGCCTGTGGCATCTGACTTTAGATAAGGTACAAATCGGTTTTCCTGAAATTGAAAACCTGCTCGGACACTGTCAGTTCCGGAACTGCACGCATAAGCATGAAAAACAATGTGCTTTACGTCAGGCCGCGAGTGCGGGTGAAATTTTACCGCGCCGACTGGACAGCTATTTACGTTTAATCGATGAAATCACTGAAGCACAGCAAAAAAATTAATTTTCTTGTGCCTCAACCCTTGAAGCGGTGATTTTGATCACCATATTTATGAGCTATACTCTTGGCAATTTTAAAATTGTAATTAGGTGAATTGTGGAACGTTGGTTCGAGTTTATGGGGAATCACCCCTTCTTATTTGGAACACTCGCGGTATTGGTAGTTTTGTTCTTCATTATCGAAGGTCAACGTAACGGTCGTAAAATTTCTCCGCAGTCGCTGGGAATTTTAGTCAAAGCAAAAAATGCCATGCTGATTGATTTACGGGATGCCAAAGACTTCCGTGAAGGTCATATCAGCGGCAGCCGTAACATTCCATATAGCCAGATTACAAAGCATGTTGAAGAGCTGAAAGCATCTGATCGCCCTTTGGTGTTCATTTGTAACCTTGGACAGGTGGCTGGTACTGCGCTACAACAAGTGGGTCATGCCGATGCATACCGTCTTGATGGCGGCATCAGCAACTGGAAAGCCCAGGGTTTACCTTTGGTGAAAAGCAAATAATCCACGAACAGGAGATTGATCATGGCTGACGTTATTGTTTATTCAACGACTGTGTGTCCTTATTGCGTGCGTGCAAAACAGTTGCTTGAGCGCAAAGGTGTCGCATATAAAGAAATTAATCTATCTCAAGAAGCACCTGAAGTACGTCTTGAATTGATGCAGCGTACCAATCACCGCACTGTGCCACAAATTTTTATTAAGGATCAATTCATCGGTGGTTTCGACCAGCTTTATGCTTTAGAGCGTGAAGGCAAACTCGATGAATTACTGGCTTAATTCTATTAAAATCATCACTTTATATTAAGGATCAAAGAATGAGTGAAGAACAACAAGCTCAACCACAATTGGCATTAGAGCGTATTTATACCAAAGATATTTCTTTTGAGGTTCCTGGGGCACAAGTTTTTACCAAGCAATGGCAACCTGAGCTCAACATCAACCTTTCTTCTTCTGCAGAAAAAATTGATGAGACTCATTTTGAAGTGGCTTTAAAAGTCGTTGTTCAAGCGACCAATGAAGGTGATACTGCTTTTATCGTCGACGTGACTCAAGCCGGTATCTTCTTGGTAGATGGCGTTGAAGAAGAGCGTCTTCCATACATCCTGGGCGCATACTGCCCGAACATTCTGTTCCCGTTCCTGCGTGAAGCAGTGAATGATATGGTGACTAAAGGTAGCTTCCCACAGTTGCTGCTTACCCCAATCAACTTCGATGCTGAATTTGAAGCCAATATGCAACGTGCACAAACTGCCGCTGTAGATGGTCAGGCTTAATCGCTGTCCTGCAAATCTAAAAAAGACCGCTTATGCGGTCTTTTTTATGGCCTTGAGTGAACTCCCCCTTTATCAAAGGGGGAATGAGGGGGATTTTGCTCATTCACTCTTTTTTTTTAAGAAAGGGTTTAGCGAGATTAAAGAAAAATAATCCCTCCTAACCTTCCTTTAAAAAAGGGAGGAACTCTCCCCCCACGGCAGAGAATAGACTTTTATTCCGCATCCGCCATTAAATCAGCACTCATACCCACGGTATTGAAACCGGCATCGACATACAGGATTTCACCGGTAATGCCATTGGCCCATGGCGAGCACAGGAATAATGCTGCATTGCCGACATCTTCAATCGTTACATTACGTTTTAATGGCGCAACTTTTTCATTTAAGTCGAGCATTTTACGGAATGATTTAATGCCTGAAGCAGCCAGAGTACGGATTGGACCCGCAGAGATGGCATTGACACGAATACCTTCCTGACCCAAGCTCGAAGCTAAATAACGAACACCGGCTTCTAAAGAGGCTTTGGCCATACCCATCACGTTATAGTTCGGCATTACGCGCTCAGAACCTTGATAAGTTAGCGTTAACAGGCAGCCTTGACGAACTTGTAGCAAAGGCTTTGCCGCACGTGCCATCGCGATAAAGCTATAGGCACTGATGTCATGTGCAATATTGAAACCTTCGCGGTCTGTGATTTCGGTAAAGTCGCCATCCAAAGTATGCGCCGGTGCGAAACCGATAGAATGCACTACGCCATCCAGACCATCCCAGTGTTTCGCCAGCTCAGCAAATGCATTATCAATATCAGCATCTACCGCCACATCACAAGGAAAAACCAGTTTTGAACCAAACTGTTCAGCAAAGTCATCTACCCGCTTTTTCAGCTTTTCATTTGGATAAGTAAAAGCCAATTCAGCACCTTCACGATGTAATGCCTGAGCAATACCAAAAGCAATGGATAATTTACTCGCAATACCCGCGATCAAGAAGCGCTTACCCGCCAAAAGTCCTTGTGCCATGTGAATCTCACCTAAAATAATATATATGCATGATGCCAAGTCTGAGGCATTTTAGAAATTGCATAATGCATCTTTTTTTTAACAGATACCCAATTACAGCAGATACAGCCGAGCAATAAAAACCGGCATTATTCATCGGCCAAATTCAAAACCTGATGGGTATTCTGCCAGAGCTGCTGTGCCAATTTGGCTTGATCTTGCCCTAAGCTTTGTGCCAAACCTTCCAGTACATAAGGCAAGTTGGCAGGTGTATTGCGGGTACGTTGCTCACCTGACTGTTGACAGCATAACGGCGTCATATCCGGACAATCGGTTTCCAGCACCAGATGTTCTGCACCGACTGCCTGTACCACCTGATGCAGTTTCCTGGCATTCGGATTGGTAATCTGACCAGTAACACCAAGCTTAAACCCCAACTTGACAAAAGCCTTGGCTTCCTCGACACCTCCGCCAAAGGCATGTGCGATTCCACCCTGTTTAAACTGATGCTGTTTTAAAATTTGTAAAACTTCTGCATGTGATTTACGGATATGCAGCAAAATCGGCTTATCGAATTGTTGTGCCAGTTCAATTTGTGCAGCGAAAAAATCTTGCTGCTTTTGAAAAATTTCAGGTTGTTTATGCTGCTTTAAAAATGTGTCGAGACCGATTTCACCAATGGCAATGCATTGTTCAACTCTAAGCAACTGCTCTAAATCATGTAAATGTTCAGCCTGATGCTGTTCAATATAAAATGGATGCAAGCCGGGTGCCAAATGGCTATGCGGTGCATCTTTCAAGCCATTGATAAAACGATGGGTTTTTAACAAATCCTGAAAGCGGTTTTGCAAAAAGCCAATTAAAACCAGATGCTCCACACCTACCGCTTTGGCCGCATACGCCAGTTGCTCCCGATCATGATCAAAATCGGGAACATCAAAATGGGTATGCGTATCGAACAGTTTTAACTTCATTCGGCTTTAGATGCTAACGCTGGCTGTGCCTCGGAGGCTGCTGTTTCAGCTTGCGGCAGATATTGCGGTTTTAGCACGCCTTGTAGCTGCGCATAAGGAATCATTAAGCGCGGCAAACCCACCACATAAGGTCCGATTTCATATTCGGCATATTGTAAGATCAAACCTTCTTGGGCCAGATAAAAATTATCGGTCAGTGTGAACTTCCAGGCCTGTTCATATTCAGCGACATCTTTTGCCAGCTTGGACTCCATGACCCAGACTTTAAAAGCCTCATATGCCTGTGCTTCGAGTTTGGCTTTTTGCTTCTCGGCAATAATGTCATCCAGCTTGACCAGTGTTTGCTGTTCAAGATCAAAATTATAATAGCGCTGTGCAGATGCTCCGTGCGCACCTCCCAGATAATGGCTACTGTTTAGCACCACAGTCGCCAATGGATCACCCGAATTCAGAATCTTGGGCTTAATCATCAGGCTAATGCTATGACTGGCACTCAGTGCTTTGAGCTCCTTGTCCAGATTCAAGAAGGTCTGCATAGAAGGCTGAATTTGCTGCTCAAGCTGCTGTTTTGGTGTAGTGACCGTCGATAAGGCTGTTTTTGGTTCAGAAGCAGCCACTTCGGCTTCACTGGCAGCAGTGGCTTTTGCCGGCTCAATCGCATCGACAGACAGGATATTTTTTAACTGTTGCAAAATCTGCTGATCGATCCATTCATCAATAAAGCGCTGATTACTGTTCAGGCGTTCAATCGAAATTTCCGGACAGTTTTTACCCTCACACTCTGGAATCACCAGCTTGAGTTTTTCGGTATCACCACTAAGTTTCAGGACTTCTGGCTCGGTTTGTACCACTTCAGGAGAAGTCGGCTCTTTCGGCTCATTGCTCTTCGGCTGACATGCACTCAGTAAAACTGCGGATGCCAGTATCGATAGACAAAAAATATTCTTATATTTTGGCATTCATTACCCTTTTCAAAACGTGTAATTAATCCTGAGAGGATTACGACCTTTAGAACATATTCCGATAGACTTCGGCTTTCAAGACCTGTTGTGTTTGTTCTTTTGTTAAATAGATATCCAGTTGTTTGGCATCTTTGCTAATGTCATGACTACGATAATGCAGACCAATCCCTTCCTGATCGAAGAACCACTCAGCCTGCCCCCAATACAGTTTTTTCGGTGCTTGCTGCTGAACCTCGTGATTATTGTCTTTTAACCATTTTTCATAAGCGGTTTGAATGATCTGATCCATTAACAACTGTTGTTTGGGATCGATAATATCCAGTGGAGTCAGCATTTTTTGCTGTTGACGATCGACTACAAAAAAATAATAGCGCTCATACACACTGATATTTTCCTGTTTACTATCAATACCAATTTGCAGCAAGACATATTGATTACGCTGATAGGGAATGCGGGTATACAGCGATAATTCATAAGCCTGATTGAGCTGGAGTTGAGCCTGCCAGGCATCCGATTTTTTCACATAGGCATTCATTGCCTGTTGTAAACTCATATCCTGTTTTAAGCCAATTTGATCCTGAATTACCTTGGCCTGCTGTTTTTCGATCCAGTGATTCATCCAGGGATCAGCCGTATATAAAGTCTGGATATCGACATTGATACAGTTTTTGATTTCACAAAATGGCAAGGCGATCTTGGCCGGTTGTTCTTGAATATTCAGGTAAGGCAAAATACTGGCACTTTGCTTAACTGGCGTTGTTTTTCCATCCGGCTGGTCAAGTTCCGGTTCTTTTTCGCTTTTATCACAGCCACTCAGGACAAGACTTAAACCAATGACAGCACCGAGGGCGGCTTCCTTGCTGAACTTCATTTTTAAACAATCTATCAGGTTATGAATAGTTTAAATGTAACATAAAACAAAACAGCTTCCGGAGAAGCTGTTTGATATTTTTAGACGATATTTGAATACCTGAAAGTTTAGTGTTCGCGCGTATTATGGAACACGATGTCCGGATAACGTTCTTGCATGAGCTGTAAATTCACTCGGCTTGGCGCAAGATAAGTCAAGTGACCACCGCCATCGACTGACAACTGGTCGTGGGCTTTTTTCTTAAATTCGTTAAATTTTTTCTCGTCATCACAAGACACCCAACGAACAGTATTGATGTTCACGGGTTCGTAAACACAGTCAACTTTATATTCTTCTTTCAAACGATACGCCACCACTTCAAACTGAAGTACGCCCACTGCACCCACGATCAGGTCATTATTATGCTGTGGCATAAATACCTGTGTTGCACCTTCTTCAGACAACTCTTTCAGGCCCTTTTGCAACTGTTTCGATTTCAAAGGATCTTTTAAGCGTACACGGCGGAACATTTCTGGTGCAAAGTGCGGAATACCTGTGAACTGTAGCTTTTCACCTGAAGTAAAGGTATCACCAATCTGAATGGTGCCGTGGTTATGCAGTCCGATAATATCGCCCGGCCACGCTTCTTCCAGATGCTGGCGGTCACCGGCCAGGAAGGTTAAGGCATCACTAATCCGCACATCTTTATCCAGACGTACATGCTTCATTTTCAGGCCTTTTTCATATTTACCTGAACAAATTCGCATGAATGCAATACGGTCACGATGTTTCGGGTCCATATTGGCCTGAATTTTAAAGACAAAACCGCTAAAGCCTTCTTCATCAGCTTCGACAACACGAGCCTGAGTAGGATGGGCCTTCGGCGGCGGTGCATATTGACTGAAGGCATCCAGCACATGGTCAACCCCAAAGTTACCTAAGGCTGTACCGAACAATACCGGCGTTTGACGGCCTGCCAGAAATTCTTCACGATCCAATGGCTCATTGGCCATTTGCACCAGTTCAAGTGATTCTTCAAATGCAGCCCACGCCAGCTCACCAACTTTCTCACGAAGATCCGGATAGTCATAACCATCACGTATTTCGATTGTAGGAATGGTTGAACCAAAACCGGTTTTGTAAATGTAGAATTTTTCTTCGATTAAATTAAATACACCGGCAAAATCACGCCCCGTACCCAATGGCCAGGTGATCGGAACACATTTAATTTTCAGAACGTTTTCGATTTCATCCAGAAGCTCGAGTGGCTCACGGATTTCACGGTCCATTTTGTTAACAAAAGAAATAATCGGTGTATCGCGCATACGACACACGTCCATCAATTTAATGGTCCGGTCTTCCACCCCTTTTGCACCATCAATCACCATTAATGCCGAGTCGACGGCGGTTAAGGTACGATAGGTATCTTCCGAGAAATCTTCATGTCCCGGGGTATCGAGCAGGTTGATCATCTTGTCTTTGAACGGGAACTGCATCACCGAGGTCGTGATCGAGATGCCACGTTCTTTTTCCATTTCCATCCAGTCCGATGTAGCGGCCCGGTCAGACTTACGGCTTTTCACCATACCTGCAACCTGAATCGCCTGCCCCCATAACAGCAGCTTTTCTGTCATGGTGGTTTTACCGGCATCGGGGTGGGAAATAATGGCGAATGTACGTCGCTGAGCGACCTGCGCCGCTAACTCATCTTTAAAACTCATGGAAAATACCTACTGCAGAACCGCAGTGCTCAAGATCAAAAACGATCAATATGAAAATTGGCGATATTGTAGCAGATTTCTAAAGCCAATAAGTATGCCCACGGCTGAAGGAAATGACAGTATTTATAAGATCTACACTTGCTGACTGCTGGATTTTTCAGCCCAGATTGAGTCGGAAATAATACGGTTATGAAGCTTAAATATGGGAGTTTGTGTCATTCAACTGGCCTGCTGAATAACGCTAAATATAGGTCCACCGTACTCTTTAGTACCGCATTAGTAGCGTATAAAAATTCAAATTAAGACAGAAAATCCTGTATTTCCAATGACTCGACTGGCATCGGCTTTGCCAGCAAATAACCTTGTAATTGCTGACAACCGAGTCGAGTCAAAATATCTGCTTGCAGCGTGGTTTCTATGCCTTCAGCCGTTACTTTTAAACCCAGTTTAATCGCCAGCCGAATAATGCTTTCCAGAATCATTTCTTCTTTAGAGCCGACGCTAAGATCCTGAATAAACTCTTTATCAATTTTCAGTTCATCCACGGGCAGATTTTTTAGATATAAAAAGCTGGAATGTCCGGTTCCAAAATCATCAATCGCCAGCTGGATGCCGATATTACGTAATTGTTCAAGGGTACGAATACTGGCATCGATATAATGCATGGCGGTCGATTCAGTAATCTCGATCATCAAATGCTGCGGATTGATCTTATAGCGTTTAAACAGGTTTTGCAGATTAGCTAATAGATGCTTATGCTCAAACTGCACCGCAGACAAATTCACGGCAATCGGGAAAAAGTCGGTATTATTTTTTTCCCAGAGTTGGATCTGTTTGCAAGCCTGTTCCAGTGCCCAATAGCCCATCTGAATAATAAGCCCGGTTTTCTCAGCGCCATGAATAAACATATTGGGACCCAGCAACCCATGTAACGGATGCTGCCAGCGAATCAGGGCTTCTACCCCACAAATTTTTCGTTTACCGGTAAATTTGGGTTGATAAAACAGTACAAATTGCTGATCTTCAACTGCTTTATACAGATCATTAATCAGCTTGCTCTGGCTCTTGGATTCATGCTGATCAGAAGAAAAATTAAAGACTGAATAGGTATTGCGGCCCTGATATTTAGAACTGAGCATTGCAGCATCGGCATTTACCAGTAAATCTTGCAGATTTTTGCCATGCTCCGGATACATCGCGATTCCGATACTGCCCGAAATATTAATGGTTTTGCCATCAATCAGGAAGCTGTCCTGAATCAGATTTAGAATCTGCTCTGACATTTCTGAAGCTTTGCTGACGGACGTGTTTTCCAGCACCATCAGGAACTCATCGCCACCAATTCTAAGCAGCTTGGAACGGTCACCCCATAACTGATGAATACGCGCAGTCAGTTGAATCAGCAACTGGTCTCCGACCTGATGACCAAACACATCATTCACCGCCTTAAAACGATCCAGATCAATATATAAAAAGGCAATTTCCTGCTGATGTTGTTGCTTGGAAAACAAGATATCTGCGTATTCAGCCAGGTATAAACGGTTGGGTAATTTGGTGAGATTATCCTGGATATTTTGATTTTCGAGCTCTTTATTGGCCCATCGCAGTTGGCGATTCAGAGATGCCAGACGCAATTCTGAGAGAACCAGACGAATCATGGCAATCAGTAACAGAGCACTGATTAACACAACCGCGAACAACAGATCATAAGTCGCATGTGAAGATTCTGTGATTGGCGTAATCTCTGTTCTCTCAAAGTTGGCCCTAAGACTACTTGTATAGTGCATGGCTGAGACCCCGAGACTCATCACCACGATCGCGAGAGCCACTCGGGAAAATGACCAGATGCTTTGGATCATTAACCAGAGGGTAAAAATAGAAGCCGTAAAGACACTCAAATAAGAGAGCAACATCCAGCTGAAATCAAAATGATAGACATGACTTAAATGAATTGCTGTCATCCCAATGAAATGGATCGACCAGATCAATAGCCCCAGTAATGCGGCCGTTGCAAATAGCATGAGTGTTGCAAATTTTCTTCGCGACTCACGCCACCATATTTTTTGAATCGGCATCAAAAAATAGCCAGCGACGAAAGCAAAGAGAGTTGATCCGATGACCAGACTGATATCATGCTGAATAGGGATCATATAAAATGTTCCGTATTGGTCATCATTGTTATTATTCCCCTCACGTGTATTTCTATTTCCACCTGGTCAAGTTTAAAGCCGTCAGAATCGTAAAGTTGACAAGCAATGCACATGTGTCGCTGTGCAAAGCCTCTGGTTTTAAATAAAATTAGAATTTATATTTTTTTAATTCAGGGTCGAGAACAGATTCTGAAATCATGATGAGCATCAGCATAAAATATGACTTCTATCTTATGAGTCTTGAAAATTTTAGCAAATGTTTAAATCTATTTTTCCAGTTTATTTATTCGACCACCGTCACAATTTTTTTCTTTTTATTTAGACAGCTAGCAATTCATGTGAAAAATTTATTCTGATTTTTAAATAGCCGGATATCATAAAAAAATAGCCTGTCGAAACAGGCTATTTTTTTAGATCCTTAGATACTTAAATGGACATGCTTAAAAGTTACTGTTTGGCCTGTAACTTGGCATAATCCAGCAACACATGTGCAGCTTCGATCACAAAGGCTTCTTCTTCAGGAAGCGCCGGACGCTCTTTGGCTTTCATTTTGGCACGGGTTTCAATCAGTGCATCCATTGAAGCCTGATAAGTTTCCCAGTTCGGATAAGGTTTAAGACCTGTAGCCATACGACGGGTATTTTCTGCCTCCAGCGTTTTTTGCTCCATGGCAATCAACTCTGCTTTACGCTGTTGCAAGTCCAGTACCTGACGCTTTTCTTCCTCGGCTTTTTTCATCACCGCCTTACGCTGTTCCAGATACTTGAACTGAGAATCCAGCACGACCCGTTGCTGAGAAAGTTTAGCTAATTCAGGTACATATTTCTGTACTGCACCTTCACGTTTAAACGGTGCGGTTGGAATGGTATCCCACTGCAAGGCATTTTTAGCCTTACGCTCACCAAACTCTTCGTTATAAATATCGACCAGTTTAATGTCTGGCACAACCCCTTTATTCTGGGTACTACCACCAGTCACCCGGTAGAATTTACGCTGTGTCAGTGTCGCCTGACCATGGGCCAAGCTATCCAGTTGCACCTGCGCCGTACCCTTACCAGTGGTGGTACTGCCGATCACAATCCCGCGTTCATAATCCTGAATCGCTGCGGAGTAAATTTCGCTGGCCGATGCAGAGGCCAGATTAATCATTACTGCCAAAGGACCCGCATAGGTTTGTGTACCGCCATCATCATCTTCAAAGACGCTAACATTGCCATTACCATCACGAATCTGCACCACTGGGCCAGATTTAATCACCTGCCCCAACATACGTGCCACTTCTTCTAGTGAGCCACCTGGGTTATTACGCAAATCGACAATAATCCCGGCAACATTTTTGGCCGCCAGTTCTTTTAAAGCCTTATTGGTATCTTCAGAGACTGAACGATAATCTGTACCGGCACGACGTGCACGATAGTTCAGGTAGAACGACGGGATTTCAATCACACCATATTGATATTTCTTGCCATCGCGCTGAATGTCGACGACACGCGTACGCACACCGGCATCTTCTTCCTGAATCACATCACGGGTAATGGTCACGTTACGTGCCTGCCCCATGGTCGCGCCTGCACCGAGTAAACGTAGAGTGACTTTAGTGCCACGCTTGCCGCGAATCAGACCGACAATTTCATTGCTTGGCCAGCCAATCACATCGACCATCTGTTCGCCATCCTGGGCTACACCAATGATACGATCACCCGATTTCACCTGACCGGATTTACTCGCAGGACCACCTTCGACAATGGTTTCAATCTTGGTGTAATCTTCATTGCCACGTTCAGGACGAATCGAGACCCCAACCCCTTCGAGCTGCAAAGTGGTCTGACGATTCAGCTCCATCGCATCTACAGGCGGGAAATAATTACTATGCGGATCATAGGTCAGCATCATCGCATTCAAGGTCTTGTCGAGCACATCATCACTCTTGATCCGGCTGACACGTTCCAGCTGACGGGTATAACGCTTGGTCAAGGTTTGTGCAGGCGTCAGATCTTCAGGACCGGTAAGGTCTTGTCCATTGGCCAGTTCTGGATTGGCCTTCAGTGCTTTCTGTTTGGCCTGTTCTTCTTCTTTACTGATGGTCAGATTGATCAGCTGGGACACCAGCATTTTTGACCAGTGCGCGCGCTGTTCAGCCTCAGTTTTAAAGAATGGTGCTTTTTCACGATCCGTTTCGATATAGACATTTGGCTGATTCAGGTTCTGTGGTTTTTTCAGCTCATCCAGCATATAAGTATAGAACTGAGTCAGGCGCTGACGATATTGCGCATGGATTTCATAAGAACCCGACAAATTGCCAGCTTTCAGGTGAGCACCGAAATTGGCCCCATAACGTTTCTTGTAATTTTCAACTTCTGGTGCCAGAAATAAGCTATGTTCCGGATCCAGACTATCGATATAGAAATCGAAAATACGCTGCGAAGTCTGGGCATCCAGACGCATATTCAAATAGTGCTGACGGTCCACCAGCGTCGCCAGTTGACGTGATACCAACGCCTGTTCTTGAGATGGCTGAATGGCTTTGCTGACCACTTCTGCACTATTGGCTGCAATCGCATCATTCACGACATGGGTAAAAAAGAAGCCACCTGTCGCAATCGCAACGGCGCAAGCTATCGTTTGAAATTTCATAAATAATTCGTACTTCCTTGGCCTAGAGACCAATGTGACCGTGTTGCTTTTCGACCAGAATTTAAAGTATTCAGCATCTTAAACAACTTAATATGTTTATGTCGTGTAGTTTTATCATATTCTGTGCTAACAAAGTGTAGCAAATCATTGCAGAAATCAGGTATTGTTTCCCGGAAAAATTCTAAAACGGATTCCGCATATGATTGGCGCATTGATGCTCGACATCGCAGGCACAACCCTGACTCAAGAAGATATTGAACTATTCGGTGCGCCGCAAGTCGGTGGAGTCATTTTATTTGGACGTAATATCGAATCTGCGGCTCAAGTCCGTGCCTTAACCGATCACATGCGCCAGATTCGTCCTGATATTTTGATTGCAGTCGATCAGGAAGGTGGACGTGTGCAGCGCTTAAGACAGGGCTTTACCCTGCTCCCTGCGATGGGGAAATTTGGCGAACTGTATGCTCATGATTCGCAGCGTGCTTTAGATTTGGCCGAAAAATGCGGCTGGCTGATGGCGATTGAAGTACTGGCTGTCGGGATTGATTTCAGTTTTGCGCCGGTGCTGGATTTAAACGACATCAGTGAT
Source organism: Acinetobacter sp. YH01008 (assembly GCF_013420435.1). NCBI lineage: Bacteria > Pseudomonadati > Pseudomonadota > Gammaproteobacteria > Moraxellales > Moraxellaceae > Acinetobacter > Acinetobacter sp. YH01008. The sequence continues at coordinate 32,658 of NZ_VOYD01000002.1, forward strand.
GTGATTGGTGACCGAAGCTTTGCCAGAAATATTCCGGATATTATTCCACTGGCCAGCGCATTTTTAAAAGGGATGAAACGTGCAGGAATGGCGTCAACCGGGAAACATTTCCCAGGTCATGGTTCAGTCAAAGCGGATTCACATGTTGCGGCAGCCATTGATATGCGCAGCTATGAAGACATTCAGCAAAAAGACATGCAGACCTTTATCCAGTTACAGCCGCAACTCGATGCTTTAATGCCGGCTCATGTCATCTATAGTCAGGTCGATCCAAACCCGGCCGGATTCTCGGAATTCTGGATTCAGAAAGTCTTGCGTCAGCAACTCGGTTTTGACGGCGTTCTGTTCTCGGATGATTTAAGCATGCAGGCCGCCTGTGTGGCAGGCGGTGCCGATGCCCGAATTCAGGCCGCACTGAAAGCCGGGTGTGATATGGGTCTGGTCTGTAATGATCGTGCAGCACAATGTATTGCACTGGAAGGCATTGCCGACCTGCCGTTGCCAAATCAGGAACGTTTAGAACGTATGCGCGGTCAAATTCCAGCGATTCAAATTGGCACTGAACTGGATCTGGGTGATGAATGGCGCAAGATTCGTGATGAAATACTGGTATTCAAGCAGCAGACTAGCTGAAACTTTTTAAATCCAATCAATATGATAAAGGAACACGACAAAGTGTTCCTTTTTTATTATGATGTTAAAAAGGCGCTACTTCTGTAGCACCCAACTAAAATAACAATAAGGTCAGAACCCTATGCCAAAATCACTTTCGCAGCATCGCCATATTTCTTTTACAGCACATTATACCGGCTATATCTGGTATCAAATGGGGATCTCACATCCGGTCTTTGCCACGACTAAAGGCAAATTTCTGGCCACACTGCTACATCCACTTGAAGTATGGGCAGAACGCTCTGTAGGTGGCAGTATGCGTACCACACTCAAGCAGCGCCATCAGATGATTGATGAACATCTGTGTCAGTTGATCGAGCAACATCCACAACTTCAGATTCTTGAAATTGCCTGCGGTTTGTCTCCACGTAGCTGGAATTTCAGACAAAAATTTCCCGAGATTGATTATCGCGAACTGGATCTTCCCGACATGGCCAGAATCAAGACCCAAGCCTTGCAGCAGATTGATCAGCAGGCTCCCGAAGTGCTCACTGCAGATATTTTTAGTGAAGAGTTGGACTGTATCTTTCAGATGTTTGATCCCGACCAACCTTTGGTGGTAATTAATGAGGGGCTGATTAATTACTTTGATCAACGCATGTTGCGTATTCTGTTGCAAGGTATTGCAGAGAATGCACGACATTTTCCAGCCTTGCATTACCTTAGCGACATTTACCCGGAACCCGTCAAAAATAAATTGGCGAATTTTATTTGGAGCTGTAGCCGTCTGCTTAAATTCATGTCACGCAGTGCATTTACCTTTCATTTTAAAACCCCCCAAGAATTACAGCACTTTTTTCAAGATGCCGGTTTCAATCAGGTTGAGGTACAACAACCGCAACGTTATTTTGCCGAGCCTCGTCAGCAAAATCTGACACCGGAGCAGGATGAACATCTCGGTGATCTGGTCTGGATGATTCATGCAGTGAAAAAAAACAGCGTTAAATGACGCTGTTTTTTTATTAAGCCCCGATTAAATCACTGCATCGAAAGCGTCTTCTTGCTGAAGGATTTTCTGTTGTTGCACAAAAGCCAATAAACGTTCTGCCACTTCAAAACTGCCATGTTTAAACAGGGCCCGCACTTGAGTCTCATCCTGTTCAAAGATCAGACATTCGATCTTGAACTCGCCGTTTTCATCTTCCAGATGCAAGGCCAGATCACGCGGATAAGCTGCGGCACACTCTGTCTGTCCTGCGTCTAACTCCAGCAATACTCCAAAGAAATTCATGTCGATAATTTCTACATTCAACAGCAGATCCGAATGACGATGACTCAAATAACGTTGTGGCTGTTGCACACAAATCCGTTCTTCACCGCGCCGTTCAATCTGCTGCATCTGTTCACGGCTAAACGGAATAATTCCCGGCAACTGCTCGACTGCTTCATCACGCAAGAAGGTGGCAAACAGATGCATAGTTTCTTTCCTGCGCTGCAACTGAGGCACATGGTCAGCACCGGCAATTTGTACATACTGCATATTTGGACATTGCAGGGCAAAATTGGCATTCTCATGTGGCAAGGTAAAACTGTCATATTGACCACAGGCCACCAGAACCTTGCACTGTGGAATCGGCACGTGGGTCAGACGCAATAGACGGTTGCAGTTAATATCATAACGCTCTTGTTCGGTCACCGTGAATTCTGACATCTGCTTGAAGAATAAGCGCTTTGCTGTTGGTGACATGCGGGTTTCTTTGAGACGGGCATGATTGACCAGATATAAAATGACCGCCTGACCAAATTCATCCATGCGCTGTTCTTTCATCAGATGCAAGGATTCTTCCAATAGCATGCGCCAGCTTTTGCGGGTTTTCTGCATTACGCCCATCAGGATCATCCGATCCACCAGTTCAGGGCGCTGGTCTGCCAGACAGGAGGCGACTACTGAGCCTAAGGACATGCCTAAAATTGAAACTTGAGGAAGTTGCATCTGCTCCAGCCATTGCCCCAGCATGGCAGCAAGGTCTTCAAGCTCCAGAGTTCCAGCCGACAGACCAGTATCCACATTGCTGATCTGCTGGTTGGCTCCCATCGAAGGCAAGTCAATCAGAATGATCGGGCCGGCAGCGAAGAGCTGTTCGACACAATATTTATAGGAATTAAAATTCTGGAAGGCGCCCCCAATGATCACCATCGGCCTGAGATGCAAGGTATCCGGACGGGCAATCGCCATATATTCGATTTTCCAGCCATCCATCCAGGTGCTTCGTGCTGGCTGCTTAAAACTGTGCTTATCATAAAGATCAAAAAAACCATAATGGCTTTGCGAATCCAATACATGGGCATCCATGTGGATAATGGAATTCATTTTCCTTTTCCTCCGTCCTTGCCTTATTTTTATTGTGCAAGTCATGATTAACAGATCTTATGCTTCAGACACATTCCGATGAGCCTGAACACGCATCCTGCTCTTTAATAATTATATATGACTTCAATGTCGCTTATTTCATTCTATACAGAGCGGCTTTTCACAAGCAACCGCTTCAGCGACCACTTATCTGCTTTTAAACAGAAAATAATTTCAAAATGTTTAGAAGTCCGCGAAAACGGATGATTTTTAACAGATGGGCTTCATTGTCCGGCAGCAGACTGTTAATATCGAAGTGAAATTTCTAAGTGATCAAAGCGCTATGCAAGAGTCTATTGAACAATATATGCAAACGGTAGGACAGCAGGCACGCCAGGCTTCTCGCATTTTGGCTCGTGCGTCCACCCAAACCAAAAACAACGCACTATCGGCTATTTATACGGCTTTGGAAAATAGCCAGCCAGCTATTTTGGCTGCCAACCAGAAAGATATGACCAAAGCGCATAATAACAATCTGGACAGTGCCCTGCTTGATCGCTTAGAACTCAACCCCGCACGCTTTAAAGGTATGTTAGAAGGCCTGAAAGATGTGATTGGCCTGAAAGATCCGATTGGTGAAATTAGCGATATGGCTTATCGCCCATCTGGCATTCAACTGGGCAAGATGCGTGTACCTTTAGGTGTGGTCGGCATGATTTATGAATCACGTCCCAACGTGACCCTGGAAGCGGCTTCACTGGCGCTGAAATCAGGCAATGCGATTATTTTACGTGGCGGTTCAGAAGCACTGGAATCCAATCAGGCGATTGCCGCGGCAATTCAACATGCGCTGAAAATTTCCGGCCTGCCAGAATCAGCAGTACAAGTGATCAATACCGTTGATCGTGCTGCAGTCGGCCAGCTCATTACCATGACCGAATATGTCGATGTGATTGTGCCTCGTGGCGGCAAGAGCCTGATCGAACGCATTACTGAAGAAGCTCGTGTCCCGGTGATCAAACATTTAGATGGTAATTGCCATATCTATGTGGAAGCACAGGCGGATCTGTTAAAAGCCTTACCCATTGCTTTAAATGCTAAAACCCATCGTTATGGCGTGTGTAATGCCATGGAAACTTTGCTAGTCGATGAAAAAGTCGCTGAAGAGTTCTTGCCTCGCATCGCAGAACTTTATCAGGAGAAAAAAGTAGAGCTCCGTGGTTGCAAAGAAACCCAGCGTATTCTTGCTGATGCAGTGATTGCGGCCACTGAAGAAGACTGGTATACCGAATATCTGGGCCCAATTCTGGCCATCAAAGTGGTTTCTGGCATAGAAGAAGCGATTGAACATATTAATCAGTATGGCTCACATCATACCGATTCGATCATTACTGAAAATTACAGTCTGGCACGCGAGTTTTTGGCCGGTGTCGATTCGAGTTCGGTGATGATCAATGCCTCGACCCGCTTTGCTGATGGTTTTGAATATGGCTTAGGCGCGGAAATCGGAATTTCAACCGATAAAATTCATGCCCGTGGTCCGGTTGGTCTTGAAGGCCTGACCTCACAAAAATGGATCGTATTTGGTGATGGTCAGATTCGCCAATAACTATTTCAGCTGATCACTTTAAAAATCAGCCTTGCGAACAAAGCTGATTTTTTATGGATATAAAAAATTAAAACCGAAATGGATCAGAACCTTTGGGTCATTTTATTGATGAATCTCTGTATAGAATTGTATGTATAAGTCATATTTGCTGTTTTAGGCACTAAACTGAAAGCAATCTGTTCCAGTACGACATTGAAAATAGAATTTGGCAGCTTTATTGATTATATTTTCAGCATCATTTTATTTATAAATGAAAACTATGAACTGATAAATTTTAGTTATTATTGTCAGTCTGGTCGATAATGCTTAAGTCTAATCTGCTAAAGTCTATCTAGGACAGAAAAAAAACAAATGTTAAAACATCAATATTGATTCAGCTTAGTGCTTTTTTGCTGATCACTGGATCAAGTCAATGGACGAGAATTTTAATTAAAAATCGGGTAATCAATCGTGTCTAAATCAGTATTAGTTATTAATTGTGGCTCTTCTTCAATCAAGTTTGCATTACTTCTTGAGGAACAGAACTTCCGTATTCATGGTTTAGCTGAGAACTTAGGCACAGAGAATGCTCGTATCAAAGGCGTGACTGTCGGTAACGAACCAGTCGATATCCATATTCCTTTTGCCGACCATAAAAAAGCCCTTGAAGTTGGTTTGGAGCGTCTGGCTAACTATCGCCCAGATGCGATTGGTCACCGTGTGGTACATGGTGGCAGCCTGACCAAAGCAGAATTGATCAATGATGAAATTATTGAAAAGATTCGTGAAGCAACGCCGCTTGCGCCCTTACACAATCCGGCACATCTGATTGGCATTGAAGCCACCAAACGCTTGTTCCCAGACTTACCGCAAATAGCAGTATTTGATACCGCATTCCATCAAAGCATGCCAGCACATGCATATCGCTATGCCCTGCCAAAATTCTTATATACAGCCCATGGTGTGCGTCGTTATGGTTTCCACGGCACCAGCCATGCTTATGTTTCAGACCGTGGTTCTGAACTGGCAGGTAGCCTGAAACAAGGCGGCTGGTTAACAGCACATCTCGGTAATGGCAGCTCGACCTGTGCCGTGTGGAATGGGAAAAGTGTAGATACGTCAATGGGCTTAACCCCGCTTGAAGGTATTGTCATGGGCACCCGCAGTGGCGATGTCGACCCAAGCCTGCACAGCTTCCTGGCAAAAAATCTGGGTTGGGATATCTATAAAATTGACAAGATGCTGAATAGCCAGAGCGGTCTGTTAGGTCTGTCTGATTTGTCGAATGACATGCGTACCCTGATTGAAGCATCGGAACAAGGCAATGAAGATGCTGCATTGGCGATTGAAGTATTCTGCTACCGTCTAGCCAAATCTCTGGCAGCACTGAGCTGTGGTCTGCCACGTATTGATGGCTTGTTCTTCACTGGCGGTATTGGCGAAAATTCTGCCTATATCCGTGAAAAAACCATGACTTATCTGCCCCACTTCGGCTTCAACCTGGATAAAAGTGCCAATAATGATCTGAAACGTGGCACTGAAGGCCGTATCGATTCAGGTACAGGTCCACAAATCTGGGTAGTGCCAACAGACGAAGAAGGTCGTATCGCTCAAGAAGTACATAGCGTTGTAGAACTTGAAGTGGAGCAAAAAAACGCAAAAAAGTCTGAAGCTGAGGTAGCGCTTGCATAAGCAAGCAGGGCCACTTTTTAACTGATTTTTATTATTGTGTGACTGACGTAACTTATGAAAACGATTCTATTGGTTCCCACTGGGGAAGGCGTAGGCTTAACTTCTGCATGTTTAGGCCTGATTTATGCACTGGAATGCCAAGGGGTTAAAGCTGGCTTTCTCAAACCTTTTGCTCAGGAATTGAATGAAGTCGAAGACCGTACTACGGCTTTGTATCGTCATATTTCTCAAAGTGAAACTGTTGAACCAATCCGTTATAGCAAAGTCTTGCAGCAGATTAATCTGGGTGAACAGGATGAACTGCTGGAAGAAGCGGTACGTCTGCATCGTCAAATTGCCAGACAGCATGACCTGATCATTGTCGAAGGTCTATTGCCAAATGCTCAGGACAGTTTTGCCGATGATCTGAATGCCTCGCTGGCGCAGGCTTTGGATGCCAAAGTGATTGTGGTCAGCAATGCCAATATCCAGCAGCCAGGTCAGACTGCCGATAAAGTTGAAAACCAGATTCGCAACTTTGGTGGCGCCAGTTCAACCCGCCTGTCTGGCATCCTGTTGATGCGAACCAAAGGTCTGCCTGAAGAATCTGCACAGATTCCTGTAACGCTTGATCCGGATTTACGTCTTGCAGAAGAAACCACACAATTTATTCGTGCCATCCAGCAAACCCATCCACATATTGGTTCAGAAAAGTTACCTGTAATTGGACTGGTGCCTTTCAGTAAAACTTTAAGTGTGCCGCGTATATCTGATCTGGCGGCACATATTCAGGCCTACTGGATTAATGAAGGCGAAGCGAAACAGCGCCGTGTCCAGCACAGCAGCCTGATTTCGGCCAATATTGAACATGAATTGCATAAATTTGTAGCGGGTGAATTGATCATCAGTGCATCTGACCGGATTGATGTGTTATTGGCCAGCAGTCTGGCCAGCAGCAATGGTATTCCTTTGGCTGGCTTGGTGCTAACTGAACATCATCAACCAAATGATCACGTACTGGAATTTTGCCAGACCGCCATCAAACAAGGTTTACCAATTTTACATACACCGCTTAGTACCTTTGAAACCGCACAAAAACTGGTAAATCTCAGCAATGAAATTCCAGTAGATGATACGGAACGTGCAGATCAGGTCACGCGCTTTGTTTCGAGTCACATCAATCCGGAATGGCTCGGTCAGATGTTGAATGGTTCTTATAAGCCACGTCTATCGCCTTCAGCCTTCCGGCATGAACTGGTACAAAAATCGATTGCGGCCAAAAAACGTATTGTATTACCTGAAGGTGATGAACCACGTACGATACAAGCTGCAGCAATCTGTCAGTCGCGTGGCATTGCACAATGTATTTTATTGGCCAATCCCGAATCTGTTTTAGAAGTGGCAAAAGCTCGTGGTATCGAATTGCCTGAAGATCTGGAAATTCTGGATCCGGATCTGATTCGTGACAACTATATCGACAAGATGGTCGAGCTACGTAAAGGCAAACTCAACGAACTGCAAGCGCGTGAACAGTTGCAAGACACTGTGGTGCTCGGCACCATGATGCTGGCGCTGGATCAGGTTGATGGTCTGGTCTCTGGCGCGGTACATACCACGGCCAATACCGTACGTCCTGCCTTTCAGCTGATCAAGACTGCACCCGATTATTCACTGGTTTCTTCTGTGTTCTTTATGTTGCTGCCAGATGAAGTCTATGTTTATGGCGACTGTGCGATTAATCCTGATCCAGATGCAGAGCAGCTGGCCGAGATTGCGATTCAATCGGCAGATTCTGCCAAAGCCTTTGGCATTGACCCGCGGATTGCAATGATTTCTTACTCTACCGGAACTTCAGGTATGGGTGCCGATGTCGAGAAAGTGGCTGAAGCAACACGAATCGCCAAAGAACGTCGTCCTGACCTGCTAATTGATGGGCCATTACAATATGATGCTGCCTCGGTTGAAAGTGTTGGCCGTCAAAAAGCACCAGATTCACAAGTGGCCGGACGTGCCAATGTCTTTATTTTCCCGGATTTAAATACGGGTAATACGACTTATAAAGCTGTGCAACGTGCTGCCAATGTAGTCAGTGTTGGGCCAATGCTGCAAGGCTTGAACAAACCGGTGAATGACCTGTCTCGTGGTGCTTTGGTCGATGATATTGTATTTACCATCGCCTTAACCGCGATTCAGGCAGAACAGCAGGCTCAATAAATTTAATAGCTCCGCACTCACCACCCTCTCGCAAGATGGGGTGGTTTTTTTAATCATTTTTGTTCTAAAGTCGGACATTCTATAATCTGTCGATTACTTTTCTAAAAATAAAAAATGCTCTCAAAGAGCATCACATCAACACTGATCTTAAATAGAACCGCATCTACTTACACTTAGTGAAAGTTGAAAATCTACTCACATTTTTAGCGCTCACGCAAATCGATGAAATACGTTATATGACCGGCTTAAAATGGCATTTTACACTTAAAGATATGCAGGCACATATTCAGTGCTGTTTGGCTGATCCAACACGTTATGACTTTACAATTTGTTTAAACCATCATGATGAAATGATCGGTAAACTTTGAATTCTAGAAATCAATCTTGTGCTCAACATGCCGAATTTTGTATTGCCATCTCAACGATCACTTGGACAGCTCAAGGCTATGGCAGTGAAGCGCTCAAGTTGGTCAAAGAGTTTTTCTTTAAGCCATTACAACTCAAAAGTTTAGGCTTGATAGTCTTTGGACATAATTTAGGTGGAAGTCGTGCCTAGGAAAAATATGGTTTTCAAACGCTAAAAATCATACAAAATGGTTTTGAATATGAAGGGAAATTTTCAGATAAAATCATTATACAGGCTCAAAATCCATTTCTGGCAGAATGCAAAACCAAATAAAAAAGAATCAACTACGCATAATAAATGCCAGTCTTTCGAACTGGCATTTTCAACGATTACTAATAAAGTCTGTGACATAAAAAATTAAGCTGAGACAGCCCTGCTTTTCAGTCCACTGACTTTAATTTTTTATAAGGTGGTCCACTCTTTACGCACATCTTCTGCTGTTTTATTGAGCACTACGCTATCGTCTTTGATTTCGCTTACCCAACTCAAGGGAATCAGATGATGCTCATTATTTTCATCATCACTTCTTGTTAATTTAATTGAATCCTGACCTTCTAAATGGTCTACCTTCCCGACTTGAGTACCACATGAAACAATGACTGAAGCATGTTCTTTAATATCACTTGCATTAAAATTGTTCATTCTACTTGCCTGTTTCTAGAAGTTGAGAGAAACAGTCTAAGCAATAAAAAATGCCACATGTGTAAGGGTTTTCAGGCTTTGAGTTTTTCTGGGTTAAAAATGTAAATGGTCAACATGGCTTGAGTAAGCTATAGGAGAGATGCTTTTTAAATTTGAGTTTTCAAATATTTTTATAACTGGATTTGAAGATTTGAAGATTTGAAGATTTGAAGATTTGAAGATTTGAAGATTTGAAGATTTGAAGATTTGAAGATTTGAAGATAGCGTAATCCAATAAAACCTTAAAATAGGAGAAAGAAGATAAGCTTAGGCTTGCTCTTCTTTCTGACCGTACATCCAAGTTGCAGCGATATATACACAAAAACCACTTGCCATTAAAATACCTGTAACCATTGTTAAGATCTCCCGTTTCAATAGCTGCATTATGTAAAAGTTTTATGACAGTTATATGACAATCTGGTTTTTTATTAAATTTAAAATAATTAATAAAATTCAATCGCTTAATACGGAATAAGCAAAATTATGCGTATTTTTTATCTGAAATATGACACTAAATATGACCGATTACTGTCATATTTGACCCGCTGAGCTGCTCAAGTCGTCCTTCAGATTGCTTAAACTATAAACTTTCGGCCAATGCTCGCCCAAAATGCCCACAACCCGATTCTTTTGTCTTATAATTTAGCCCGCTAGCTATCAGCCCGCTCAAGAGATATTTGTATGACAACTATTATCAAGCAAGATGACTTAATCACATCGGTTAAAGATGCGCTTCAGTTCATTTCTTACTATCACCCACAAGACTTTATCCAAGCGATGAGCCGTGCGTATGATCGTGAAGAGAACAAAGCTGCTAAAGATGCGATCGCGCAAATCTTAATTAACTCACGCATGTGTGCAGAAGGCCACCGCCCAATCTGTCAAGATACCGGTATCGTCAACGTATTTGTTGAAGTGGGCATGGATGTTAAATTCGATTTAACCATGGGCCTGGATGATGCAATCAATGAAGGCGTACGTCAGGGTTATTTAGAAAACTCCAACGTGCTTCGTGCATCAGTTCTGGCCGATCCTGCTTTTGGTCGTAAGAATACCAAAGACAACACTCCTGCCGTGATTTACCACAAGCTTGTGCCTGGTAATAAAGTAGATATCACTGTAGCAGCCAAAGGTGGCGGTTCAGAAAACAAATCTAAATTGGCAATGTTAAACCCGTCTGATTCAATCGTGGATTGGGTACTGAAAACTGTTCCAACCATGGGTGCAGGCTGGTGTCCACCAGGTATGCTGGGGATCGGGATCGGTGGTACTGCTGAAAAAGCCATGATGCTTGCCAAAGAAGCATTGATGGAAGAGATCAACATGGACGAATTGCTTCGTCGTGGTCCACAAAGCAAAATGGAAGAGCTTCGTATCGAAATCTTCGAAAAAGTAAATGCTTTGGGTATTGGCGCACAAGGTCTTGGCGGTTTAACCACTGTTCTTGATATTAAGATCAAGGATTACCCTTGTCACGCTGCTGGTAAGCCAGTCGGTATGATCCCGAACTGTGCTGCGACTCGTCATGCACACTTCACACTTGATGGTACGGGTGTTGCCAACATCATCGCACCGAAACTTGAAGACTATCCTGAAGTCACTTGGGATTCTTCAACCTCTAAACGCGTTGACCTCGACACAATTACTCAAGAAGAGATGAATGCTTGGAAACCAGGCGATACGCTTCTTCTTAACGGCACAATCTACACGGGTCGTGATGCTGCGCACAAACGTATGGTCGACATGCTCAACAACGGTGAAGAACTTCCTGTTGATTTGAAAGGCAAGTTTATCTACTACGTTGGCCCAGTCGATCCAGTCGGTGATGAAGTTGTAGGCCCTGCAGGCCCAACAACGGCTACACGTATGGATAAATTCACACGCCAGGTCCTTGAAGCAACTGGCATGTTCGGCATGATCGGTAAAGCGGACCGTGGTCCTGCTGCCGTTGAAGCCATTAAAGACAACCAGGCGACTTATCTCATGGCTGTCGGTGGTGCTGCTTACCTAGTATCTAAAGCCATCCGTGAAGCTGAAGTGGTTGCCTTTGCTGACCTAGGCATGGAAGCGATCTACAAGTTTGTCGTAAAAGATATGCCGGTATCTGTAGCAGTTGATGTGAATGGTACTTCTATTCACGCGACTGCACCGAAAATCTGGCAAGCAAAAATTGGTAAGATTCCAGTCGTGGACGCTGCTGCGGGCTAATTTCTATTGCAATAAAAAAGCACCCTCTATCGGTAATGCCAGTCAGTTAAGGAATTGACTGGCATTTTCTTTTTCAAATTCATGATTATATCTGATAGATAGAAAAGTCATCCGCAACTGTTTGAGGCATGAGGTGTATTGCACCGCAAGATTTAAAAATGATTGTTTCTGCGACAAACTTACTAGTCGATGGTGGCTGACGAGTTTTGCGGATGAGGAGTGTTGCTCCGCAAGATGCCTTCCTTGCGAAGCTTCGCTTCTCATTTGGGCGAAACCAAAGTAACAAATAATTTACAAGAATTTGATTTATAAAATTAATACTCCGCTGTGAATGACTAAAAAATTAAAGAGTCTATTTCTAAACTCCTTAACTGATCAACATTACCCTCTATCGGTGCTTTTTTATTATATTTATTCTAGAAAATGTTCCATTACCAAGTACGCGGATCCCAAAGTTTAAAAGGTGCCTTCAACTGTACATCTAATGATGGATTATAAGCAGTTGGTTCAATTTTCTGCGCTTTTTTGCGAATCTGGCCAGTTTCCTGATCTTGCGCCACAAAATTAAAACTGTGAGATTTAAGCTGAGTAAAAGCAATTTCATTCAGACCGACCTTTTCCGGCATGAGCATGAAGGGCCCCGAGACACTACGCCGGGTGCTGATATTTTCTTCATCATATTTAATAAAATAGGATTGTCCTGCTTCCACACTAAAATCCAGATATTTAGGCTTCTGAAAATGCAAAGCACCCAACGGTCGACTGGTACTTAAACGATATGTTCCTGTAGGAACTTCAATCCAGTAATAATGATTATGCAAAAGACTTGGAATATGTTCTTGATTGATAAACAGGCTGGCAGCGACAATTTCCTGACGGTTCCATCTGGAATCAGGACGGTATAAGTACACGATGGCGGCTTGATCATGTTGTGGTTTCACCGTTTGAAACTGATTGCCCTGCTTTTGATTGACCCAGCCACCAATAGTAAACATACCAATACGATGCTGTTCCACAAAGCCCGGTTTTTTTTCAAGATCAATATTTTTTAGAGTGCTGAGTGACTGTGTAGGCTCAACTACGGCTTTCTTACCATGACACCCCAGCAATGCCAAACTGCTGATGAGTACAATTGCGACTCCACGCATGCTTATCCCTCACTGCGTCTTTATTCTTTTATATGCAAGTGCTTTGCGATTTATTTTTTATAAGTTTTAGGCATCCACACCTAGTCAATCAGATTAACACCCAGCTTTATTTTTGGAAATAAAAAACCTGCGAAAACACGGAGTTTTCGCAGGTTTCGGATGAATAGCAGTTAAGCAGATTTGCTATTCACCACTTTTAAATCTATTTTTGTCGCTGTCTCTTGCTGCTCATGCGGTTGACGCTCGGCACGATATTCTGGCTCTGCTTCACCTTTAATCACCGCTTCATTGACGACCACCGTGCCGACATCGCTACGGCTTGGCAGGTCATACATGGTTTCGAGTAATGAATTTTCCAGGATCGAACGTAGACCACGCGCGCCAGTATTACGCTCAACCGCTTTTTTCGCCACGGCACGTAATGCGGATTCTTCAAAGACCAGATCCACGTCTTCCATATCAAACAGATGTTGATACTGACGGGTTAATGCATTCTTCGGTTCAGTCAGAATCTGCATCAATGCTTCTTCATCTAACTCATCCAAAGTGGCAATCACCGGCAAACGACCAATAAATTCTGGAATCAAACCAAATTTTACCAGGTCAGTTGCTTCAACTTGACGGAACAGATCAGACAGCTTCTTGGTTTCATCTTTTTTACGCACTTCTGCGGTAAAGCCGATGCCACCTTTTTCCTGACGCTGCTGCACGATTTTCTCAAGTCCAGAGAATGCACCACCACAGATAAACAGGATATTCGAGGTATCAATCTGAATGAATTCCTGCTGCGGATGCTTACGTCCACCTTGTGGCGGAATAGAAGCAACCGTACCTTCGATCATTTTCAAAAGTGCTTGCTGTACGCCTTCACCCGATACATCACGCGTGATGGATGGGTTTTCAGACTTGCGGGTAATCTTGTCGATCTCGTCGATATAGATAATCCCCTTTTGCGCTTTTTCGACATCATAATCCGCTTTTTGCAAAAGCTTCTGTACGATGTTTTCTACATCTTCACCCACATAACCGGCTTCGGTTAGTGTCGTTGCATCTGCCATGGCAAATGGAACATCCAGAAGACGTGCAAGGGTTTGTGCCAGCAAGGTTTTGCCCGATCCTGTCGGACCAACCAGCATAATATTACTTTTTGAAAGCTCGACAGAATCGTCAGCTTTCTTGCCATTATTTTGCACTTTCAAGCGCTTGTAATGGTTATAAACCGCCACTGACAAGGTTTTTTTCGCGACGTCCTGACCAATCACATATTGATCCAAGGCCGCACGGATTTCATGCGGTTTCGGCAAAGGACGATTGGCCCAGTCATTGGTTTCCACCTGCTGACTGGTTTGAACCAAATCTAAGCATACGTCCACACATTCGTTACAAATGTATGCGTCCTCGCCTGCAATCAGCTTCCCGACTTCAGACTGCGTTTTACCGCAAAATGAACAATGCTTTTGTCCTTGAGGATGTTCGGACATATTTACTCCACTATCTCAATCTTTAAAACTTACGGACGTTTAGTTAAAACTTCGTCCACAAGACCGTATTCTTTCGCTTGCTGAGCAGTCATAAAGTTGTCACGGTCTGTATCACGTGCAACTTTCTCGTAATCCTGACCGCTGTGTTCAGCCATTAAACGGTTTAAACGTTCTTTAATAAACAAGATTTCACGTGCATGAATTTCAATATCTGAAGCCTGACCACGGAAACCACCCAATGGCTGGTGAATCATGACACGGGCATTTTCAAGGCAATAACGCTTGCCTTTGGTACCGGCATTCAGCAGGAACGCACCCATTGATGCTGCCTGACCCATGCAGTACGTTACGACATCTGGTTTGATAAACTGCATGGTGTCATAAATCGCCATACCTGCAGTTACCGAACCGCCTGGTGAATTGATATATAGATGAATATCTTTATCTGGATTTTCCGCCTCTAAAAACAACATTTGCGCAACGATCAGGTTCGCCATGTTGTCTTCAACTTCGCCCGTCATAAAAATTACACGTTCACGCAAAAGGCGTGAATAAATATCAAAAGAACGCTCACCACGAGAGGATTGTTCTACCACCATTGGCACTAAAGCGTTTTCAATCGTTGGAACATACATACGTTTATTTATTCCTAAATTTTTTGTGACCTAACCCATAATCACAATATGAGGGATAATCACTGAAATTGCAAAAAATTCGCCAATAAATCCATCATATTTTTTGCATTAGTTTTGTGAAAATCAGAAATACTTTTTTCAGGCATCAATATGAAAAAAAGGCGCATCAAGCGCCTTTTTTATGGAAAGCTAAAATTAAGCTTGTTGACGAGCTTGCTGCTCTTTCAATAAGTCTTCATAGCTTACAGTCGCATCAGTTACTTTAGCAGAAGCCAAAATGTAATCAACAACTTGGTCTTCTAGTACAACAGCTTCGATTTGTTGACGTTGTTGCGCATCGTTTTTGAAGTATTCGATCACTTCGTTTGGATCTTCATAAGAAGACGCCATGTCTTGGATATACGCTTCAACACGTGCAGCATCTACTTCGATTTTCGCATCAGCTAAAACACGGCTAACCAATACGCCAAGTTTTACAGATTTTTCAGCTTGTTCTTTGAATAATTCGTCTGGAAGCATGCTTGAATCAAATGCTTGCGCACCTTGAGCACCGAACTGCTGAGTGAACTGCTGAATCATTTGTTGACGTTGACGGTCAATTTCTTGAGCAAGCATAGCCGCTGGAAGTTCAACTTCGTTTGCAGCAACAAGCGCATCAAAAGTCGCACCTTTTACCTGGTTACGCAGGCCGTTTTTCACTTCACGTTCCATGTTTTTACGAACGTCAGCTTTCAACTTCTCAACGCCTTCTTCTTCAGACACACCGAAGATTTCCAGGAATTCAGCATCAATTTCTGGAAGTTTTTGTTTTTCAACAAGCTTCACAGTGATTTTGAATTGAGCTTGTTTACCAGCAAGGTTTTCAGCTTGGTAATCTTCAGGGAAAGTTACATCAATCACTTTCTCTTCGCCTTTCTTCATACCAACGATGCCGTCTTCGAAGCCAGGAATCATACGGCCAGAACCGAGTACAAGTTTGAAGTCTTCAGCAGCGCCGCCTTCAAATTTCTCACCATCAACCGTACCTTCAAAATCGAAAGTCACTTGCATGTCTTTTTTAGCCATGCCTTTGGTTTCAGCCCAAGCAGCACGTTGTTTTTGAAGATTTTCGATCATCTTCTCAACGTCTTTATCGTTGACTTCAGTTGCTTTACGTTCAACTTCCAGACCTTCGAATTTCACTTCAACTTCTGGATAAACTTCAACAGTCGCTGTATATACCAGCGCGTCGTCTTTCATTTCAGTTTTTTCGATGTTTGGCATGCCCACAGCATTGATTTTCTCTTGCTGGATTGCTTCGAAAACTGTGTCACGAATAATATCGTTTACTACTTCTTGGTAGATACCCGCGCCGTATTCACGACGAACTACGTTTACAGGCACTTTACCTGGACGGAAGCCGTTGATCTTCGCAGTTTTAGCAGTGCGTTTTAAACGAGCTTCAAATTGCTCATTAATACGGCTCGTCGGTACAGAAACATTTAAACGACGGGCAACGCCCGAAACCGCTTCAGAAGTTACTTGCATGGCTTCCTCTATATATTAGGTTATAACAGGTTTATAAAAATGTGCCACATTATATGACAACATTTAAGGATATACAAAAAATACGCGCGAGTTCCAGTTTTTAAACCCTTTTTTTACTTGAATTGGCATCTTTTCAAATATTCAGGCGATTAAATTGAAATGAAGGAATTGTATATTTTTATTGCAAATGATAAATATTATCATTAATATTCCTGAAATTTGATTTGAATCTTTAACTTTCTCCATCTCGGAATTTCGGTTATGCGTAATTTTAATCTTCGCCCACTTGCAGTGGCTATTCTTGGGGTTACAGCTGCTTCTGCACATGCTGAAACAAATAATACCACTGTACCAGTAACACAATTGTCTACGATTGTGGTTTCAGCGGCGGGTTATGAACAAAAGATTAAGGACGCACCCGCTTCAATTACTGTACTCACCGAAGAAGATTTTAAAACAAAACGTATTACTTCTTTAGCAGATGCTTTAAGCGATGTAGAAGGTATTGATATTAGTCCTACGGCTGGTAAAACAGGCGGTCTAGATATTAGCATTCGTGGCTTACCATCTGAGTACACACTTGTACTCATTGATGGTCGCCGTCAAAACAGTACCGGCGATATTACACCGAATGGCTTTGGTGAAACAAAAAATAATTTTATTCCTCCATTGTCTGCAATTGAACGCATCGAAATTATTCGTGGCCCGGCATCTACCTTATATGGTTCGGATGCAATGGGCGGTGTAGTCAATATTATTACTAAAAAAGTGGCTGATACTTGGACAGGTTCTGTAACTTTAGATGGAACGCTTAATCCAAATTATTCAGACTTCGGTAACCAACGCAGTATCGATTTTTATGGTTCTGGTCCCTTAGTACAAAACCTTTTGGGCTTACAAATTCGCGCAAAACATTGGGAACGTGACGAATCGAATGTAACTAGAGATATTGACCAAACAACATTAGGTACAGGTAATAATCCATCTGAAGGTAAAATTGATACCCTAGGTGCACGTTTAACATTAACACCCACAGACAAGCATGACATATCTATTGATGCAGAGTCTCAGCGCCAATCATATGAAAATCCGAAAAATACCAGCGGTTTCCAATTAGGTACTGTAGGCCCAGCAGGTGGCTATGATAATGAGATGGAATTTAATCGTGATAAATATGTGCTAGCTCATCAATGGCGTAATGACATTGGTACTTTAGACAGCAGCATTACCCGTAATGAAAGTGAAACTGTTGGTCGTCTTATTCCATCACGTATGCAAGGTGGCGATTTAGTTACTAAAACCCCACGACTAATTGAAAGTGAAGATACTATTTTTGATACTAAACTGTCTGTAAATTCAATAGCAAATCATAACTTGATCTTAGGTGGCCAATGGTGGGATGCCAGCATTTCAGATGGCCTACGTTCATCTAAACCTGAGGTTAACTTTACTCAAGTTGGTTTGTTTGCAGAAGATACATGGAATATCTTACCAAACTTCGCCTTAACATTAGGTCTGCGTTATGATGATCACGATACTTTTGGTGATTTTATTACTCCTCGTGCTTATGCTGTTTGGAATGTTAACGATACTTGGACACTAAAAGGCGGTTATTCAGAAGGCTATAAAGCTCCTCGTTTAGAACAGTTGACAAATGGTGTAGTAAACGTTGGACGTCAAGGTGCTCAACCTATTTTTGGTAATCAAAATTTAAAACCTGAAACTAGCGATAACTATGAGCTTGGCATTTATTTCACACCTAATAATGACTTAAATATTAACTTGACAGGTTTTATCAGTACCGTTGAAGATAAAATTGTTTCAGGTGCAATCACAGATACTTCGGTAAATACAGGTGGCAATCCAGGTGAATGTTTAGTAAACCAAACTTGTGCAGACTATTTAACTGGTCTCGGCACTCCATGGCAGTGGCTTAATCAATCCAGTGATCGTGCTTTTATGATCACTCGACCTGACAACGTTGATGAAGTTGAAATTTATGGTACAGAGCTAGGTATTAATTGGGGCTTTGCTGAAGATTGGAAATTAAACTTTAACTACACTTGGACTGAAACTGAGGTTACCAAAGGTAAAGATAAAGGGAAAAAGTTACAAGACACCCCTGAGCATATGTTTAATGCAACTGTAAAATGGAATGTCGCTGACAATGCTGATCTTTGGTTACGTGGTGAATACCGTACCGAACGCTCTCGCTTCAAAACCACAAACTTAACTGGAGATGATCTTACTGTTTATAATACGTTGGGTGACTATGAGGCATATGGTTTAATGCACTTAGGCACAAATTATGCCGTGAATGATAACTGGGATATTGGTGTTGCACTCTACAACATTTTCGATAAAGACTTTAATAAGTATGAAATCGTTGATGGTACTGCCTATAACTTATATAGCAATACCCAAGAAGGTCGTCGCGTTCAGTTAAGTACAACTTTTAAATTCTAAGAAATACATCTCTTAAAAAAACCCTGCCCTGGCAGGGTTTTTTTCTTATCGTGCGATCAATACTTTCCAAAACATTGCTAATTTATGCTGTTCTATAAACATCATTATTCTCAATAAAAATTTAACAATTAGATTAATTTTTCAATATTTACTAAAATCATATGTTTATATATTGATTGTTATAATATTACATTTAGAAACTCATTTAACATTTTCTTAAAGATCATGAATTCCCATGATAAAAAGATAAAAATAAAAACAAGAATCATTATTATTCGCATACATTTTCAGCATTCATCTATTAGGTTTAACATGACCTTCATTAAAACACGTAAAAAAATCGTTTCCTCTGCAATTGTTTCATCTTTATCAATAGTAGCTGGATCTGCGATGGCAGAAGAACAGGTGATCCAGTTAGAAACTATTCATCAAGAAGTCAAAGCTGAACAAGCACCCAGCTTAAAAGTAGATCAATCTGCGAATAGCAAATTTGTTGCGCCTTTACTCGACACACCCAAATCAGTTTCAGTGATTTCAAAACAGCTGATTGCCGATACACAAGTGACGACTTTAGCTGATGCACTGCGTACAGTTCCGGGGATTACCTTGGGTGCAGGTGAAGGTGGTAATCCGAATGGTGACCGCCCATTCATTCGCGGTTATAACTCTGAAAGCTCGATGTATGTAGACGGCGTTCGTAATGCCACTTCACAAAACCGTGAAATGTTTGCTGTCGAACAGGTCGAAGTGACTAAAGGTTCTGCGTCTGCCATGGGCGGCGCAGGAGCGACCGGTGGTAGTATCAACATGATTTCTAAAGTTGCGAAGAAAGGTGACTTTTTAGAAGGCTCGGTCGCTGGCGGCACAGATAACTATCAACGTATTACTTTAGATGGCAATAAAGATTTCGGAAATGGTATCGCAGCACGTGTTGCGGTAATGGGTCATCATAATGAAAAAGCTGGCCAGAAAGACGGTGCGGAATATAAACGTGCCGGTATTGCGCCAAGTATTAGCTTTGGTCTGGACACCCCTACTCGCGCGACTTTGGGCTATTACTACTTAAAATCGGATGACACACCGGATTCAGGTGTTCCTTATAACAATCCCTTTGCAGCGACAAATGCAAATGTAGGATTGAATGGCAACGGCAAGCCTATTGATATTAAACAAGGTCAATACTATGGCTGGCAAGATCGAGACTTTCAGAAACAGGAAAATCAGATCGGAACGCTTAAATTAGAACATGACCTGACCGACAACCTGACGATTAGCAATACCGCAGTGTATAACAGCTCTAAAAATGATTATCTGTGGACCAATCCAGATGACTCAAGAGGTAACTTCTTACTGAATGGCAATGTCTGGGCGCGTGCCAACTCACGTGTCGCCGATACTGATGCATTTACCGATCAACTCGCTCTAACAGGTAAATTTAATACCGGCGCGTTTAAACATAGTTTTAACTTGGGTGCCGAATATTCAGAGCAGGAAACTGACCGTACCCAATACATTATTGATGGTGTTAACGCTACAGGTAATGTACACAATGCCTGTAACGCTGCCGATATTGCATCAGGTTGGTGTACTTCTGTACAGAACCCTAACCGTGGACCATGGACAGGTACATTAAGTACCAATGGCGCTGACCGTTATAATATTGAAAGCAAATCCAAGTCTGTTTATTTCCTGGATAGTATTGAGTTCAATCCTCAATGGCTTTTAGATCTGGGCGTCCGTTGGGATGATTACTCAACTGAACAAACCATGCTTGCAGGTCGTTTTAATACAACGACTCCAGCAGGCACAATTGTTAAACTTGAAAATGATAAAGACTTTATCAACTATCAAGCCGGCCTGACCTTTAAACCGGTTGAAAATGGTTCTATCTATGCAAGTTATGCAACTTCCGCCAATCCGGTCGGTGTAGATGGCGGGGACGGCTCTGAAGGCATTACAGCCGCAATCAGCAATCTTAAGCCCGAAGAAGTCCGCACCATGGAACTCGGCACTAAATGGGACATGTTAAATGACAAGCTGAATCTGACTGCTGCCATTTTCCGTACTGAAAAAACAAATACCCGTGCCACTGCCGATGATGGCACGACCAGCAATATTGGTGAAACACGTGTCGACGGGATTGAACTGGGTGTAAATGGTAATATCACGGACAAATGGGCGGTATCTGCGGGCTATACCTATTTAGACAGTGAACTCATTGATGGTGGATTTGTAAATACTGCCGCTACAAGTCAACCTGCTGTATATGCACCAAATCCTAGCAACGGGAATCAGGTTCAAAACGTAGCGAAAAACAGTGCCACCCTTTGGACCACTTATGCTATTACCCCTGCTTTAACTTTGGGTGCAGGTGCAATCGCAATGAACAAGGTTTATGGCAATGCAGCCAATACCAAGTTTGTTCCAGGTTATGTGCGTTATGATGCCATGGCACGTTATAACGTCAATAAAAACGTTGATTTGCAATTGAATATCAACAACCTGTCAGATGAACGTTACTTCACCAAGGCCTATTCATCTCACTATGCCACTGAAGCAGAAGGTCGTAGCGCAGTATTGGCAATCAACTTTAAATATTAATTCAATGTAAGCGCATAGCCTCCTTATGGGGGCTATGCTATTTTCAATATAAAATATTCAGGAAAAGTCTTCGTGCTGCATCATATTCCAAACGTACTGAGCAAAGAACAAGTGCAATATTTCCGTGAGGAGATGAATAAAATCGAGTGGGTGAATGGCAAGGTCACGGCTGGTACGCTCTCTGCAACGGTAAAACAGAATCAGCAATTGCCTGAAGATCATCCCCTGACCCATCATTTAAGTCATATTATTCTTGAATCATTGGGTCAACATCCGCTATTTCTATCGGCTGCGATTCCACTCGATATCATTCCCCCTCTGTTCAACCGTTATGAAAATAACGAAGCCTTCGGTTTCCATGTCGACAACTCCATTCGCCGTATTCGCGGCACGAATGAACGTCTCAGAACAGATTTATCCTGTACGGTTTTTTTGAGTGAACCTGAAGAATATGCCGGTGGTGAACTGGTGGTTGAAGACACCTACGGCTATCACGAAGTGAAACTGCCTGCCGGCGATATGATTCTTTATCCATCCACCAGTTTGCATGAAGTCACCCCAATCACCTCAGGTTGCCGAATTGCCTCATTTTTCTGGGTACAAAGCATGATTCGTGATGATGCAGAACGGCATATGCTGTTTAATCTGGATCAAAGCATTCAAAACTTGAGAATGCAACTGGGCGATCAGCATGCAGAAGTTATGAAACTGACCAATCTGTATCATAACCTCATGCGAAAATGGGCCGAGCTTTAAAAGCTTGCCCGGATGAAATGTCTTTAACCATCTAGGGCTATCTTTTCTAAAAATAGAGGCTGATATGGCATGATTGGGTGTAAAAAATAACGGCTTATTTCAAAATCAAGAAAATATAAAACACTATACTTAAAATATATGGGAATATTTTTCAAAACTTAAAGCTTATAAGAAAATCTTTATTAAGATACGACTAAAATCTATTAAAAAAGCAAAAACTTTTCGGTTTAACTGGATTAAACTTAAAGTTATAAGTTGATCATGCAGGTTTTTTGATTAAAACTAAATCCCAAATATTCCAGAAGATTTTTAGTTTTAATGCTGGTTCCAATCTGTATGTAGACGATTATAGACACAATCTATTCGGTAACCTTTGCCAGTGCTTCAACCAAGCGCAGACTCTATCAGGTTACACAAGGAGCTCTCTCATGATGTTGGCTGATCCAAGTAAAAAATACCGTCGCATGTATCAACGTGTGGACTTACCAGACCGTCAATGGCCGAACAATGAAATCAACAAAGCGCCAATCTGGATGAGTACTGACCTGCGTGATGGTAACCAGGCGATCTTCGAGCCAATGAACATGGAGCAAAAATTCAAGATGTTCCAGATGTTGGTGAAAATCGGTTTCAAGCATATTGAAATTGGTTTCCCTTCAGCATCGCAAATTGACTTTGATTTCACTCGTAAATTGATTGAAGAAGATCATATTCCTGAAGATGTTTATATCGAAGTTTTGGTTCAAGCCCGTGATCATTTAATTGCTCGTACCTTTGAATCTTTACAGGGTGCAAAACGTGCCATTGTGCATATCTACAACTCCAATTCACCGACTTTCCGCGAGAAAGTCTTAAATGTAGATGTAGCGGGCGCAAAACAATTAGCCGTCAATGCAGCACAAAAAGTCAAAGAATATGCCGCAAAACAGCCTGAAACTGAATTTGTCTTCCAGTACAGCCCGGAATGTTTCACTGCGACTGAATTAGAAGTTGCAAAAGATGTCTGTGATGCTGTGACTGAAATCTGGGAAGCATCACCGACCAATAAAGTGATCTTGAACTTGCCAGCAACGGTAGAAGTTTCAGGTCCACACATCTATGCCGATCAAATCGAATGGATGCACCGCAACATTCAGCGTCGTGATGGTGTAATCATTTCAGTGCACTGTCATAATGACCGTGGTTGCGGCATCGCGGCATCTGAATTGGCGATTATGGCTGGTGCCGATCGTGTTGAAGGTTGTGTGTTTGGGAACGGTGAGCGTACCGGTAATGTCGATGTGGCAGCAATCGCATTGAACATGTATACCCAAGGTGTTGCGCCAAACCTGGATTTCTCCAATATCAATGAAATTATCGCGACTGTAGAAGAATGTACCGGTTTGCCAGTACATCCACGTCATCCATACGCAGGTGATTTGGTCTTTACTGCATTCTCCGGTTCACATCAGGATGCGATCAAAAAAGGTTTCGAATTCCAGAAAGACCAAGAAATGTGGGATATGCCATATTTACCAATCGATCCAAAAGACTTGGGTCGTGACTATGATGCGGTGATTCGCGTTAACTCACAGTCAGGTAAAGGCGGTATCGCCTACTTGTTAGAATCGAATTACAACGTGACTTTACCACGTCGTTTACAAATCGAGTTCTCGCAAATTGTACAAAAACGTACCGATGAACAAGGCACTGAAATTTCTGCAACCGAGATCTGGAAGTTGTTTAAAGAGACTTATGTCGATGTTAAACATGTACATTACTCGACTAAAAACTACAAGTTATCGGATGACAATGGCAATCAGGTGATTGAGCTGGATCTTGAAGTTGAGGGTCAGTCCCGCCGTGTTCGCGGTGAAGGCAATGGTCCAATTTCTGCAATCTTGGATGCACTTCAGTTACCGATTGATGTGGTGAACTATGAAGAGCGCAGCATCAGTTCAGGTGCGCATGCCAAAGCCTTGGCCTTGATTGAACTGCAAGTCAAAGGCACTGGCAAGTCTGCCTTTGGTGCGGGTGTACATGACAACATCGTGACCTCTTCCATCGAAGCGATTATTGCATGTACCAACCGTCTGATTGATCAAGGTGTATTAAGCACTGATCAGGTAATCGCTGCTGCGGTCTAACCGGCTGTATTAGAATTAGCGATAATTCATAGCACTAAAATGACTTTAGAAGGATATCCGCTAGTGGTATCCTTTTATTATTCATACTCAAGATTTTAAGGCGAATCCTCCCCGTGTCTTTTCCAGCTGACTCAGTGGGCATTGTTGTCCCACAAAAGTTCCAATTTGAAGAGCCGTTAGAGCTTGAATGCGGTCGCATCCTCCCCCGTTTTGAACTGATGGTTGAAACTTACGGTACCTTAAATGCTGACAAGTCCAATGCCATTCTGATTTGTCATGCCCTTTCTGGTCATCATCATGCCGCAGGTTATCATCATGAAGATGATAAAAAGGCTGGCTGGTGGGACGCCTGTATTGGTCCCGGCAAAGCCATTGATACTGCAAAATTCTTTGTGGTATCACTGAATAATATTGGGGGCTGTAGCGGTTCTACCGGTCCAACGTCACCAAATCCTGAAAATGAAAACCGTCCTTATGGTCCAGATTTTCCGCTGGTCACGGTCCGCGACTGGGTTAAAACTCAGGCTTTATTGTCCGATCGTTTAGGCATTCAGACTTGGGATGCCATCATTGGTGGTTCACTCGGTGGCATGCAGGCACTGCAATGGTCAGTGGATTACCCGAACCGTTTAAGAAAATGTGTGATTATTGCCAGTGCGCCAAAACTTTCAGCACAGAATATTGCCTTTAATGAAGTAGCACGTCAGTCAATTTTGTCTGATCCTGACTTCCACAACGGCCGTTATCTGGAAAATGACAGCTATCCCAAACGTGGCCTGATCCTGGCGCGTATGGTCGGTCATATTACCTACCTGTCCGAAGAAGCCATGAAGCAGAAATTTGGCCGTGATCTGAAATCTGGCAAATTTATGTATGGTTTTGATGTCGAATTCCAGGTCGAAAGTTATTTGCGTTATCAAGGTGAACAGTTCAGCCGTAACTTCGATGCCAATACCTATCTGATCATGACCAAGGCACTGGATTATTTTGATCCGTCACGTGAATATGAACAGTCACTGAAAAAAGCCATGGCCCATACCCGGTGCAAATTTTTGGTGGTGTCCTTCACCACTGACTGGCGTTTTACCCCTGCCCGCTCGCAGGAAATTGTGGATGCCTTAATTAGCAATCATAAACCGGTGAGCTATTTAGATATTGATGCCGAACAGGGTCATGATTCCTTCCTGTTCCCGATTCCCCTGTATGTAAAATCTTTGCGTGCATTCCTGGGTGGTGAAGAACACCTGAAAGCCACACCGAAGGAGACCGTATAATGCGTATCGATCAACAACTCGCTGAAAAGTGGATTAAGCCCGGTTCTAGCGTACTTGACCTGGGTTGTGGCGATGGTGAACTGCTGGCACAAATGAGTAAAAAACACGATATTCGCGCATACGGATTAGAAATTGATCAGGAAAAGATTGCAATTGCGGTCAGTCGCGGGTTAAATATCATCCAACAAGACTTAAACCTCGGTTTAAGCCGCTTTGCCGACCAGTCTTTTGACAATGTGGTCATGGCACAAGCTTTGCAGGCTGTAGATGCACCTGACGTATTATTGCGTGATATGGTGCGTGTAGGGAAACAGGCCATTATTACCTTTCCGAACTTTGCGCATTGGAAGACCCGTTCTTTTTTGGCAATCAAAGGGAGAATGCCGGTTTCTGAAGCCTTGCCGTATATGTGGTATAACACCCCGAATATCCACTTATGTACATTTCGTGATTTTGAAGCACTTTGTGCGGAAAATAATATCAAAATTATTAATCGACTCGCTGTGAACGGGAATCAAGAAGATAGTTTGCTGAGCAAGCATCTCCCTAATCTATTTGGTGAAGTCGCAATTTATCGAGTGAGCGCGCTATGAAAAAATTATTATTAAGTACGACGCTACTGGCGGGACTTTTTGGCATGCAAGCCCATGCAGACTATGTTGCTCCAAGTCCTTCTGTTGCCAGTCAAGCGGCTCAGTATTCAGTAATGGATATCAACAGTCTGATCAAAGCAGCTAAAGCAGGTCAGGCCGGTGCACAGTTTTATCTGGCCACCAAATACCAGTATGGCAAAGACATTCAAAAAGATGAACGACAGGCCTTTGCCTGGTACAAAGCTGCTGCCGATCAAGGTTTAGCTGTGGCGCAGTTAAATGTCGGCCGTATGCTGGCAGATGGCATGGGCACCCGAAAAGATGAAGCGCTGGCACGTCAGTATTTTGAAAAAGCAGCCAGCCGTGGTGATAACCGTGCCAGTTTTAATCTGGCCATGATGGAAGAGAAAAAGAAAAACTACATGGGTGCTTATCAGTGGTATGAACTGTCTACCCGTGATGGCATGCTCGACAATAAAGTGATTACCCTTTCTGAAGGCAAGAAAACAGCATTGGCGGCAAACTTGACCCAGGAACAGATCCGTCAGGCGCGTGACCGTGCCGACAGATGGATTCAGGCACAATAAAGCTGAATGGTATAAATAGCACCTTCGGGTGCTTTTTTATTGCCTACAAACCCGCAATGGCAGTTAAAATAGCACGATTGATATTTAGAGAATGAGTGACACATGGCTTCTACAGATTGGTTATCCCAAGGCACACTGGTATTGGCAAGTAATAACAAAGGTAAAATTGCCGAGTTTGAGAAAATGTTTGCGGAACTGCAACTGCCGGTAGATGTGATTCCTCAAGGTCAACTGAATATCGAAGATGCCATCGAAGATGGCTTAAGCTTTGTTGAAAATGCCATTATCAAAGCACGCCATGCGGCTAAAATCTCAGGTAAACCGGCGATTGCCGATGACTCAGGCATTTGTGTACCAGTTCTTGGCGGAGCTCCTGGGATCTACTCAGCACGTTATGCCGGTGAACATGGCAATGATGCTGCCAATAATGAGAAATTGCTGGCAGACCTTAAACCATTGCGTAAAGATAGCGAAGCGATTGAAGGCATGTTTGTCTGTGTACTGGCACTGGCTCAACATGCTGAAGATCCACTGCCACAAATTTTCCAGGGCATCTGGACGGGTGAAATTTTAGAAGCAGCACGCGGTGAAAATGGCTTCGGTTATGACCCGCTGTTCTGGTTGCCGGAACTCGGTATTTCCAGTGCAGAAATGAGCAAAGAAGAAAAGAATAAAATCAGTCATCGTGGTCAGGCCATGCAGCTGTTTAAAGCCAGTTTGGCGAAATAATTTGTTTTACCCCTCCCTTTTCCAAAGGGAGGTTGGGAGAGATTTAAACATTAATGAATCCCCCTAAATCCCCATTTTTCAAAGGGGGACTTTATAACTCTTTCTAGCCTTCTCTCCAAAAAAGGAAACTTTATAGCGTAGGCATCACCGCATGCAACACCAGCCCATAGATCCCAATCAAAATTGCACTCGCAATCGTCCCCGAAGCAATATATTTAGCGGAATGCCCTGTGCCCTGATAATGGGTTTCTAAAGCCACGATGTTCGCTGCCGGTGGCAATAAGAAATACATCATCATTACACTATAAGTCAGGAGCTGATGTGGAATCGGCAATAATATATAGGCAATACCAGCCAAGCCTAATGCAAAAATAAAGCGCCCGCTGATCAGCACCAGACTGCGCTTTAAATCCCTCAGCTGAATACGGACATGACGAAGCCACATGCCCAAAATGCACATTCCTGCAAAAGTGACTAAAAATTTATTGGCTGCATATGCCCATTGAAGGGTGGGATGAAACTCATAATGACTAAAGTCCCAAAATGATAAAACCCCTGCAATACTGAGTGCGATCACCGGTGGCGATTGCAGGATATTTTTCAGAATAAATGTCCAATCTTGGCGAGTTTGGCTCACGGCAATGACAGCACTGACATTCCCAAATAATGAGCCACCAATATAAAGTGCAATCATGGTCGACATTGCGTCAGTGCCAAACACTGCTAAGGCAAATGGCAGACCGAGCCATACGCCATTCAAATAGCTAAAACACAGCGCACGCAATTTATCTTTGGCAAAATAATAAAACAGGCTAAACAGCACAATTGAACTAAAAATACTAAAGCCCATCAGCCACAGACTGCCCGCTTTATAAAACACCATATTGTAAATAATCAGCACAGGAATCAGAACACGTGCCAGTAAAGCCGCCAAGACAGGTCGAACCGGTTTTAAATATTGCACGCCCCAATAACCAATCAAAAAAGACAGCAGGGGAAGAATCAAGGCCATGACAGTGCTGCTGAGATTTCCATATCAGGTTATATGCTAGCACAGCATCCTTTTCATCTAATGATAGATTTTTCATATGAATTACTCATTACCCTGCTGCCGTGTCGGCAAACTGTCATTAAAGCGTCACTGCATTGTCATACAAGCCTGCTGAGATAGGGGCATGAAATATAGAGGATAAAATAATGGCAGGATTATCAATTTGGCATGTGCTGATTTTTGCAATTGTGGTGATTTTATTGTTTGGTACATCGAAGCTGAAAAACCTGGGTAAAGATGTCGGCGGTGCAATTAAAGACTTTAAAAAATCAGTCAAAGATGAAGAAGCAGAAATGGCCAAGCTGCAAGAACCGCGAACTATTGATGCACAAGTCAAAACCCCTGAAACCTCGATCAAGAGTTAAGAGTCCGCTATGCTCAATATCGGAATGACCGAGCTGCTGATTTTCGGGATTATTGCACTTCTGGTGCTTGGGCCAGACAAGTTACCTGAGGCAGTCCGTTTTGTCGGAACATGGTATGGCAAGATCAAGCGCATGGTCAGCAATGTTCAGAACGATCTGGATCGTGAATTACGCTTGTCCGAACTGCGAGAACAGATGCAGGCCGAAATGCAGCGGATCCAGCAACTGGAAGCCAAGATGCAGGCACAAATGGCAGATTTGCAGCAGCCGATTGCAACTGATGAATTAAAAATAAAGCCTCAGGCTGCCCAGCCCGTGCTTCGCTATCAGCCTGTGGTACAGCCCGTATCAGCGGTGTATTTACCTCAGCCTGCACAAACTCAAGCAGTGATTTCCCAACAACGCTATACAGAAATGAAGGTGGCCGTATGACGTCTTTACCGACCACACCTGCCTCAAATGATGCTGCAGCGCTGAACCTTGAAGAGATGCCGATTACCCAGCATTTGGTGGTGTTAAGAAAACATCTGTTTAAAGTGGTTGCTGTCCTGATTGGCCTGTTTTTCTGTTTGCTGCCCTTTGCCAATCAGACCTATCAATGGTTATCTGAACCTTTACGGGCACAATTGCCTGCCAGCTCGACCATGATTGCCACGGATGTGACGGCAACATTCATGGCACCGTTTAAGCTGAATTTCTTTGTGGCGCTGATGATCACAATGCCGTTTATTCTGTATCAGCTCTGGACATTTGTTAAACCGGCGTTATATGCCAAAGAAAAGAGTCTGGCACTGCCGCTTTTGATCGGCAGTATTGTGCTGTTTTATACCGGGATCAGCTTTGCCTACTTTGTGGCCTTGCCTTCGATCCTGCATTTTTTTATCAGTGTCTCGCCGGAAACTGTGGCACCGATGACCGACATTAACAGTTATCTTAGCTTCTGTTTAAAGCTGTTTCTGGTCTTTGGTTTTACCTTTGAAATCCCGATTATTACCTTGGTTTTAATCCTGATTGGGGCAGTTTCAACACAAACCCTGGTGGAGAAACGGCGCTTTATTATTGTCGGCTGTTTCTTTGTCGCGATGTTCGTGACACCACCAGATGCACTGTCGATGATCATGTTGGCTGTACCGATGTGGTTGCTGTTTGAACTGGGTTTGCTGGCCGGAAAACTGATCGAAAAACGGCGTTTAAAAGCGCAATAAGAACAATCAGCCAAAACAAAAATCATGCTTTAACTCAGGCAGCTCCGGCTGTCTTTTTATTTTCAAAATATTATTAAAATACTGATTTATTTAATCTTAATGTCACATTTCCTTAAGATTAGTGTCACATCCCAGACTTAAGGTATTGAAAACTTCTACACCACCAAGCACTTATTTTTACTTGAGACTTTAAAATGAAAAACGAAGACATGATACCTTGCCAGGATCTGGTTGAAGACAGTAATAATTCAAACAATAGCCACTTTCAAACAATTCTGGATCAATACACCAGTCGCCGTAGTTTTATTGCAAAAACCACCAGTGGGGCAATGGCCTTAGCCTTTGCAGCAACAGTAAGTGGTTGTTCAGATGATGATAATGATTCTGGCACGCCTGACACTAATCCCACCACACCACCAGACACCACGAACCCAGATCAACATGCATGGAGTGACCTGAAAGCGCGCCCGAATAAATTGACCTTTGAGCCGGTTCGCAAAAATACGCAAAACTTCTTTAGCGTGCCTGAAGGCTATGAACTGAAAGTGCTATATGCGGTCGGTGATCCAATTAACCCTGCATATTCAGAAAAGACAGATGCAACATTAGCATCAGGTGCTTCTTATCAGTTCCGTGCAGGCGACAACCATGACGGCATGAGCTTTTTCGGTATGCATCCAAGCAACAAAAACTATGCGGCCAAAGAGTCCACCCAAGGTTTACTGGTTTTAAATCACGAATACCTGCAACAAGCTCAACTCCATACGCCAGAAGACCCGATTACGATCGATGGTGTACGTCCGGAAGATCAGGTCCTTCGTGAAGTGAATGCGCATGGGGTTTCGGTCATTGAGATTAGCAAAGATGCCAATACACAAGAGGTTAAAATTAACTTAAATTCTAAGTTTAACCGTCGTATCACGGCAGCAACAGAGATGGAAATTCATGGACCGGCTCGCGGTTCTGACTTGGTGAAAACGATTTTCTCACCAGATGGCACCTTGACGCGCGGCACCTTTGCCAACTGTGGTAATGGGTATACACCTTGGGGCACTTACTTAACCGCGGAAGAAAACTGGAGTGGTTATTTTGCCCGTCAAGCCAATGACACCCGCGCGATTGCAAAAGAAGAAATTGCATTATCCCGTTATGGTCGTGGCGGTAGTGAGGCCCGTTCATCTCAATACCGCTGGAATACTCCGGTTGCTGAATTAACCGGTGATAAAGGACTGTATGATCGTTGGGATATTTCAGTGAAAGGCGCCAGTGCTTTAGCCGATTATCGTAATGTCATGAATACCTGCGGCTTCATTGTCGAGATTGATCCATTTAGCGCGAACACCCGTCCGGTTAAACGTACTGCATTGGGCCGCTTTGCCCATGAAGACTGCCGCTGTAGTAATCCGATTCCGGGGCAGCCATTAGCCTTCTATATGGGGGATGATGCAACAGGCGAATATATCTATAAATTTGTTTCTGATGCAGTCTGGGATCCGAAAGATGTCAATGGGGGTTATACCGCTGGTGATAAATACATGGATAAAGGCACATTATATGTCGCTAAATTCAATGATGATGGTACTGGTGAATGGTTAGAACTCAGTTATGGTAAAAATGGTTTAACTACTGCCAACGAAATTTATCCATTTGCAGGCCAAGATGATATCGTCATTAATCTCCGTCTTGCTGCCGACCATGTCGGCGCGACCAAAATGGACCGTCCGGAATGGGTTGCCGTCAATCCGGAAAATGGTGAAGTCTATGTCACTCTCACCAATAACGGTAACCGTGGTCGTGCATATGAAACTGATGCTGCCAACCCACGTAGCTATATCGACTTCAAAGGTTCAAATGCCAGCAATTCAGGCAATATGAATGGTCATATTATCCGTTTTAGTGAAAATGAGAATAATGTCAAAGCCACGACATTTGCCTGGGATATCTTCCTGTTCGGTGCAGAAGCACGTGCTGCCTCTAACATCAACCTTTCAGGTCTGGATGATTTAAATGACTTCTCTAGCCCGGATGGGATGTGGTTCGATCCGCGTGGAATTTTGTGGATTCAAACAGATGATGGTCAGTACACCGATGAAACCAACTGCATGATGCTGGCAGCCCTGCCAGGTACAGTCGGTGATGGCAGAAAAGCATTGGCAGCCAGTACCAAAGCTGAAGGACAGGAAACCTTTGTCGGCGCCAAGCTGAATAATGATCGAGTTCGCCGCTTCCTCACAGGTCCATCGGGCTGTGAAATTACCGGTGTGACGATTACGCCGGACTACAAAGCAATTTTCGTCAATGTGCAGCATCCAGGCGGTGCATGGCCAGCCAATCAAAGCGAGCGTTATAGCCGTTTAGGCAAAGTACCTCGCTCTGCGACTGTGGTCATTACCCGTAAGGATGGCGGTGCCATTGCCGGTGAAGCCTTGGAACAAGCGACAGCATAAAAAATAAGTTTCATTAAAATGCCGGCAGATGTCGGCATTTTTTATCTGGGATTATTGTTGTAGCATCATGATTTTCTCGACCAATTGCCCTGCAGTCACACCTTGTTGTGACTTCTCGATCCAGTGCCATTGTCCCCGCTGCATTCTTAGAAAATTCGAGCAACGGGTGCCGTAAGTCGGGCTTTGAATAAAAGTCGAGGATAGCAGATGTTCCATTTCAACCGAGATCCCTGTTTCCGGTAGCAGTTCAGGAATCACCTTGCGTTCATCTTCCAGAATATCCCAAACCGCATGACACAGATCAGTTTCTGGCATGGCTGGTTGTTGCAGCATGGGTAAAAATTCCTGGGTAAAGCGTTTACGCAAATGCCGGGTCTTGTACCAGTCTTCGCTCATCAGGCCGTTGGAGACAACATAGACGCCTTGTGCCAGCACTTGCGGTGCTTCGCCGCGATTGCTCATATACACCGCCTGCTGCTGGTCTCCAACGAACAGGTTAAAACCGGCATAGTCACACTGCCGTTGTTCCAGATCTTGTGCGAAACGAATCGGCGTTAAGTCCGAATTTAAAAAATCCTGGATGATATGACCACGTGAAGTCGGATAATCTGTCCGATCTTGCCCGTTGCGAAAATTGGTAATCACTGCCCAGCGACCTGAAGCAGTAATCCCCATCCAGGTGCCGCCCGACTGCAAATCCTGCCCGGCAATTATCGGACTATTCTCCCATTCATGCAGCTCCTGCGTAGGACGCTGATAGAACTCATCCCGATTTGAAATCAGACATAATGGGCTCTGATCCAGAACCCGCCAAGCCAATGCCACGATACACATAATTTACGCTCTCGATCTTTACACATTGAATGTACAACATTTTTCTTTGCTTTCAGCTAAAATCTGTGCAAAACAGAATCACAAGGAACAGGAATGCTCACCTATCCCAATATTGATCCCGTCGCGATTTCGCTCGGGCCCTTACAAGTCCACTGGTATGGACTGATGTACTTACTGGCATTTTTATTTGCCTGGGGATTGGCGACGTTTCGCGCCAAACAACGTGGCTGGACACCGGATATGGTGTCTGACCTGATTTTCTTCGGTGCACTCGGTGTGATCATCGGTGGCCGTGTCGGTTATGTCTTCTTCTACGGTTTTTCCCAGTTCCTGGCCGATCCTTTATGGCTATTCCAGATCTGGACCGGTGGCATGAGTTTCCACGGCGGTTTCCTCGGGGTCATTCTGGCCATGTTGTGGTGGTGCAAGAAATATAAGATGACCTGGTTCCAGACCTTAGATTTTATTGCACCTTGCGTGCCGACAGGGTTGATGTTTGGCCGGATTGGTAACTTTATTGGCGGCGAACTGTATGGCCGTCAGGTGACCGATCCCAACTTTGCCTGGGGCATGATCTTTCCGACCGATCCGCTGCAACTGGTTCGTCATCCATCTCAACTGTATCAGGCGCTATGTGAAGGCCTGATCCTGTTTATTGTACTGTGGTGGTTCAGCTCCAAGCCGCGTCCACGTATGGCAGTTTCGGCGCTGTTCCTGATCGGTTATGGCCTGGCACGTTTTGTGGTTGAATTCTTCCGTGAGCCAGACAATGGCCAGCTGTTTATTGGCTGGATGAGCAAAGGACAATTCCTGAGCCTGCCAATGATCCTGATTGGCTTGTGGATGATGTGGTATGCCTACCAAAAGAAAATCTATGACTGGGGTCCACAGAAAAACAGTTAAAACCAGCTTAATTGAGCGAGGCAAAGGCCTCGCTTTTTTATACTCAAAATATGCTAAAGTGCCGATTATCTCTTCTATTCTTTCATCATTATGCTTGAGTTCTGGTTTAATCCGCAGGTATCTGTTCTCAAAAAACTGTTGATCTTTATTGTGATTGCAGCAACAGCTGCAGGCTTGTACTGGATGGAACCACTGCCCTTGGATGCAATTTTGATGTTTGTCGGTACCGGCATTGTTTTTCTGATCTGCCGTTACTGCAAAATCCACTTTGCCAACAAAAACCCGACCGGTTTGCTGTATAGATTACTGACCTGGATTCCAATTGCCTTATTGATTGCTTTAGTTTTTATGAACATGCAACAGGGCGAAATCCTGATTCCGGGTGCACAAGGTATTGCCTTTATGGCACTGGCGATTTGCCTGTTTTCACCATTGTCGCTGCTCAATCAGAACAAATCAGATGCGGGTTCACCCCATGCTTGAGTTCTGGTATTCCGAACGTTGTAGCCGTCAAATCAGACTGATGGTGATTATTGCGACCTGTATTGTCATTTACGCAGCATCAACTGTGACCCAATTAGGTCCGGTGTTGGTTGCAGTCAGTCTGAGTATTGGAATTGTCGTGCATTTACTGCATCATTTCCGCTTGAAAATCTCCAAGTCCAATCCCTATGCCAATGGTTTTAGCGCCTTAAGCCGGGTCATTCCTATCATTGCACTGATTACCCTGTTTGGTTATTTACCCGAGCAACATCAGCCATGGGCGAAACTTGCCTTGGGTCTGCAATGTCTTGGCTTTGCCGCGATTGGATTGTTTATCGTATCGGTCTATGAAAACCGTGCGAAGCGCTTTGAGGACTGATCACTTCGCAGTATTTTCTTAGAAGTAAGTTTCCAGACGATAGTAACTATAAGTCACGTTTTTATTGCGATAAACCGCATGATCTCGCTGTTTGAAATCCGATACCCAGGCACTACCTGAATAAGCCGCGATATGTCCATATTTATGTCCCTGAGTACGGTCAATAATATAGATATCGCCTTTTTTCGGCCGATCAAAAGAAGCATTAATTTTCTTATAGCCCAGCTGCATCAGGGTACTTCCCCAATCTGCTGCTGCCACGGGATGATTGACAATTTTCGCACCCGAAGATTGCAGACCGACACGAATACTGCGCGCACATTTCTGTGTACTGGTATTTCGGGTAATGCCTTGCAGATAACTGGTAAATTTCTCGATATTGATACGATGGCCATTGCTTACGCCTGAAGCATTACGGACAGTGGCTTTGTGGGATGACTTTTTAGGTCTTTGCTCCGATTGGGAACGCACCATGATATTCGCTTGGACAGGAGCATATACTTCGCTCATGTTTACTTGATGATCATAGATCATGCCTTACCAACCGCTCCTCGCCTGTAATTTAGGCTTTCATATTGTTAACAAGCCGAGAATACTAGTCGTTTAAATGTTATCTTTCACATTAAAAATGTAAATAAATTTGTCTATTTTTGCGGCATTCAAATTAAGCCGTTCTTTCTAATACAGTTACAAAACCCATCATCTTTGCAAAAAAAATGTAAAGCAAAGCCAACTCCGACGCCTTGCAAAGTCTTTTCAGCCTGAAATACACAAAATGAGTCCTTATTTTTTTTCTACTCAAACGTGTGACTTTAAGCTGTAGCTCGGCCATTTTCAGACAACATTTCACTACAGGACTACATCATTTTTAGCCGCAAATCTCGTATTAAACTAATTCGGTAGTTTTAATATTGAATTGAGATTAACGGAGAAGAAAAAATGACTCAGGATTTAGCCACTGTTTCAAATTTTAATTTAGAACAATATTTAGGTACCTGGTATGAAATTGCACGTTTGCCAATGAAACACCAGCCCGAAGACAGCACTGATATTTCTGCGGTATATAGCTTGAATGAAAATGGTAAAGTTCGGGTGCAGAACCGCTGTCTGGATGGCGATGGCAAGCTCGATGAAGCCATTGCTGAAGCCAGCATCGTTGATGCAGAACATGCCAAGCTTGAAGTCAGCTTTTTACCTGAAGGCCTGCGTTGGATCCCGTTTACCAAGGGCGATTACTGGGTATTAAAAATCGATCCGGATTATCAGACGGCTCTTGTGGGCGAACCTGGTAAAGAATATTTATGGTTGCTACATCGCGGGACAACTTTAGATGAAGCCACTCAACGTGAATATTTAAGCTATGCAGAATCCTTAGGTTATAACCTGTCTGATCTGATTCACACCGTCCATACTGGCCATAAAA
The DNA here is from genome assembly GCF_013420435.1 of Acinetobacter sp. YH01008. Classification (NCBI taxonomy): domain Bacteria; kingdom Pseudomonadati; phylum Pseudomonadota; class Gammaproteobacteria; order Moraxellales; family Moraxellaceae; genus Acinetobacter; species Acinetobacter sp. YH01008. The sequence goes on from NZ_VOYD01000002.1 coordinate 69,401, forward strand.
CGGCTTAATTTACTGTAAAAAGACCTCTATCAGGAGGTCTTTTTTATTCTGGTTTGAGCGATGAAAGCTCATCAAAAAATGCTATGATATGCGCAATTTAAATTCTCCCTTTCAACAGCAAATTATTTTGGAAATAATCTATACTGCTGTTAAAACGGCGATTTTCAACAGATTTAAATAGAGAGACCTATGCGCCAATATCTTGACCTTTTACAACACATTCTCGACAACGGCGGCGATAAAGGCGACCGTACCGGTACAGGGACACGTTCGGTATTTGGTCATCAGATGCGCTTTGATCTTTCCCAAGGTTTCCCTTTACTCACCACCAAAAAAGTTCATTTCCGTTCTATCGTGATTGAATTATTATGGTTTTTAAAAGGCGATACCAACGTTCAATATTTAAAAGAGCATAAAGTTTCGATTTGGGATGAGTGGGCAACCGCCGAACAGACCGCGCGTTTTGGCCGCCCTAAAGGTGAACTGGGGCCAGTTTACGGTCACCAGTGGCGTAATTTTGGTGCCAGCAAAAATGCAGATAATAGCTATAATCAGGATGGTTTTGATCAGATCAAATGGTTGATTAATGAAATTAAAACCAATCCGAATTCGCGCCGTCTGATTGTATCTGGCTGGAATCCGAATGAAGCGGGCCAAGTGGCATTACCGCCTTGCCATACCCTGTTCCAGTTCTTTGTCCACAATGACAAATTGTCTTGTCAGCTGTATCAGCGTAGCGCCGATGTTTTTCTCGGTGTTCCATTTAATATCGCCAGCTATGCCCTGTTGACGCATATGATCGCGCAAGTCTGTCAGCTGGAGGTCGGTGATTTTGTCTGGACCGGTGGCGATACACACCTGTATAGCAATCACTTCGAGCAAGCCCAGTTACAGCTCAGCCGTGAGCCCTTGGGCCTGTGCCAACTTAAATTGAATCCTGAGATCAAAGACCTGTTCGACTTCAAATTTGAAGATATTGAAATTATTGGTTATGAATCACATCCGGGGATTAAGGCACCCGTTGCAGTGTAAATGTTCCCAAACCAAAGAAAATCAAAATCGCACTTTGCTTAAAGTGGGATTTTGCATTTTAATAGGAGCAAATTTTTATTTGTTTTTGAGTGTAGGTATGGCATTTCAGGATTTAGAAGTCGTTCATGTCGTTGCAATGGATCAGCAGCGCTGTATTGGTAAGGACAATGACCTGCCTTGGCATATCTCAGCCGATCTCAAGCATTTTAAAGAAATCACTCAGGGCGGTGTAATTGTCATGGGCCGCAAGACCCTTGAGTCGATGGGGCGTGTGCTCCCTAAACGCGTGAACTGGGTCATTAGCCGTGATCCTGACTGGTCTTTTCAAGGCACTAAAGTTGCTCATAACATTGAAGATGCGCTTATTCAGGCAGTTACTGATGTACACAGCTCAGAAAAACCGACGTCTATTTTTATTATTGGTGGCGGTGAAATCTTTAAACAGACCATGGACATTGCCGACCGTCTGGAACTGACTCATGTCGACCTGGATGTACAAGGTCATGCCTATTATCCTGAAATTCCGGCAGAATTTAAAAAAGTCGCGGCCGAGCAACATATTGACGACAAAACCGGGATTGCTTTTGAGTTTGCAACCTACAGAAAATAAAGCCTATTTCTCATGAAAAAGTGACCATGCAGGGACGCGAATATATTTCCAAGCACTGGAGTCTGTGGCTACTGGGCAGCCTGTTTACCCTCTTTGTCATTCTGTCGAGTCTGTGGCTCAGCCTGATGCTCTGGGTGCAGCAACCTCTCGGCAAGATTGGCAGCTTGATCCTGATTGGTGTTTGGTTAACCTTTTCCCTGCTGGTACTCGGGATCTACTTCACCCGGCACCTGATCTCGCGTAAAGTCGATAGCATTCTATATCTTCTGGTCTTTCTGTTTTGTCTGCTGGGCTATTTTAGTCTGCAAGCGCGTCAGGATCGGGAGTGGAAGCCTGAAGTGGCTCAGTTGTTGCACTATGAACAACAAGGCGATCAGGTCACCCTGCACAATATCCGGAACTTTGACTGGCAAGCTGATGGTCGTTATATCGAACGTTGGGAAAGCCGCAGTTTTGACCTGAACCAGATTAGCGGGGTGAATATCATTACCTCCTACTGGATGGGTCCGAAAATTGCCCACACGCTGGTCAGCTTCGATTTTGCCAATCAAAAACCTCTCACCTTCTCGATTGAAATCCGCAAGGAAAAACATGAAGAGTTTTCTGCAATTGGTGGGTTTTTCCGTAAATATGAATTGAGTCTGGTGGCATCGGACGAAAAAGATATTGTGTATACGCGTAGTAATATTCGCGGGGAGCAGGTGTATTTCTTTCCGGTGAATATGCCCCAAGCTCAGGCCAAAGCCTTATTCAAAGAATATCTGGCCCAGGCCGATGAATTGGCCAGAGAACCCAAGTGGTATAACACCCTGACCAGTAATTGCACCACTCTGGTCTTTGATATGGTTCAGGCAGTATCGCAACAACAATTGCCTTCAGATTATCGACTGTTAGCGTCCGGCTATTTACCGAATTATCTCTATGATCTGAAAGTGCTGGATCAATCCTGGGATATGCACACCTGGTACCAACGGGCGCATGTGAATCCACGAGTCAAACAGAGCGCCGATCTGTCCAGCCAGGAATATTCGCAGCGACTTCGTCAAGGCCTGCCTGCACCTCAGACACATTAACTGGCATTTTTATCACTGTAAATAAAGATACAAAATCAACTGGAACCTGAGTCATTTTTTTGTTTATATACAAATAGCTAGTCAATAATCAGAGTATCTTTCATGCTAAAAAAATTAACTGCAATCGCCCTATTGGGTTCGGTATTGGCTGTGATGGGCTGCGAAACCGTGCCGAATACCGCCACCACACAAACCACGAATCATTTACAACTTTTGCAAAATCGTACCTGGATTGCCACACAGATTGGCAATACTGAAATCAAGACCGCAGCTACTGCACCTCATCTTCCAAGTCTGCAATTCGATGCCAGTACTCAGCGTGTTTCAGGTTCAGATGGCTGTAACCGGGTTATGGGCAGCTATACGGCAGGCAAAGACAGCCTGAATTTAAGCCAGATGGCAACAACACGCATGGCCTGTATGCATAATGATCAGCTTGATCAGAAATTTAATGAAGCTTTAGCCAAGGTGACGCATTATCAGGTATTTGGTAAAACCCTAAAACTATTGGATCGTCATGGTAATGTGTTAATTCAGCTGGAAAGTGCAGTTCAGCCACGTTAAGACTTCCCTACAAAAAGCCTGTATTGGCGGGCTTTTTTTATCTTTCATACTGATGGGCCAGGATTTAACCATCAGCCCAGTTCAATCGAATGAGGAATCAGCCATGCAACAAGCACTTTTTGGTGGTGGATGCTTTTGGTGTACCGAAGCGGTATTTTTACAAATTCAGGGCGTTCAGCAAGTCCTGAGTGGCTATGCCGGCGGTCATACCCCTGAGCCAAATTATGAGGCCGTGTGCGGCGGTGAAACCGGCCATGCTGAAGTTATTCTGGTTGATTTCGACGAAAACCAGATCAGCTATGCCCAGCTCCTTGAGGTGTTTTTTGCGACGCATGATCCAACCACTTTGAACCGTCAGGGCAATGACGTCGGTACCCAATATCGTTCCGTGATTTATTATCTGAATGCTGAACAAAAAACTCAGGCAGAAGCAGCCATGGATGCTTTAAAAAATGAAGGCCTGACTATTGTGACTGAACTCAGCCCGATGCCGACCTTCTATCCTGCTGAGGAATATCACCAAAATTTCTTTGCGAAAAATCCAAACCAAGGTTACTGCAATTTTGCCATTCCGCCAAAACTGAATAAATTACGCAGTAAATTTATGACTTTGTTAAAAACCCATTAATTTGCATAAAAAATGGGGATAAAAAAAGCGACTGAAATCAGTCGCTTTTTTTCGTTAGCTGAATCTTAGTTATCGGTTGCAAAGGCAATATCGCTGAGTCCGGCTCCACTCGCACGCGACATGACTTGAGCTACCGTGTCATAACGGGATTCTTTATCTGCTTTCAACACAATCGTCGGCTGACGTTCAGTCTGACCTGCTTCATTAAAACGGGTCTGCAATTCGTCTAGGGTCAGGACATTGCCATTCCAGGCAATCTCACCTTCCGCATTGATGCTGATTGTGACATTTTCAGGCGGCAGATCAATAATCTCCGCAGTGGTTTGTGGCAAGGTTAATGGAATTGATGGGTTCGCAACGGTCGCTGTCACCAAGAAGATGATCATCAATACCAACATAATGTCGATGAGGGGAATGAGGTTCATCTCATTCATACCTACATCGTTGTCTTCACCCAGTTGAAAAGCCATTAAGCTTGACCTCCCACTAAACTCTGTTGTGTTACTTTTTCATCAGACTTTTTTGCAGCAGATTCCTGTTGCAACATGGTGTCAATCAACAAGCCATGTGCCTGATCTTGTAACTCATGCGCCAAACCACGATTGAAACGCACACAGATGTTATAAGCCAGTACCGCAGGAATCGCGACGGCCAAGCCTAGACCCGTCATGATCAAGGCTTCACCGACTGGGGTTGCCACTTGTGCCAGACCAGCCTGACCGCTTTTACCCACTGCAACCAGCGCATGGAAAATACCCCACACGGTACCAAACAAACCGACAAATGGTGAAATCGAAGCAATCGTACCGAGGACGGATACCCCTTTTTCAGCATTGGCTTTTTCGGCTGAAATCTGACGTAATAACGCCTGTTCTGCCACTGCCTTACGCTGTTCAAAGCCCAAAGGAGCCAATTTGGCTTTCAGTTGCTCCAATGCTTGAGACAGCTGGGTATAAGCAACTTGTTTAAGCTGGCGAGTGCCCATTAAACGCAGCACAAAAATGGTCCATGTCGCAATCGACATTGCCAATAACACGAAGTACAGCGTTTTACTGACTGCATCAGCGTGTTGCCAATAAACTGAAAAGTTCATCTTCGAACTCCTAATGGGTTAGCCGTTATTTGGTAATTTGAAAATCGAAAGGCTGCTCAACCCGGGTTGGATAAGCCACACCATTTTCCACATATTTGGTTAGTTGCGCGCGGCGTACCGCTGCTTCAACTTTACGGTTCACTGCCGAGCTACAATCCGAATTACGTGCAGTCGCAGAAACCACTTTACCCTGCTCATTTGCCGCCACATCGACCACCATCGAACAAGTCGCTCTTAACTCACCTGAAGACAAGGAAACTTTCGGTGCGCGCTGCCAGCTCACTCCCCCCCCAATCGAGACACTTTTTGGTGATGGCGGCGCAGCAGGTGCTGGCGGTGCTACAGGCGCAGGTGGCGCGACTGGAGCTGGTGCCGGTTGCACTTTGGTTTCGGTGACCACTGTCGACACCACCGGACTTGGGGTTGGTTTAGCTTCAACGGGTGGTGCTTTCACGACTTTAGGTGCTTCTGCCTTCTTCACCTGTTCTATTTTTTCAACTTTTTTTGGTGGTGGTGGCAGCGGTTTATCTACAATTTTGACTTCTTTGGGCCTAGGCGGCTCTTTTTGTGGCTCGGCCTTCGGCTTTGGCGGTAAAGGTTTTGGTGCTTCCTGCAATTTTACAAAGCGCACTTTAAGCGGCTCTTTCTCTACAGGCTTGAGCTCCGGTGCGTCCATCTGGCTCACTGCCCACAATAGGCCCACATGTCCGACGAACACGGCCGCCAGAATCGAGATGACTTTCTTTTTCATCTTGTTGGGCGGTGTAGGTGGCATGGGAGCAGCAACTTGACTCATTAAATCTATTACCTTGAGGAGATGATGTGAAACAAACAATCAAGCTCATCGGTTAGCACAATTAAAGTACGCCAATAATAAATGAGAAGTGTTTTCATTTGCAACTACTAATCATGCCTTTCACTGATTTTTTTTGCATCAAAACAAAAAAGGCACACTAAAAGTATGCCTTTTTAAATAGGGATGCAAGTTTTATTGGAACACCACAGTTTTATTGCCATCGACAATAATACGGTCTTCCAAATGCCATTTCACTGCACGTGCCAGTACATTACGTTCTACATCCTGACCGAGTTCACGCAACTGTTCAACGGTAAAGTCATGATTGACACGTTCTACGTCCTGCTCGATGATCGGACCCTGATCCAGATCGGCAGTAACATAGTGTGCAGTCGCACCGATCAGCTTGACACCTTTTTCATGCGCCTGCTTATACGGATTTGCACCGACAAATGCGGGCAGGAATGAATGGTGAATATTGATCACTTTCATTTCCCACTTACTTACAAATTCTTCATCTAGAATCTGCATATAACGTGCCAATACCAACAGGTCATTGCCCTGCATTAACTGGTCAATTTCTGCATAGGCTTCAGGCTTGTTGTCTTTGGTCACCGGCACCACTTCAAATGGAATCCCAAAGTTTTCAACCGCTTCGCGTAAAGTCTCGTGATTCGATACCACCTTGGTAATTTCACATGGCAACCCACCACGGGCATGACGCCATAACAGCTCAAGCAAGGCATGATCGACCTTAGACACCAAAATACCGACTTTCTTCACATCGCTGACCAGAGCCAGACGCCATTGCATGCCATAACGCTCTGCGACATTTACCGCAAAAGTCTGGATAATGCTTTCTTTACGGCTTTGCAGATGATCCAGTTCAAATTCAACGCGCATGAAGTAACGGCCGCCCTGCGCTGCTGTCGCATATTGGTCAAGCGCAGTAATATTGGCACCTTGATGATACAAGAAGCTCGAAACAGCCTGCACGATGCCCGGCTTGTCTTCACAAGTAATCAATAAACGTGCGGTGTTAGCAGTCGTCATATTCATGTTGGTTTAAGTCACTAATCAGTTAAATTAAAAATAAGCCGAGTATTCTAGCGCGTTTCCGAAATATTCTGAATAGGCGACTCGACTTCTGTGTTTTTTGCAGATGACAGGCTGGCAAAAAGTTCCGAAGAACCCAGGCTATTTAGCAAACCTTCATAAGTTTGACGGCTTTCACCGCGTAAATAGGCCCCTTCCAGGAACACCATTTGACGGAGTGCCTGCCAGACCCATTTTTCTTCCAGCGTATTGGAATCGGTCAGATGACCTGACATATATAGGAAGTTGGTCCAGTTGGTCAGTACAATCCACAGGTTAATGATCAGTGCTTCAATTTCTGAATCGGTCATGTCCATCAAGCCAGCATTCACAAAAGCCTTATAGATTTTCTGACCTTGCTGCATCACCTCGCCGGCAAAGCGTGGATACATCTTGCGGAAATCTTCGTTATTTTCGACCAGATGATAGACATCGCGATGCAGGAAACGATAAGCCCACAGCTGACTGCTCAGTACCTGAAAATAATGAATCTTGTCATTGGCATCCAGAGCACGATCATCCGGCAGCGCCAGCATTTCCAGAGTTTGCTGCTGGTACTCCTCCATCAGTTCTTTAATAATTTCATTCTTATTACGGAAATGATAATACAGGTTACCAGGGCTCATCCCGAGTTCAGCCGCAATATGATTGGTGGTCACAGAGCGTTCGCCACGTTCATTGAACAGCTGCAAACTGAGCTGCAAGATACGCTCTTTAGTTTTTAAGGTTTTGGTTTGGGACATCCTAAAATAACCATTCAGTTCGTGCATTAGCAGGCTAACACACAAAGTCACTTGACTAATTAGAGTATTTGCTCTAAAAATTAATTAATCGATTTTTGAATAATGGTAGTGCGGCATGAACAGTCACACAAAAACAATATCAATGACACCACATTTTTTTGATGGCCAATACTTAAATGAGCTTTTGGCACAACAAAAACATGCTTACTTAAACTATCCTTTGCCGACGGCAAAGGAACGCATCGATCGTTTAGCTCGACTTAAGCGTATCTTAGTTAAGTATCAAGATCAATTTGCAGAGGCAATTAATCAGGATTATGGTAACCGCTCGATTGGGGAAACCAAAATTGGTGAACTGCTCACCTGTCTGGAACATATCAAATATTATAGCAAAAACTTGACCCGATGGATGAAACCCTCCAAGCGTCATGTCGGCATTATTCATCAACCGGCCAAAGCTTGGGTGCAATATCAGCCTTTGGGCGTGATTGGGATTATTGCACCGTGGAACTATCCATTGTTGCTGTCCATTGGCCCACTCATTTGTGCATTGGCTGCCGGCAACCACGCCATGATCAAGATTTCTAGCGCATCGGCTGCGTTTGGTGAAGTGCTTGAAAAAGCCTTGGCAGAAGCCTTTCCGAAAGAACTGGTCGCAGTGGTCAATGGTGGCGGTGTGATCTCAGATGCTTTCTGTCGTCTAGCCTTCGACAAAATGATTTTTACCGGCTCGACTGCTGTGGGTAAAACCGTGATGGCAGCCGCAGCAGAAAATCTGGTTCCGGTGATTCTGGAACTCGGGGGCAAGTCGCCAGTGCTGGTGCATCCATCGATTGATCTGCGTGATGTCGCGCAGCGGATTGCGGTGGGCAAACTCTGGAATGCCGGTCAAACCTGTGTTGCACCGGACTATATGTTCCTGCCTCGTGGCAAGACGGCAGAATTTATTGATCATTTTAAAGCCTGCGTAGAAAGTATGTATCCGGATATCACCCATAATCAGGATTACACCTCGATTGTGAATGACAAACAGTACAACCGTCTGCAAGGCTATCTGGATGATGCACGTGAACAGGGTGCTCATGTTATTGAAATCAATCCGCGCCATGAAAATTCCGCTGATCTGCGTAAAATTGCACCCACCATTGTGACCAATGTCACACCAAGCATGCAAATCATGCAGCATGAAATCTTTGGTCCACTGCTGCCAATCATGGAATATGATCAAATTGATGAAGTTATCGACTTTATTAATAGCCGTCCACGCCCACTTGCTTTATACTACTTCGACTTTGATCAAGCGCGTGCTGATTATATCGCACAGCGTACCCATTCAGGGCATTTCGGGCAAAATACGGTATTAACCCATGTTGCACAAGACGATCTACCATTTGGGGGTGTCGGTGCATCAGGCATGGGGAAATATCACGGTCCAGAAGGCTTCTTCAGTTTGTCGCATGAACGCTCGGTAATGTCGAATCCCAAGCTGTATAGCTTGAAATACATTCTGCCGCCGTTCAATAAACCGATTCACAAGCTGATTTCGAAGACACTTCTCCGTTAAATGATCAAGGCATGAGCTATCGATATAGCTCGTGCTGCGTTTTGACGAAAATCGCTTGTCTTTTAAGCGCATTTTTGATATAAAACGCCCCTTGAATGATTTCAATCCGTTTATTTTTGACTGGCCATACAGATTTGCTGTTGGCTAAATCAATGGAGTTACACCATGTCTAAGGTTTGCCAAGTTACCGGCAAGCGTCCAGTCGTTGGTAACAACGTCTCACACGCCAACAACAAAACTAAACGCCGGTTCGAGCCGAACCTGCACCACCACCGTTTCTGGTTAGAAAGCGAAAAACGTTTTGTACGTCTTCGTTTAACCACTAAAGGTATGCGTATTATCGACAAATTGGGCATTGAAAAGGTTGTTGCTGACCTACGTGCTCAAGGTCAAAAGATCTAAGGAGTCTGAACCATGCGTGATAAAATTCGCTTAGTTTCTTCAGCTGGTACAGGTTATTTCTATACCACGACTAAGAACAAACGTACTATGCCGGAAAAAATGGAAATCAAAAAATTTGATCCAAAAATCCGTCAACACGTAATCTTCAAAGAAGCTAAAATCAAATAATTTTGGCTTTTTAAAAAAAACGACCCTTTCAGGTCGTTTTTTTTTGCATTTTTTTTACCCCACTTGATAAACTTTCTACATGTTTTGGCACTTTTTGTGCTTATTTCCCAGCAAACCTAACTAAAGGAGTATTTAGTGCCACATGACGTAGAACTCATTATATTATTGGCTGTTGGTTTTGGCTTAGCCCTGGTTTTTGGCTATATCGCTGCACGTCTGCGCCTCCCCCCACTTATCGGCTATCTGGTGGCCGGCATTCTGATTAGTCCCAATACACCCGGTGTGGTCGGCGACATTCATCTGGCCAATCAGCTGGCAGAATTAGGTGTCATGTTCCTGATGTTCGGGGTCGGGATGCATTTCTCGCTAAGTGATCTGATGCAGGTGCGGCGGATTGCATTGCCCGGTGCGATTTTGCAAATTGCAGTCGCCACTCTGCTCGGAGTGGGAGTCTCGATGTTATGGGGCTGGAGCTTTGGCTCTGCGCTCGTATTCGGTTTAAGCCTGTCCTGTGCCAGTACGGTGGTTCTACTCAAAGCACTCGGTGATCGTGGTCTGCTCGATTCAATTAATGGCCGGATTGCCGTCGGTTGGCTTTTGGTCGAAGATCTGGTCATGGTCTTGGCCTTGGTGTTATTGCCGGCCACTGCCTTACTTCTAGGCGGACAAGCACTTGAAGGTGCGAGTGATGACAATATCTGGGCCACTTTAGGCATTACCCTGCTGAAAGTCGCAGGCTTTATTGCCTTTATGCTGATTATTGGTAAACGTCTGGTGCCGATGATCATCCAAGTCGTGGCACGTCTGGGTTCTCGTGAGCTGTTTACCCTGACTGTAGTCGCTGCAGCCATCTCGATTGCCTTTGGGGCCTATAAGGTTTTTGGGGTATCTATGGCGCTGGGGGCTTTCTTTGCCGGGATGGTGGTGAAAGAGTCAGATTTCAGTCATCGCGCGGAACAAGAAACCTTGCCGCTGCGTGAAATCTTCTCAATCTTATTCTTTGTTTCTGTCGGAATGCTGTTTGATCCGCGTATTTTACTGGAACAGCCACTCCATGTGCTGACAGTCGTCGGCATTATTCTGATTGGTAAAACTCTTGCAGCAATGGCACTGGTATTGTTCTTCCGCTATCCAATCAATACCGCGCTGACTGTTGGCGCTTCGCTGGCACAGATTGGTGAGTTCTCCTTTATTTTGGCAGCACTTGGGGTGTCACTGAATCTGCTTTCACTAGAAGGTCAAAACCTGATTCTGGCGGGTGCCTTGATTTCGATCACTCTTAATTCCTTTATCTTCTCCGCGATTGAACCGGTACAAAAATGGATTCGGGAACGCTCGACCCTGGCACGCTTACTGGAACGCAGTGGTGATCCATTGGCAATGTTACCCGATGAAGTTTCACAGGATTACTTGCGTGATCAGGTGGTGCTGATTGGTCATGGTGAAGTGGGTCGTCGTATTACCCGCTCATTGATGGAAGAAAACATCAAGGTGGTTATTGCAGAAGAAAACCGCGATATTGTCGAAAATCTGCGTGAAAAAGGTATTGCCGCGGTTTCAGGCGCTGCGACTGAAGCCGGTGTTTTGATCCAGGCGCATATTCAACATGCGCGCTTACTGGTCATTTCCCCTATGGATATCATCGATATTCATAAAATTGTAGATATTGCCAAGACCTTGAATCCGAAAATTCAGGTATTGGTCTGTGCCGAAAGCAAGGAAGAAGCTGAAGCGATCCGTCGTGATAATATCGGCGCGGTGTATTATGCCAAAGAAGAAATGGCGAAAAATATGAGTAATCATATTTTAAACCAGATCGAAATTGCGCATCAGCATCCCCCTTCTCATTAATCTCTCTGCATAAAAAAAGTTGCCCAATGTGGCAACTTTTTTTATGCATAATCACAAGATTTTTTGTAATAAGCTGACTTCAAATCATCAGGAGTAAAATCAAAGAAACGAGGTTTTCATTTCTTGAAACTCACCTTGAGCTCGTACTTAAAATCCAACTTATTCCCCAACCCTTTAAAATCAAAAAGCACACCGATAGTGTGCTTTTGAATACATTGTAATCTTAACTCATATACTTCGGCTCTTCATCTACGACTTCAGCCTGCCATTCATTGACCTGCTGTTCCAGCAAGCCATACAGGGCCGCCTGAATCATCTGTTGCGCAATTACAGGCGTCTGCTCTCCGAGTAGAGCCTTCACCTCGTCATTAAACTGAATCATGACCAAAGGCTGTTTATGCGAACCTGCATTGCGTAAAGCCAAGGCACCACCTTCAAGTTGAACGAGTTCTAAAATCGCGTCTTGATTACCAAATAAGTCTTTCAACTGTTCTATAGACATATATCCTCCATGTTCAACATGGTGGCAAAGAGCCGGGTGCACTTTGCATCATTAGAGTAATTGATATAGGGTTAAAAATTCTAATTTCAAGTACGGTCGATCCGATTAAAATTCAATCATCTCATTGCGAAAACCATCGATGAGTTGTGTTAAGTCACGATGCCATTCTCTTAATATAGCAGGATCAGGTAACCATGCTTGTGGAGACTGTGTGACTTTAATGATGAGATTTGAGGAGGTTTCGTCTTCGGGTTCCGGTGTACTCGGTTCAGGCGCATACTGGCACAGACGATAGGCACGTTTCAGTTCAGCAATGAAACCGCTCTTGGATAAGTGTTGTAATACGGCTACTTCGGGTGAAATCTGGCCTTTGGCTGCCATTAGTTCTTCGATCGATTTCAGCGTCGGATTGGCATCATTCAGGCGATAGTAACGCACCAGTTCCTGCAAAAATGCCAATAAAGCGCCATGTAAATGAAATACAGTCGCCTCACGTTGTGCCTGAGCCTGTTGCACATGCTGGGTTTGCTCTGCCTGCTGGCAGGCAAGACGGGCAAAATACAGTTTTTGATTGGTACGGTCCGCATGATAGCGAGCAACACGGGTCATTGATATTTCCTAAGGTTTTAAACAAATTTTGGCTTTTATAAAGTAAAAGGTTCGCTTTCATTTCGCAATCAAAACATGTTTAAACTGAATCCATCCAGTACTGAAATCCAGAAAATCTAACTGCCTGCACGAGTACAACCATGAGCACAACAAGGTTAAATTTCAGCCATAAAAAAGGAGCATATCAAGTGCTCCTTTTCCAGTTTAAGCCTCGGGCTTATCTTCTGCTTGTTTTACCCGGATTCCATGTCCGTGCAAGCGCAAAGTATTCAGGCCTTTAATGGCTTTGATGGCTTCACGTGCATGCGGCATTTCTACAAAGGCAAAACCTTTTGATTTCCCGGTTGCCGCATCGAGCACCAAAGTACAAGTATTCACTGTGCCATATTCCTGGAACAACTTCAGCAACTCGGCTTCTGTGACCGTACGTTCTAAATTACGAACTAAAATTTTCATCTGATAACCTTAAGAAGATAGGCAAAAAATATCAAAAAGCACGCGCCTACTCTACTTTTTGTATGCAACAACTTTGCTATAGTTTAATCGAGATCAATGCCAAAATCTAAATTAATCGATTGACGTTCAATTAAGGCACTTTTCACGGTCTGCTGCCGGGTTTTGTAATGGGTTTCCGTGGTACATAAATGCCGGGTGAGATCATTCAAGAAATAACTTGCGACTTTACGCCCCTGCGCATCGACCGTTTCCCGCGCCCAGTGATTCAGGTTTTGTTTGGTCAAAATCAATTCATTTTTGGCCCGGGTCAGCGCCACATACAGCACACGACGTTCTTCTTCAACATCATCAAAGTCGCCTTGGGCGCGTGCATGCGGATAATTTCCCGGCGTGACATTGGCCACATAACAGACATTCTGTTCGGTGCCTTTTGCTGAATGAATGGTAATCAGGGTCACCACATCATGATCGGACTGGCGTTCAATTTCCGAAATCGACACTGGATCGAGCACATATTCCTCTAAAAATTCACTTAGTTGTGAATGCTTGGAGGCCAGTTGTTTCACCAGTTCAAAATCACCCTGACGACGTGGCCAGTCTTTTTTATAGTTCTCTGCCAGTTGTGTTTCAATTGCCTGAATCGCAAGACTGACACAAGCCTGCACTTCGCCTTTCAGCACGCTCATCTGCTTCATGATCAGAATCGCATTTAGAGGTATCTTGCCAAATTTCTCCAGTTTATCGGAGATTTTATCGATTTCAGGTTCCAGCAAAATGTGTTGCGCCAGCTTGCTTGCACCGACATCACCGACACCATTCCACAGGGTCAAGAAACGCATCCAGGCGATATCATCCAGCGGATTGGCGACCACACGCAGCATGCTGAGCAAATCTTTGACATGTGCCGTTTCCAGCAGCTTCATACCGCCAATAAATCGATACGGTACATTGGCCGCGATACAGGCTGCTTCAATATGCCGCGCGGCAAAACTGGAACGCACCAATACCATATGTTCGCCCCATTTGCTGCCCTGTAGATAATGACGCTCTTTAATATCAATTGCGATCCATTTGGCTTCATCAAACTCATTCGGAAATATATGCATGCGCGGCTTTAGGCCCTCGCCACGATAAGCTTCCAGACGTTTGTCATATTTGATTTCAGACTGATCGAGCAGCCAGTTGGACAGATCCAGAATTTCCTGGGTCGAGCGGTAGTTTTTTTCCAGTTTAAAAATTTGCGCATCTGGTACCCGTTCTTTGAAATGATGAATATTTTCAAAGTCTGCGCCACGGAAACCATAAATCGACTGGGCATCATCGCCGACACAAAATAGGCTGATCCGGTCTTTCAGCGGCTCCAGCAAGGCCCATTGCAGTGGATTGGTATCCTGCATTTCATCGACCAGCATATGTCGACAGATTAAAGCCACATAATCGACCAAGCCTTCTGATTGTGCCAAAGCTGTCGCCACCACCGCCAGAATATCGTCATAATCCAGAAAACTGCGCGCCTGTTTGCGTGCTTCGTACTCTTTCATGATCTCGGCAATTTGATCTTTCAGCGCCAAATATTCCGGCATCTGCTTTTCCAGTGCGAGACTGAGCTTCTGCCGAGTATTACGTGCAAAGGAATATAAATCGCAGAGTTCTTGTGGCTTGGGCAAATGATTGGGATTTTTCTTGTCATCACGGCCACGAATCAGACGGAACATCATCAACTGATCATCACGATCAATAATCGAGAACTGTTCCAGACCAAAGGCCTTCGGAATACGGCGCAACAGATACATACAGAAAGTATGAAAAGTCGAGGCACGCAAACCTTTGGCTTGATCCCCCAAGGCTAATTCCACCCGCGCTACAATTTCACTGGCTGCACGGCGGGTAAAGGTCAGAATCTGAATCTGGTTGGCGGGTACACCCTGCTCAATCAGGTAAGCTGCACGTGCCACGATGGTCTTGGTTTTGCCACAACCTGCCCCGGCCAGCACCAGACTATGTTTTGTTTCTGTGGTCGCTGCTTGCTTTTGTTGGGGATTTAATTCATCAATCAGGTTGGCTAAACTCATTTTCACTCATCGTTTTGTGGATGGCTGTAGTTTAGCAGATCGCTCTTATAATTATGGCTTTTCATCCGCCCTGAAACAGCAGCAAATTTTATCTCTTGATTTGTTTGCTATAGGGTAGACAGCATAGATGCCGTCTGCTGGATTGAGATATAGGAACATACCCTCAATCCAGCAAAGGATTTCTGTTACCTTGCGAAGCAGTGCTTCTCATCCATGAAAAGCAAGATCTGCTTATGCGTTATTATCTGCCATTACGTAAAGCTTGTGCAGCAATGACGATCTTGTAAAAGAAAACTAAATACGCTGTTCCTCAATATTTTTAATTGTTTTGGACACTGCTTTTTCCAGATTCACTTCCGCATTTTTTAAGGCTTCTTCCCGGCTACAATCTGGTGGATTAATCCCGATAATCTGACTAAATCCAGACTCATATAGTGACTCAATCCCATCGCCCACCAGTCCAGCAAATGCAAGCACCGGTTTATTGAATTTTTGCGCTACTTGTGCCACGCCAAATGGTGTTTTTCCTAACTTAGTTTGATGATCAAGCTTGCCTTCACCGGTCAGAACATAATCGGCTTGAGCTATTTTATTGGCTAAATCTGTCTGCTGAATGATGAGTTCCACACCTGATCGAATAGAAGCAGCTGTGAATGCCATTAAGCCAAAACCGAGTCCACCTGCCGCACCCGCACCTGCAACATGACGATGATCACGTCCAATGTGCCGAGCAACCAGATCGGCGAAATGACTGAGGTTTTGATCCAGTTGCTTGACCATTTCCGGTGTCGCACCTTTTTGTGGGCCAAAGATCGCTGAAGCACCATTGGGTCCACACAGCGGATTATTCACATCCGATGCAATGATAATTTCAATATCCGCCAGCCGTGAATCCAGTTCGGATAAATCAATTGCTATGATTTGATCTAGGTTTCCACCGCAAACCTGTATTTCTAATCCTTGGGCATCTAAAAACCGAGCGCCTAAGGCCTGTATCATTCCCGCACCGGCATCGTTCGTCACACTGCCACCTAAGCCAATGATGATTTTACTGGCCTCTAAATCGAGCGCAGACTTGATCATTTCTCCTGTGCCACAGGTTGAGGTCAGCAGAGGATTACGCCTTGCAGCTTCCAGCAGATCTATGCCATTGGCTTTGGCCATTTCAATGATTGCGGTTTTTCCTGCATCAATTACGCCAAAATACGTCTGGATGCGCTGATCAGGCAATGGCCCTGTCACTTCACAGGGAATGCGCTGTCCTTTTGAACTTGAGATCAGTGTATCGACCGTGCCTTCCCCTCCATCCGCCATAGGAACATGAATGCACAAAGCATCAGGCAACACGTTTTGAATGCCACGCTGCATGGCCTGACAGGCTTGTTCAGCACTCATACTTTCTTTAAAGGAATCTGGAGCAAGAACAAAAGTAAGCGGCATATGGTTATTTTTATCTATCAATAAAGTCTAGATTCTGGATAAATCCAAGAGAATCTACAAGTCTTTATTTCCAGCCCAACTCAATTGCTGTGATCTCATTAATCAGGGTCTGATCCAGAGATCCCGGCATTTTACTCGTGGTTTCGGACAGCGGGATATGTCCTGCCATCAGTTCTGCCTTGGCTTGTGGGAACACAGGTTGCTGATCTGGAAATGCATAACCTATTGGATAAATCGGCTGACCTGTGGCCAGATCATATTTATCACTGGCACCAAAGGCATGCAGTAACTCATGTACCAAAACAATTTTATTTTGTTCAGACTGCTTTTGAGAGGCAAACAGGTTGACCGAACCAATCCGGCCTTTTTGCAAGGCAGTTGAATGCTTTAATTGCCGGGTTTGTGCCGGATCATAATAATTTAAAAACAGGGTCAGACTGGCAGAAGGGTCCGAACTTTGTTGCTGTTTCCAGGCATAAAATCGAAACTTTAAACTCCATACAACAGTATCGAAAATTGAGGCCTGCTCAGGGACTTTAGGCGGTAAAACTTTAAGCTCACGACCCAAATTAAAATAAAAATAAGTGGGTTGATTCCGATATTGCTGTGCTGATTTTTGTAGAAAGTCTCTTGCCGTTTCTAGATCCTGAACTGACAGTTGCTGGATGTATTGCTGTGTGGTCGGTAATCCATCTGCATTAATCGGATGCAACAGAACCATGACCGGCTTTGACCAGTTCTGATTTTGATCACGATAGGCATTGACTGCAACGATCAATAAAATACTTAATAAAATCAGAATCCGAATCTTTTTCCACATATCCCCAAGCAACCTTATTTATTTTTTTTAAAATATCGACACATCATAAATAAAAAATGCCGACTTTCGTCAGCATTTTTTTCAAGTTTAAACTTTATTTAGGCTTCAACCCATTTTCCATCCTGGTAAACCAGAGACCATTTGGTTTGCTTGCCTTCCGCATTTTCAGAGCCAATATATTGCGATTGGTTCTTGCGACTGAATTTCACCAAAGTCGGGTTACCTTCCGGATCTGCATCAGGCGCTTGCAAGATAAACTGATATTTCGGATCTAGCTGTTCAGCCACAGAGCGAATCTCGGCAACTTTCGGTGCCCGTGTTTCACGCACTTTCGGGAACTTGCTGGCCGCCAAAAATAAACCGGCCGCACCATCACGCAGCACAAAGAAGTCATCGTGCTTGGTCGAGCGCAAATGTTCCATCTTGATCGGATCGACACGCGGAGGTGCCGGCTGACCACTCTTTAATACTTTACGGGTATTGTCACAACTGTTGCAGGCGAAGTATGGACCAAAACGACCCGTTTTAAGCTGCATTTCGCCATCACATTTGTCGCATGGAATGGTTGGGCCATCATAACCTTTGATCTTGAACTCTCCTTCTTCGAGTTCATAACCATCACAGTCCGGGTTATTGCCACAAACATGCAGTTTACGACCGCCATCAATCACATAGCTGTCCATTGCCGTTTCACACACCGGACAACGTTTCTTCGACATCAGGTCAGCGGTTTCGGCCGCATCATCATCAGACAGTGCAGCCAAAGACTCGACTGGGGTCAGGTTCAAGGTTCCCTTGCAACGTTCTTTCGGTGGCAGGTTATAACCAGAACAGCCCAGGAAAACGCCTGTGGTTCCGGTACGAATCTGCATTGGGCGCTCACATTCTTTACAATGTACCGCATCCACTTCCACTGGCTGATTACGGCGCATACCGTTCTCACCTTGTGCCGTAGTCAAACGCTGCTTGAAATCGCCGTAGAAGCTGTCTAACAGCTCTTTCCAATTACGTTCACCATCTGCCACCTTATCCAGCTGACCTTCAAGATCTGCGGTAAAGGCGTAGTTCATCAGGTTATTGAAGTTTTCATCCAGACGGTCGGTGACGATCTCACCCATCTTCTCGGCAAAGAGACGACGGTTATCGAGCTTCACATAACCACGATCCTGAATGGTCGAGATAATTGCAGCATAGGTCGATGGACGGCCAATGCCTTTTTTCTCGAGTTCTTTGACCAGTGAGGCTTCAGTAAAACGAGCTGGTGGCTTGGTGAAATGTTGAGATGGATCAAGCTTCTGAAGTTTCAGCACTTCACCGACTTTCACTGCCGGTAATAGAATATCGTCATCCGCTTTGTTGGCACCACGCACCCGGGTAAAACCATCAAAGACCAGCGTCCGGCCTTTGGCTTTCAGTTCTACGCCATTGGCATTGACTAAAATGGTTGAAGACAGGTATTCAGCCGGTGTCATCTGACAGGCCACAAACTGGCGCCAGATCAAGTCATAGAGACGCTGTGCATCACGCTCCACACCGACCAGACTGTCACCTTTGAGACTCACAGTAGATGGACGGATTGCCTCATGCGCTTCTTGCGCGCCGGCTTTATTGCCATAGCGGTTGGGTTTGGCCGGCAGGTACTTCTCACCAAATTCTGATTCGATATGGCCACGGACCATACTTACCGCATCATCACTCAGGAAGGTCGAGTCGGTACGCATATAGGTAATGAAACCGGCTTCATACAGGCGCTGTGCCAGCATCATGGTTTTCTTCACAGAAAAACCGAGACGGGTACTGGCCGCCTGTTGCAACGTTGACGTGATATAGGGCGCGCTTGGATTGACTTTGGTTGGCTTATCTTCACGGGCAGAAACGGTATAATCCGCATCTTTAATCAGGTTTAACAGTGCATCCGTTTCGTCTTTATTACGAAGCTTTAAAGTCTTGCCATGTTGCTTGACTGCTTCCAGACGGATGTCATCTTTTTTCGATTTGGTATCGGCAAACACCTGCCAGTATTCTTCAGGAATAAAGGCCCGAATTTCACGTTCGCGTTCAACCACCAGTTTCACCGCAACCGACTGTACACGACCGGCTGACAGGCCACGGGCAATCTTTTCCCACAAGAGTGGTGAAATCATGAAGCCGACCACGCGGTCCAGGAAACGGCGTGCCTGCTGGGCATTGACTTTATTGGTGTCCAGACGTGAAGGATGCTTAAAGGCTTCCTGAATGGCATTTTTGGTAATTTCGTTGAAGACCACACGTTGATAACGTGACTCATCGCCGCCAATCACTTCTTTTAAATGCCAGGCAATCGCTTCCCCTTCCCTGTCCATATCCGTTGCCAGATAGACTTCATCGACTTGCGCTGCCAGTTTTTTCAGTTCGGCAACCACATGTTCTTTGCCAGGAAGCACTTCGTATTTGGCTTTCCAGTCATGTTCCGGATCGACACCCATGCGGTTAATCAACGCATTCTGTGATTTTTCAGCTTTCTGTTCATCTGTCAGTTTGGTGCGTGTCGCCGGCTTTTTCTCTGTCGATTTGGCAGAGCCGCCTGTTGGCAAGTCACGGACATGACCGACTGATGATTTTACGATGTAGTTTGGACCAAGGTACTTATTGATTGTTTTCGCTTTTGCAGGCGACTCCACAATCACTAAGGCACGCTTACTTCCAGCGTCGGGAGACTTTGCTGTGCTGCTTTTTGATGTGGACCGAGGAGCGTTCGCCATAATTAACCGTTAATCCTGTTTATTTCTAAATTAAAGTTCAGCCAAAGCGTGTAATAGTGCTTTGATATCGTCGAGTTGGGCTGCTCTTAAATCAGCATGTTCATCCCAATACAATCCGACACAGTTGGCCTGCATATCAATAGCATAAATGCCTTTTAATGCAATGGGAAAATCTTTAAATTTCTCATCACCCTGCACAATTTCTAGTTTATTATCGACAACACGGGCACGCATCAAGGGTAAACGCGCATCTGGCATGAGTACGCTGTAGTACGCAACCATACTGGCACGACTTTCAGTGGCCTTTGGAATTTTGGTCCAGTCGGGTGCAACCACCAAACGTGGATGCAGACCCATTTTGCGGGCTTTGTCACGCATGATGCCAAGCGCTTTTTCTCTTGGGCTGACACGTAAGCCAAAAATTGACCCCATGACAAAAATGATGATGATCACCGCTACCCAAATTCCAGTGTTTTCCATAGTTCAACCTTTATGTTCTATTATTAGAGTTGCATAAGCACAATATAAAACGCAAGTTTGCACGATAAAATTAATTCAAGAACATTTCATGACTATATAAAACTTCGTGACCATTCCAGTAAATATAACCCTTCTCAATTAGCTCTTTCAGCAGCAGACGGATATCCGATTGAGGAAAGAGCTGCTCTAGCAAATCACGTAATTCATAAATATCCTTGGGTTTGTCGCCCTGAAGTTCGCGCAGTTTACGTGCGACTTCCAGTTGCACTGGATCAATCCGGTTAAAGTTTTTAAACAGGTCTTGCTGGGCTGACTGAATTGGAGTTTGCAATGCTTCAACTGGAGCATCATCAACTTTGAGCCGGGACATGACCTGATCCAGTTTTGGATTTTCAAGCGGATCTTGTTCATCCAGATTGAGCTGTAGCCACTGTTTCAGGACTTTTTTACGGAAGCTGATCTGCTCATCATAGCGTTTGACAATTTTCAGGTTAATCAGCATGCCGACCACATGCTGGGCCTTCACGGGCATGACGTGCAGAATATTGGCAACTGAATTTTTTAAGGTTTCCAAGGTATTTGGCTTACCACTCATTTTCCCTAGAGCATCACAGTACTTTTTCACCAGTTGCAAGGCCGGTTTGTTGCGGATCGCCTCCAGACTAGGCAGGTAATTTTTAACATGCTCTGCTGGAATAGAGACTTCATCGGGCTGAATCTGAATCAGGCTACATTTAATATCAGAGGCTTGCAGCATCTGCTGCAACATCTCGCTGCTGTCCATCGCCGAGATCAACTCGACTTCGGTTTCCGGCTCCAACAGCGCCATCAGCTGACCGACAATGACCGCATATTCATATTCTTTCTGGGGCGATTCAGGTGTATCCAGAATGATGATCTGTCCACTCGCAATCCAGCCGGCCAGCTCGGTTAAATCTTCTAATGAAAATTCAAATGTTCCGGCACAATTAAACAGATACAGGCTGGAATAATGCGTCACAATTTCACGCAGTAACTTGGCCGTCGGAAAATTATTTTCGAGGTCGAGTAGAACAACTTTTGGATGCATGGGACAAGCTTCTGAAATGTACCTGAAAGCCAGTATTAGAGTAGGAAGTGAGTGAAAGGTCAAATAATTTCATGGTGAATATTCGGGTTGCAGCGGATTTACCAGATTCCAACCGAGTGGAAGATTACATATTTGATCTTGCTGCAAGCAGGTCAGAAATCGCTAGATTCCAGGCTGAGAGCTGATTAAATGAATCGAATCATCGGTGAAATAGCAGCTGCAATAAAAAACCCTTATCAAATATAAGGGTTTTATTAAATGATTGCTTGCAAATTAATAATGTGGCGGACGATCAGCAACCGGATCAAAATCCGCAATTCCTTCAGAACGGTCTGAGGACTCAACACGTTGATATAACAGGCTCATTTGCTTTTTCAGATCGGCAATTTCCAGAGTCTGTTTAGCCACCTGATCATTCAACTGTTCAACTAAATCGTCTAAAAATGCAATTCGCACTTGCAAATCTTCAATGGGTGCGGAAAATGACGCCTGATCATTTAGATTTTGTTGTTTAGTCATTTAAAGTCCTCATTGGGGATTTCAGGAAACATTATGGCCTATATTACCCTTAGGGATGTCCAACTTGCGTTTGGTGGACCCGCCCTGCTCAACGGCGCGAATTTTAACTTGGAGCGCGGCGAACGAGTGTGTTTGATTGGCCGTAATGGTGAGGGTAAGTCTACCTTACTTAAGCTGATTGAAGGAAGTTTACTGCCGGATAGCGGCGAAGTTTCATTACAAAATGGCATCACGATTTCGATGCTGGCGCAAGATGTACCGATGGACTCAGGCCGAGTGGCGGATATCGTGGCTGACGGTGCCGGTGAAGCGTCGGAAGTTTTGCGTGCCTACCATGCAGCCAGTGAAGCCTGTGTGCTGGGCGATATGGACGCTTGTGACCGCATGGGCAATCTGCAACACAAAATGGACCAGCTCGATGGCTGGGCGCTGGAAACCAAGGTCAATTCGATTTTAAGCAAAATGGGGCTGGACCCAGATGCAGATCTTGCCGATTTGTCGGGTGGTCGTAAGCGTCGTGTCCTATTGGCACGTGCCTTGCTGACTCAGCCAGATGTCTTATTACTGGATGAACCGACCAACCATTTAGATGTTGAAAGTATCGAGTGGCTGGAAAAATTCCTGCTCGATCAAAACAATTTAACTCTGTTATTCATTTCGCATGACCGTGCCTTTGTCGATAGCATCGCCACCCGTATTGTGGAACTGGATCGTGGTCAATTGCGCAGTTATGAAGGTAACTATTCACGTTACTTAGAACTCAAAGCCATGCAAATGGAAGCTGAAGAAAAGCAGAATGCGCTGTTTGATAAAAAGCTGGCGGAAGAAGAAGTCTGGATCCGTCAGGGCATCAAAGCACGCCGTACCCGTAACGAAGGTCGTGTTCGCGCTCTAAAAGCACTGCGTGAAGAATCCAAAGCGCGCCGTTCGCAACAAGGTAAAGTGGCGATGGCGACTCAGGATGCCAACCGTTCCGGCAAACTGGTCTTTGAGATTGAGAACCTGAGTGTGAAATTCGGTGACAATGCACCGATCATTAACAACTTCTCGGCACTGGTTTTACGCGGTGACCGTATCGGTCTGGTCGGTGATAACGGTGTCGGTAAAACTACACTGATTAAAGCCATTCTGGGCGAGCTTGAGCATGGCGGCACGGTGAAAACCGGTACACAGCTGGAAGTAGCCTATTTCGACCAACTGCGTAATGCACTGGATCTGGAAAAGTCGGTCAAAGATAATGTTTCTGAAGGCTCTGACCACGTGGATGTGAATGGTAACCGTCGTCATATCTATAGCTATTTACAAGACTTCCTGTTCTCGCCAGAACGTGCACGTACCCCAGTCAAAGCGTTGTCTGGTGGTGAACGCAACCGTATCTTGCTGGCGAAACTGTTGCTGAAACCATCGAATCTGATTGTGATGGATGAACCAACCAACGATCTGGATATGGTGACCCTAGAGTTACTGGAAGAAATGCTCGGTGGCTACAAAGGCACCTTGTTATTGATCTCGCATGACCGTGCCTTTATGGACAACGTGGTGACCTCCACTTGGGTCTTTGATGGTAAAGGCAATATCGACGAATATGTCGGTGGTTATCAGGATTATCTTGAACAGCGTCCGGATCAAACCGTGGTCGATCAAAAAAGTGCCGTGAAAAAAGCCATGGCCAAAGCTGAAGCCGCACCCGTTGCTGCCAAAAAAGTCAAACTCAGCTACAAAGATCAACGCGCGCTCGAGCAACTTCCGGCTGAAATGGAAGCGCTGGAAAAAGAGCAAGCCGAGATCAATACACAACTGGCTGATGGCTCTTTATTTGTCAGTGATTCCGATAAAGCCATGCAACTGTCTCAGCGTTTATCAGAAATTGATGAACTGTTACTGGAAAAATTAGAACGTTGGGAAGAGCTGGATAACCTTAGCAACGGCTAAATATTCCACGAGTATTTGCTCAAGCATCTGTATTCGTACAGATGCTTTTTTTTATTTCAAGAATCTTCTCTGTTAGACTGCACTTAATCTTTTAGCCCTATATTGTTCTATGAGTACCCAGCCTGCATATCAACCCGGCGAATTTCAATGGTCATTCCTGTTACCTCGATACTGGGGCAATTGGCTGGGTATTATTTTCCTGATGATTTTGGCGATTTTACCATGGGCCATTCAGTATCGTCTGGCCTATCTGCTGGGCCATCTGTCTTTTAAGTATCTGCCCTCACGTCGCGACACCACACTGCGCAATCTGGAAGTCTGTTTTCCTGAATGGTCTAAAGAGCAGGTACAGGACAATGCGCGTCAGGTTTTTATCGATCAAATGCTGGGGGTTTTTGAAACCTTAAATGCCTGGTACAGTCCGAAATGGTTTCAGGATCGCGTCAGTATTGAAGGACTGGAACATATTCAGAATGCTCAAGCCGAAGGCCGGGGTATGCTGTTACTAGGCACGCATTCGACCTTACTGGATGCTGGTGGATATCTGTGTGCACAATATTTTGAACCGGATGTGGTGTATCGCCCACAGAATAATCCACTTTTGGACATGCTGATTTACCGTTGTCGCGCCACGATTTATGCCCATCAAATTGATCATGATGATATGCGCGGTCTGGTACGTAATCTGAAAAAAGGCCATGCAATCTGGTACAGTCCGGATCAGGATTATGGTTTAAAACAAGGGGTGATGGCACCTTTCTTTGGTGTACCGGCGGCAACCGTCACCGCGCACCGTCGTTTACTGAAAATGACCAAAGCTGCTGCGATTCCTTTATATTTCTATCGTCATGGCGATATCAAAAATCCACGCTACCATGTACTGATTGAACCGGCACTGGAGAATTTCCCTAGTGAGAATGAAGTCGAGGATGCTACTCGCGTGAATCTGATAATTGAACAGCAGCTACGCATCGCACCGACCCAATATATGTGGTTCCACCGCCGTTTTAAAACTCGCCCTGAAGGTTATAAGGAAATTTACTAAATCTGTTTGATCCCGGACTTTAAATCGCTACAGCTCCTATAGTTTAAAATCCTGCTCATGATCTGTACCTTGATAGATCTACATAGCTTCCGTTAGTCCCGCACGCGTGAAGCCTAAAGCCTGATAAAAATCCTATTGTCTGCTGATCGGCCACTAAAATCTGCTGATGAAATCCTGAATAATATTGCAGCATACTTTGCATGATCCGCCGACCAATGCCTTGTCGTTGCCAGTCTAGACCAACCAATAAATGGGGGAAATACACCCCCAGAGAGCCATCTGAAATCGCATTCGCCAGTCCGACCAGCTGACCATTTATACGTGCAGTGACCAGACCATGCGAATGTTGTAAAGCCTGTAATAAATGTTGTGGTTTTCGGCAGTAGACCATGGATTGGCACGATAGAGCTGAAGTATTTCTGATCCATTCACTGAGTCATCACTGGCAATAACATTTTCCATTCTGCACTGTAAAAATATAGTTTTAAATCTAAAATTATCTTTAATAATCAATTAAGTATTTAAAAAATTCACTCTAAAAATAATTTAACCCGAGTTCTACATCCTGTAAAACCCGGGTTAATGAGGTTGTGCTTTCATCTATTATAATTAGTTCTATTTTTTGTGATTTCCCTTTCAGCATCATATCCATGATGTTTTCATTCAGCTTCGTCTTCCTTATGAGAATATCCTTTCTCGACTCCCTGTGCTGATAAACCTAGAATACCTGGATTGCTCATGATTGCCCATCCGCAAGAAGCGCAAACTGATGTAAGCAATCTCTTACACTTTTCTCTTAAAAAGTTAAGAAATTTTGCCGCCATCTTTATAAGCCATGGCAATTTCATCGGTCACCATTTTTTCCTCTTTCTCTGCTTTTTGAATCCCCTCTTCTATGGCCTCTTGTGCTTCCTGCTCATCTTCATCGGTTTGCTCCAATTCTTCCTGAATATGCTCAAAGACCCGACCGGTTTGTAAAACCAGAAAGACCGGAAAATGATCAGAACCAATATGGGGCAGACGTTCCATATGGACCAGGGCAAAATCGGTACTGTGAAATACGTGATCGAGCGACCAGCGAAAAAAAGGATAATCTGCATGAAAGGTGTTTACATAATGACGTCCGACGCGTGGGTCCAGTAGCCCGCTAATGCGCTGAAACAGCCGCGTAGTACGAGACCAGGCCACATCATTCAGATCCCCCATGACGATGCAACTTTCATCTAAATCTTTAATCTGATCCCCGACAATTAACAATTCCGCATCACGTAAAGTAGAATCCTTGGCTTCAGTTGGGCTCGGTGGTTTCGGGTGCAGACAGTGCAGCTGCACCGGCTGTCCCGAGCCTAAAATCACTGTGGTATGAATGGACGGAATCTCGTCGCTTAAAATAAACTTGACCTGGGTATTGCGAAGTTCCAGTTTACTATACAGGTGCATGCCATACAGGTTATCCAAAGGCACAGGCACACGATAAGGATAATCTGCTTCAATCACCGACAGTTCATTTTGCCAGGTTTGATCCGTTTCCAGCGTTAACACCAAGTCTGGCTGATGGGTCTGGATCTGTTCAATCAGTCGATGATATTGAGTATTGGTGGTCAGTACGTTCGAAACAATCAGGGAGATTTGCCGCTGCGGATCCAGTTGATCCTGTTTGACCTGCTTGACCTGTTTTTTCCAGATAAAGGTATAGGGCAATACCATTTTTAGCTGATAAGCCAAAGCCGCAATCAGGGCCACAAAAATCAGCTGATTCAAGACAGTCCAGGGATGTTCCACCACCAAAAACAGCACAAAGGCAATAAAGCCCAAGACCAGAATTTGTAAGCGTGGAAAATCCGCACCTCGAATCCACCATTCATCGCGTGGGATCAGTGACCAGAAACTTAACCAAATGACAATGATTGCCACAATTTGGATAACCCATATCATAAAGCGTGCTCTTAATTAAGTTATTATTTTTTCTGAAAGAAAGATGACGTTATCAATTTTGTATGTATCATAAAGCAGATATTTCGCTCAAGAATATTGATGTTTTGATTGTGTAGCACTTGCAGTTGAGTCCCTTTTTGATACACTCGAATCCCTTTAGAATTTTTAACGCACCGAGGCAAAGTGACATGAGAGTAGGTCTGGTCGGTTGGCGCGGGATGGTCGGTTCCGTCCTAATGCAACGTATGGTTGAAGAGAATGATTTTGCTCATTTTGAGCCATTTTATTTCTCTACCAGTAATGCAGGCGGTGAAGCGCCAGCATTTGGTGGTAAGACTGCCCCAGCACTTATGGATGCATCAGATATTAACAGTCTGAAGCAGATGGATGTCATTATTACCTGTCAAGGTGGCGACTATACCTCTGAGGTTTTCCCAAAACTGAAAGCTGAAGGCTGGAATGGTTACTGGATTGATGCAGCATCGACCTTACGTATGGATGATGAAGCCATCATCGTACTTGATCCGGTCAATATGCATGTGATCAAAGACGGTTTGGTAAAAGGCACCAAAACTTTTGTTGGCGGTAACTGTACGGTTTCCTTGATGTTGATGGGTCTAGGTGGTCTGTTCCAGAACAATCTGGTGGAATGGGCAACGTCTATGACCTATCAGGCAGCGTCTGGTGCGGGTGCGCAAAACATGCGTGAACTGATCAGCGGTATGGGTTATTTATACAATAACACCAAAGAATTACTCGATGATCCACGCTCTCCAATTCTGGATATCGATTCGAGAATTGCTGAATTACAACGCGGTGAAGGCTTCCCATCCAGCAACTTCGGTGTGCCTTTGGCCGGTTCACTGATTCCTTATATCGACAAGCAACTGGAAAGCGGCCAGTCGAAAGAAGAGTGGAAAGGCCAGGTTGAAACCAACAAGATTCTGGGCAACCAGCAGATCGTGCCGATTGATGGTCACTGTGTGCGTATTGGTGCCATGCGTTGCCACTCTCAGGCATTGACGCTAAAACTGCGTAAAGACGTGCCTCTGGATGAAATCGAAGACATCATTGCACGTGCCAATGACTGGTCTAAAGTGGTTCCGAATACCCGTGAAGCCTCGATGACTGACCTGACTCCAGTTGCAGTGACAGGTACGTTATCGGTTCCAGTGGGTCGTCTGCGCAAGCTCAACATGGGTAAAGAATACTTGGGTGCATTCACTGTCGGTGACCAATTGCTTTGGGGCGCTGCTGAACCATTACGCCGTATGCTGCGCATCCTGATTGATTATAAAAACGTTTAATATCCCGAGATGGATATAAAACAAAAAGCCGATCTTTATTGATCGGCTTTTTTATGTAACTATTGCGTAAGTATTTTACAAAAAAGAAACATCCCGTTAATCTATAATTTTCGCTATGCGATAATGACTGAGCTCACAATTAAGATGACTGTATATAACAAATTAAAGCTTGCCATTTTAGCCATTGTTGCTTCACAGAATATTTATGCGATTAACGTAGATCCGGTTCAGATCCAGTCTGCGCCTGGAGAGTTACTCTATGCTGAAATGACCTTTCGACAATCTGATATGAATTTACCGATTGAGGTGAGTCTGGCTTCGCCTGAAGATTTAATCTCGATGGGTACATCACATCAACCGCCTGGTCATCTGAACTTTTTCACCCGGCGTAGCACTAATGGCACCGGAGTCATTACCATTACATCGTCTCGACCAATAACCGATCGGGAACTGAATATCATTGTCAAAATTAAGGAAGGCAATGCTGCACGTTTGCAACATATCCGCACGCCTTTGCAAGCGAAAACCGATTTATTAAAAGCCAGTCTAAAACAGAATGAACGCCCACTTACGCCAGTTGTCATGGTCAGTGAAAAAGATATTGCTTTAAACCTGCCAGTGACTACCCATTATAACAGCTCTCCAGCCACTTCAAATAAGCAACCGGTTTTAGAAAAGCCGCTGGCTGTGCAACATGTTAGTCCGCCGACATTGTCTAGCAGTTCAATTCCTCAAGCTACACTCGCGCCAGCAGCACCATCGATTCCGGCGCAATCTATCGCTCCTACAATTAAAAGCGAGTCTGTAACTGCTGCCAATACTCAAACTACGGTTAAAACTCCAGCATCGGCCACTTCAGATTCAACACATCATACTTCGCAGCCGATTCCCTCCCCGCCTGTTGCTACAGTAAAACCAACGCCGGCACAGTCTGTATCTGCAAATACGCCAGCGAGCAAGTTATCAGCAGATCATATTTCTCCAGAGCAAAATAAAGTATCTATGCAAAAACCGGCTGAGACTGGTTCTGAACATCAAAGCGCTTCCAGCGATCCATTGGTCAAGAAATTTGCCGAGGAACAGGCCAGAAAATCGGCTGGCTCAACTCCTCCTGTACAGACCCCAGCTCCAATTACAACAAAAGTTACACCAGCCAAGAGTGCCTCAGCCCAAGCTCAACCGACTTATATGGTTCAGTCCAATGAGTCGCTGTGGGGAATCGCATCACGAATTGCAGCAGAACAGCAACGTCCGGTTAATGAAGTGATGCAGCAAATCAAGCAAAACAATGAACATGCCTTTATCGGAGGAAATGCCAATCGTTTACGTAAAGGTGCAGCACTGAATTTAGCTATGATGAGTACTGTAACTGCTCCGATCAAAGTCACCGCCGCCAAGCAGACACAGGCACCTTCTCAGCCTGCTACCAAAACTAAATACCGTCTGAATCAGGCTGAAATGAGTCTGGTTGCTGAGAACCAGCACGATTCCGGACAGCTTTCTGCAAACCAGAACACAGAACACAATCAAACATCGAAGGAATTGTCATTAAAAGTTATGACAGCCCGAGAAAAAACCGTTAAATTACAGAGAAACGTAACCGAATTAGAATTGGCACTCAATCAGAAGGATCACAGAATTCAATTATTAAATGCGCGTCTGGCCCAGCTGCAACAACAGCTTAAAGCCCAACAAGCAGATAAGAAGCCAGTTAATTAAAAGTTACACATGACGATTTATTGGGATGAGTGAACATTGAATACACTCTATCCTCAAGGGGTAAAACATGCTGATTTATGTGATTCCATTAGTGATATTGATCATCGTATTAATTGTCGTCAAAAAACGACAAGATGCTCAAGAATCAGATAAAGCAAAAACTAAAACTGTAAAAGCGAAAAAACCTGGCTCTGCTTCAAAAACTGCCCCACAAAAAACCAAAGTAGTTGAGCCAGTCGGGGTCGCAAAAAAATCAGCAACGCCATTATCCGCAGAAACGCGTAAAAAAATTGAAGGCCTGATTCAGGAACGTAATTTTTTTGCGGCCGAAGCTCAGATTAACCAGGCATTGAATCGCGACAATTCCCAGCATGAGCTCTATCTGCTGTTGTTAGATATTCATATCTTACAGAAAGATGAGTTTGCGATTTCACAACTGCTCAACCATATCCGTTCTTTAAATTTAGATGAGATTCTGGCGCAAGCTGAAGCCAAACAGCGTGAATTTGATCAATCTTTATCTGCTGTTCAAGATACGATTGATTTCCCAAGTGCACAGCTTAAAACTTCATCTGTACAGGAAACCTCGGCATCTTCCGATGCCTTTGCTGATCTGGTCGCTCCCGCTCCTTCAAATGAGCAGGCATTTGAACAGTTGCAACAAGAGTTTCAACCAAGCAAGCCAGCTCCAGCAATTGAGCCTGTTGCGGATATTCAGCCACTTGAATTTAATTTTGAACCGACAACTACGCCGGTCATAGCGCCAAAATCTGAAGAAACTCCGGTACCTGCTGTAGATTTTGAATTTCAAGATACTTCATCTGCTGTTGTGCAAACTACACCTACGGCAGCAACAGAAACTGCACCTGTTTTAGATTTTAAACTGGAATTGCAGCAGGCTGCTCCAGTAGAAACAGCGGCTGCTGTATCTGAAGAGATCAAGCCTCTGGATTTCTCATTTTCTATAGGAACTCCAGCGCCTGTCGCCAAAAAAACCTCAGAACCAGCAATTGAGTTTGATCTGTCTAGTCTTTCTGCTGCTGCACCTGTGAGTGAATCTGCGACACAGACAGACCTTTCATCAGGCCTAGACTTTAAATTAGATCATGCAGAAACTAAACCTGCTGCAACAGGTGTTACTTTCGACATTCCTGCTACATCAGTTCAAACAGCCACAGACCAGCATGATCCACTGGTACAATCTTTCCCGGAATTACTGGACATCAATGAGGCCAGTCTGAATCTGGATCTTGCGCAGCAATATATTCAGCTCGGTGCCTATGTTGCCGCACGTGAGATCATTGCAGAGCGAGAAGCTGAATATACGGCCGAGCAACAGCAACGCGCAGAGCAATTACTGAATCAAATCGCATCTTGATGCATTTCGATTTACACTAAAGCAGTCAAGGGTTGGCTGCTTTTTTTATGATGAAAAATATTGCATTAATTTATATGGGTGGCACATTCGGCTGTGTCGGCGATCCACTTGCCCCGATGTCTGCGGATTTATTTATTCCCAAGCTCGAACAGATACTCGCAGACCAATATTTCGTTGAATGCCACCGCGCACCAGCCATTAAAGACAGTAGTGCCTGTACAGCCGCGGACTGGCTGCAATTGGTGCAGTTTATTCAAGAACTACAATCTCGAAAGATCCAATATTTTGTGATTATTCACGGTACAGATACGCTGAGTTATGCCAGTGCAGTCCTGGCACATTTTCTCGGCAACTCGGCACATGTGGTACTGACTGGTAGTCAATATCCGCTGCTGAATGCTCAGGGCAATAAGCAGCGCGAATTTAGTGATGCGCTGGATAATCTGAGGTTCGCCCTGGATTCTGTCAGCATGTGTACCGCAGGGGTCTATCTGGCTTTTCATCATCAACTAATGCATGCCCAGACGGCACTCAAACAGCATACCACCGAGTTAAATGCCTTCTCAGGTCTTGAGGCCAACATTACAATCCAGGCCAGTCAGCAGTGTTATCAAGTCAAAGCTGAAGATATTAGGAAAGCCGCTGGATTTAACTGCATGAGTATCATGATGCAGCCGATCGATCTGGCTCAGCAGCTGAATAATCTAAATACCTTATTGGCGCGACCACCCCATTTTTTATTTCTGCAAGGTTTCGGTACTGGCAATCTTGCAGTCAATGATGCCCTGATTGCGCTCCTTGATCAGCTGTATGATCGGGGTTGTATTTCTGTTTTGACTACCCAAGTTCCTTTTGGTGCGACAGATCAGCGCTATGCCATTGCAGAATGGGTCAATCACTGCAAAATTTTACTGAATGAAAGTTATGGACATGCGGATCTGTATGCAAAAGCCCTGAAAATGTATTTACAATACGACACTGTAGAGCAATGGCATCGTCATTGGTACGATCAATAAGGTTTGAGGTCATTATGCAGCGTTTTGCGGTGGGAATTGAGTTTTGTGGAATGCATTATCGGGGATGGCAGACTCAACAGCCGGGAGTTGCAAGTGTACAGGAAACCATTGAAAAGGTCCTGAGCAAAGTTGCCGATCAACCCATTAGCCTGCATGGTGCCGGCCGTACGGATGCGGGGGTACATGCGACCAATATGGTGGCACATTTTGATAGCGATGCCATCCGTTCTGAACGTGGCTGGCTGATGGGTTGCAATAGCCAGTTACCCAAAGATATCTCGATTCAGTGGATCAAAGAGATGGATCACAGCTTCCATGCCCGCTTTAAGGCTCAGGCACGCCGTTACCGCTATGTGGTCTATAATCATCCTGTGCGACCTGCCTTGCTGCATAAACAGGTCACCCATGTCTATGCTCCACTCGATATTGAACAGATGATGCTGGCTGCGAAAAAGTTTGAAGGTACACATAATTTTGAAAGCTTCCGTGCTGCAGCCTGCCAATCCAATCAACCGGTGCGCCATGTCAGCCACTGCCGTCTGATTCAGCATGGTCAATATCTGGTACTGGATATTCAGGCCGATGGCTTTCTGCATCATATGGTGCGTAATATCATGGGCTGCCTACTGGAAATTGGTCAGGGCATGTATGCTGCCGATCATATTGATAGTATTTTCGCGGCCGAAGACCGCAAAGCTGCTGGCGTGACTGCGCCTGCCGATGGTTTATATTTTATTCATGCCGACTATCCGGAGCAGTTTGAATTGCCTAAATTACCGTTGGGGCCGCATTGGCTGAATCTGCCGGAATAATTTTTAAATTTTTTAGAATATTTACCTCCCCTAACTCCTTCTGAAAGGAGGGGAATTCCTCCCTTTTTAAAGGGAGGTTAGGAGGGATTTTTAACGCTGCTTGCGTTTCCGATATTCCACTGGCGTTTCATTGGTCCAGCGTTTAAAGGCACGATAAAACGTACTTGGTTCCGAGAATCCGGTCAGATAGACAATTCTTTCAACACTTTCAGTGGTACTCGCCAGCAAACGCTTGGCCAGACGACAACGATAATCCGACAGAATCTGTTGAAAGCTGGTATGTGCTTCACTCAGTTGTGTTCTTAAGCGACGTGGCGTGATGTTTAGCTGTGCAGCTACAGTTTCCAGTGTGGTTTCGCCACTTTCCAAAGTAGAGCCAATCGCTCGACGAACTTCACCGACCAGATCATAACGCGCCAGTTCCTGCAGTTTTTCAATTGCCAGCTGCTCATGTAATTGTAAAAGCTCTGGTTCAGCCTGCCACAGTGGAAACTCTAGAATACTTGGGTCGAAATAAAGTCGGGTTTCTTTTTGACCTAAGCTGACCGGACACTCATAAACCCGGAAATATTCCTCGTCAGGAGCACCTTTGGAAAAATTAAAATCGATATAAATCGGTTCAAAACGTCCTTCGGTAATAAATTTGAAGAAACGCAGTACACCCGACATGGCACACTCGGTAAAATGACGATTGACCAGACTTTCAGCAAAAGGCTGCTCGCCATTGGTTAAATAGCAGCGACCATCTTCAATCACCAACTTGGCAGCAAAGGCATCGCTGATCAGTCGTTGATAGGCCAAGGCACGTTTCAGTCCCTCACCAAAATTTTCAGATGAAACAAACAGGTGTTCAATCACCTGACCACGATACAGTGGTAAATGTTCGCCCAGATGCAAACCAATATCCGGGTCCTTACTGACTTCTTCAGCTGCCACCCAAAAGGCATACTGGGCACTCAGCGGCGTACGGTCATTGGCCTCGACCTGATTTAAAGCAACTCCTGCTTTGGTCAAAAGTTCTTCTGTCGGCAAACCCGCACGACGAATCGCCTGATAGCCCAAACGCAATACGACTGATGCATCCGTTAGCTGACTCACTCAAAAGCCTTCCTTGTATGTACTTCATTTATACTTAAAAAGATTAATTTTAGATTAACTGCGATTGACCAAACTGACAACAGAAACCGACATTTTTTTAGTTAAAAAGTTTATCCTGATCGTTCGCTTATTTTACTGACAGATGATCAGTCTAACACCCGTTTCACCTTGTATTTTGCAAAAAAATTGACTATAATTTGCGCCTTTCCAATTTATTCATTCAGGTAGGCTATGGCCAATAAAGAGGAACTCATCGAGTTCGAAGGCGTTGTCACCGAGACGCTTCCTAATACTATGTTCCGTGTACGTTTAGAGAACGGTCACGAAGTGATTGCCCACATCTCTGGTAAAATGCGTAAACACTATATCCGTATTTTAACTGGCGACAGTGTAAAGGTTGAAATGACACCTTATGATTTGACCAAAGGTCGTATCACCTATCGTGCACGCTAAGTTTTAGCGCAAGCAAAAGCCACTTTTAGTGGCTTTTTTATTGCTTTAATTTTTTATTGAAAAATAAAATAATTTGACACTGAACTATAAACTCACGACTATTCATTTAATTAAAATAACATGTCTAAAAACCATGAATATGAAGTGCTTGGTCCTGCTGTGCAGCTTAATCCTCGTCGCCTGTGCCACAGGCGGCAAACATCACCTAAATCAGTCGCTACAACACTATGTCGGTCAAAATGCAGCACAGGTTCGCAGCCAGCTTGATCTGAGTGCAATGGGATTTAAAACCGCCCAGCAACCGATTCAGACAGCAGAGTTTCTCAGCTACACTATTTTTCGGGACATGAATATTCCGATGGGTACACCGAATATTAGTCAGAGTATTTCGATCGGTGTACCAATGCCTACGCCCTCAAATGGCGGTTATAACATCGAGATGAAATGCCAAATCCGGTTTGAGCTGAAAGATGAAATTATCCAATCCGTTCGCTATAGCGGCAGGGCTTGTTAAGCTGTCATCCTGTAGTCCAATTTCTTTGATGGATTGATGTTGAGCTAGCTCTCGCCCCCATCTGTACCGCGTGTCAAATTACAACAATACCAATCACACTTCCTGCCTACACTATTGATGAGTCGTTCCTGTGCAGGAGTGAAATGATGCGATTTTCCTATCTCCAACTATCGCTCGGTATTTTGGCCAGTGTTTTAATAGCGGGCTGTGCACATTCCCCCAATATGGGCCAATCTGACCGCGAAGCCTATTTGCAGCAGTTTGTTGGACAAAGCAGCCAGCTGATCGATCAAACTCTGGATCTGAAACGTTTAGGTTATCAGCAGGTCAGTGGGCCTGAACTCAGTGCCCAGCAATTAAGCTATGTGGTACAGCGCCCTGTTGCAATTCCTTTGCCTGTAGCACAGTTTCCGGCAGCAGGCGGTGCTGTACCTATTCCGGTTCCTGTGAGTCCTTCAGGTGGCTATGACGTCAATCTGCAATGTAAGATCACCTTCTTACTCAAAGACAATATTGCAACCGCAGTTCGTACTACAGGTCGAACCTGTTAACCTGAGCCAGATACGAGAAATCTGACATAAAAAAACGCAGCCCAAGGCTGCGTTTTTTAATCATTTTTTTAATCAAAACAGACTTAGTTCAATGCAGCAACCACTGCCTGACCCATTTCAACTGTACCGACTTTCTGCATGCCTTCAGACATAATATCTGCTGTACGCAAGCCTTGATCCAAAACATTGCCTACGGCATCTTCAATCGCTTTGGCTGCAGCTTCTTCACGGAAAGTGTAGCGTAGCATCATCGCAACAGACAAAATTGTGGCCAATGGGTTCGCCAGGTTTTGACCCGCAATATCAGGGGCTGAACCATGACAAGGCTCATACATGCCTTTAGCATTTTCATCTAGCGAGGCTGATGGCAACATGCCGATTGAACCGGTAAGCATCGCTGCTTCGTCAGACAAGATATCACCGAACAGGTTAGAGGTGACAATCACATCAAACTGTTTTGGCGCGCGCACCAGTTGCATCGCAGCATTGTCGACATACATATGTGACAAGTTAATTTCTGGATACTGTTCTTCTTTCAACGCAGTAACGGTTTGTTTCCACAACTCAGTGACTTCAAGTACGTTGGCTTTATCCACTGAACAGACCTTGGCACCGCGCAGCTTCGCCATTTCAAAGGCAACTTTGGCAATGCGTTTGATTTCAGATTCTGAATACACATCCGTGTTATAACCTTGCTTCTCGCCGTTTTCCAGTTCACGGATCCCACGTGGCTGACCGAAATAAATACCGCCCGTCAATTCACGCACGATCAGGATATCCAGACCTGCCACGATTTCAGGTTTCAGGCTTGAAGCATCAGCCAATTGTGGATAGAGAATCGCTGGGCGCAAGTTGGCAAACAGGTTCAGTTCGCTACGTAATTTTAATAAACCGCGTTCCGGACGGATTGAGCGCTCGATCGTATCCCATTTTGGCCCGCCGACGGCGCCCAATAAAATTGCATCGGCTTTTTTGGCCTGTTCTGAGGTCACTTCAGGATATGGTGAACCGTGGGCATCAATTGCCGCACCACCGAGTAAACCCTGTTCCCATGTCAAATCGAGATTAAATTTTTCATTTACACGATCCAGTACCTGCTCTGCCGCTTTGACAATTTCAGGACCGATGCCATCACCAGCTAAAATCAAAATTTGTTTAGACATGAGATTTTCCGTTTAAAGCGTCAGATTCAGACCTGACAAAGGTTAAATTTTCTTTTCTACAAACTCTGCAATGCCGTTGACCACATTATAAGGTTTGCAAAAACGACGAATGGTTTTTTGCTCTTGCAATAAATCCACGCAAAGCGGATCAGGTGCAGAGGCATTTAATAAACTGCTGCTACGCGCACTACGGTCGCGGAACATTTTCAAGGTATAAGTTTTGTTGGCCTGAAAGCGATGAAACACATGTAAAATTTCCGCTTTATCCTTACTGATTGGATAAAAACGGACGACTAATTCATGCTGTCCTGCGGGTACTGACAAGTAAATCGGATTGGCCTGATTCAAATTCTTAGCCTGCAAACGTACCAGTTTTTGCTTTCGCGCCTCATTACTGAGGCGGCCATTGTCGTTATTGACAATGATGGTCTGGTTTAAGCGCTCGAACTGGCAATCCGATGTTCCTTTACAGTAAATCAACGCATTGTTTTTGCTTTCGGCATTTTCTTTGGCATGTTTGAGCTTCATGGTATCGATGCTTTGACATGCAGTCATCAGCACCGACACCGTACTTAAAGCAAGCCACTGTTTCCAATAATTCGCCATAATGTCTGTCTTACCCAATCAAAAAACCCAATAATCTTCCGATATTAGCAAGGGCATCGCAGTCATGCTATGACAATTTTCGCTGATTTAGCCCTGAATTTCGGCAAATACCCATGGACGTGATTGTTTGGTTTTTTCCTCATAAGCACGAATGTCATCCGCAGCTTGTAAAGTTAAACCAATATCATCCAGACCATTTAACAGGCAATGCTTACGAAATGGATCGACTTCAAATTGAAAGCTTTCACCATTTGGTGTGCGTACTTCTTGTGCGTCCAAATCGATGGTGAGTTGATAACCTTCAGTTGCAAGGCATTCTTTGAATAACTGATCAACAATCTCTTCAGACAAAATCACAGGCAACATGCCATTCTTAAAGCTGTTGTTATAGAAAATGTCGGCATAGCTTGGTGCAATCACGGTACGGAAACCGTATTCTTCCAATGCCCATGGCGCATGTTCACGACTAGAACCACAACCAAAGTTGGCGCGTGAAATCAAAATGCTCGCGCCTTGATAGCGAGGTTGGTTTAATGCAAAATCCTTGTTTAAAGGTCGTTTTGAGTTGTCTTGACCCAAATAGCCTTCATCCAGATAACGCAATTCATCAAATAAATTCGCACCAAAACCACTACGTTTGATCGATTTCAAAAACTGTTTTGGAATAATTAAATCGGTATCGACATTGGCCCGGTCTAATGGTGCAACGATACCTTGTTCAACGGTATATTTTTTCATTGTCTTTATTCCTAAAGAATGTCATCACTTTAAATCTCCCCTAACCCCCTCTTTATTAAAGAGGGGGACTGAGGGGGATTTTTAGAAACTACGCACGTCAACAAAGTGACCGGCAATTGCCGCGGCGGCTGCCATTGCAGGGCTGACCAGATGCGTACGACCGCCATTGCCCTGACGACCTTCAAAGTTACGGTTAGACGTCGATGCACAATGCTCGCCCGGTTGTAACTTGTCAGCATTCATTGCCAGACACATTGAACAACCTGGTTCACGCCATTCAAAGCCGGCTTCTACAAACACTTTATCCAGGCCTTCAGCTTCTGCCTGGGCCTTGACCAGACCCGAACCCGGAACCACCATCGCCTGCTTGATGCTTGCCGCAACTTTACGACCTTTGATCACTTCAGCCGCAGCACGAATATCTTCAATACGCGAGTTGGTGCATGAGCCAATAAAGACACGGTCTAATTGAATTTCAGCCAAGGCCTGACCGGCATTTAAACCCATATATTGATAAGCACGGTTCCAGTCATTGCGTTGTACTTCGTCTTTGGCTTGTTGCAAAGTTGGTACTGCCTGAGACACTGGAATCACCATTTCAGGAGAGGTTCCCCAAGACACTTGCGGCTCGATCTCTTCGCCTTGCAAGACCACAACTGTATCAAAGTGTGCATCTTCATCCGAATGTAAGGTATTCCAATACACTACGGCCTGATCCCACTGTTCTGCAGTCGGTGCATAAGGACGGCCTTTAACATATTCGATGGTTTTGTCATCGACAGCGACCATACCTACGCGTGCACCGGCTTCGATTGCCATATTACACACGGTCATACGACCTTCAATCGACATGTCACGGAACACCTGACCGCCAAATTCAATCGCATGACCAGTACCCCCTGCTGTACCAATCTTGCCGATAATCGCCAAGACCACATCTTTCGGTGTCACGCCCTGACCCAACTGACCGTCAACGCGTACCAACATGTTTTTCATCTTCTTTTGAACCAGGCATTGGGTCGCCAATACATGTTCAACTTCTGAAGTACCGATACCATGCGCCAAACAACCGAAAGCACCATGGGTCGCAGTATGTGAATCACCACAGACCACGGTCATGCCCGGCAAGGTTAAACCTTGCTCAGGCCCAACCACATGCGCAATCCCCTGACGGATATCATTAATATCAAATTCAACAATATTAAAGTTCTTGCAGTTGTCGTCCAAGGTTTGTACCTGAATGCGCGAAGTTTCATCTTCAATGCCGGCAACACCCTGTTCACGCTCTTTTTTCGAGGTGGGTACGTTATGATCTGGTGTAGCAATGTTTGCGCTTAAACGCCATGGCTTGCGCCCGGCGAGTTGTAAACCTTCAAATGCCTGTGGCGACGTTACTTCATGTAATAAGTGACGGTCGATGTACAGTAAGGCAGAACCATCATCACGTTGTGTTACTAAATGGTCATCCCACAATTTATCATATAATGTTTTTGCTGTTTGGGTTGCGCCTGCCATGTCGATGTACTCCACTGGACTGGGTAAATTCTTGCTCTGATTTTGATTATATCGCTGCTGTCACATAAATCTAATTTATCATTTTTATTAGTTAAAAAACTTTTTGGAATCTTTCAAAAGCTGAATAAAATCATGCTTTCGCTGCATTCCTATAAATCTACTTTTCCGATCAATTTATTAAAAATATTCGTTTTTACAAATCAAATGAGAATTATTATTATTCCTGCATAGACAGAGATTTATATTTTGAGGAACTTCGACATGGCACATATCCAACGTTTTGTAGACAATAATCAGCGTATGTTTAAAAAGACCTTCAGCTATTACATTATGCACATCACGGTGGCGATGATTGTCGGTTATTTGGTGACTGGCAGTTTGGCCATGGCAATTGCCTTAAGTTTATTGGAACCCACAGTACAGGCAGTTGCGTTCTTCTTCCACGAAAAAATTTGGGAGCGCAATATCGAACAGCAGAATGAGGACATCACCGCCTGATCTTTTCTGTCGATGTTCCTGACCAAAGACCATCTCATCCAAGAGGGTCTTTTTTTGGCGCTATTTAAATCCCAAGGCTTTGAAAATGTTTAGTAATGCAGCAATGCAATAGAAGCAAGCGAATTATGCTTTGATTTATTCTTAAAAAATAACAATAATATAACTACACATAAAAATTCTTTATAGGTGATTAAGATGAATCTCGCAGCTTTTGAAGCCTTCGTAAAAGTCATGGAAACTGGTTCGATTTCTCTGGCCGCAGATCAGCTTTTTATTACTCAACCTGCCGTCACCAAACGTATTCACAGTCTGGAAGAATATTTTGGGGTCAAACTGTTTGAATCCGCCGGACGTGGTGTACAAGCCACCCATGCCGCGCATTCGCTGTTGCCTAAAGTGAAAAACTGGCTGAATGAACTCGGTGATATTCATTATACCTTGAGCCATGAACAGGGTCAGGTACAGGGAAAATTGAAAATCGGCACCAGTCATCATATTGGCCTGCATCATCTTCCGAGTCATTTGCGCCGTTATGTACAGGAATATCCGGATGTAAGGCTGGATGTACATTTTGTCGATTCCGAGCAGGCGCACGAACAAGTCATTGCCGGCGATCTGGAACTGGCATTTTTAACCTTGCCGCCACGGGGCGATGCACGTTTGAATTATGTCACCATCTGGAATGATCCTCTGGTCTTTGTAGTTGCACCCTTTCATCCACTGGCGCAGCAAAAAAACCTGTGCCTGGAAGATTTGCTGAATTATCCGAGCCTGCTGCCGTCTTCACAAACCTACACTTCGCAGATTACGCTGGCCGAATTTGAAAAACAGGGCATTAAACCAAAAGTCAGCATGAGCAATAATCCGCTGGAATCAATCCGCATGCTGGTATCCATTGGTCTCGGCTGGTCTGTGCTGCCAAAAACTCTGGTCAATCACGATCTGCATCAGCTGGATATCAATCTGGAAATGAACCGCCGGCTGGGCATGGTCTGGCATCCGGGTCGTACTCAGTCCAAAGCGGCGCAAGCTCTGGTTCAACTCATGCAAAGTAGTTCCCTACCTCTTTAATTCATTTCTAAAAATGCTGCATTCAAAACAGTGCAGCATTTTGTTACCTAAATACACCCATCTGGGGATTTCTTTCGCGTATTTTTAAGATAAATCTATTCTTTTGCGATGCAGAGAAATACTTAAAATTATTCGATGGAGCCTGACGGATGCAGCTCGATTCTCCCCTAAAATCCCTCTCTCAAGATAAAACAAATACCAGCAGCCTATGGCTTTCGGCCAAACCGATGCTGTTGCCTACCCCTGCGCTTGATTTTGCCGACGAACAAACAGCGCGATACAGCCTGCGTGACTACTTCCTGAATACCTTTGATACCTATGAGCAGTTATTTGAATGCCTCAAGCATGAAGATGCTTTTTTTATCAAGCCAATTAATTTGCGTCATCCGCTGATTTTTTATTTTGGTCATACCGCGACTTTTTTTGTCAATAAACTGCTGCTGAGCAAACTCATTACTGAACGTCTGAATCCGCATTTTGAAAGTATTTTTGCGATCGGGGTTGATGAAATGAGTTGGGATGATCTGGATGAAGTGCATTATGACTGGCCGACTGTGCAGGCAGTCCGGGATTATCGACATCAGGTACGCGCGCTGATTCTGAACATTGTTGAGCATGCCCCGCTGAATCTGCCCTTAAACTGGCACAATCCGTGGTGGACGCTGATTATGGGCATCGAACATGAACGGATTCATCTGGAAACGTCATCGGTGCTGATTCGTCAGCATGCTTTAGAACATGTACACCAGCATCCGCAGTGGCGTGCCAATATCATTACCGGCATTGCCCCGGAAAATAGTTTGATTGCTGTGCCTGAAGGCCAGGTACATCTACAGAAAGATTTTAACCATCCTTTTTATGGCTGGGACAATGAATACGGCCAGCATGAAGCCGAAGTTGCAGCCTTTGAAGCTGCAAAATATCTGGTGTCGAATCAGGAGTTTCTGGCCTTTGTCGAAGCAGATGGCTACCAGACCGGACACTACTGGAGTGAAGAAGGCTTAGGCTGGCTGCAATTTTCACAAGCGACTCATCCGTGTTTTTGGTGCAAGACTGAACTCGGCTGGTCATTGCGCCTGATGCTGGAAGAAGTCCCCATGCCCTGGGATTGGCCGGTAGAAGTAAATTATCATGAAGCCAAAGCCTTTTGTCAGTGGAAATCGCAACAGCTTGAAAAAACCATTCGTTTACCGACTGAGGATGAATGGTATCGCCTGTATGCGGTTTCAGACCTGGATCCAGATTTACCCAGTCCTGAACAGGCCAATATCGAATTGAAATATGGCACCAGTTCCTGCCCGGTCGATCATTTTCAGCAGGGCGATTTCTATGATATTCAGGGCAATGTCTGGCAATGGACTGAAACGCCAATCTATCCGTTTCAGGGCTTTCAGGTGCATCCTCTTTATGATGATTTTAGTACCCCGACCTTTGACGGGCGCCATAATATTATTAAAGGTGGCTCCTGGATTTCAGCAGGCAATGAAGCCCTGCACAGCGCACGTTATGCTTTTAGACGGCATTTCTTTCAACACGCTGGCTTCCGCTATGTCGCCTCTGATCAAGCCTTGCAACAGTTTCCTTCACAGTATGAAAGCGACCAGTTGGTGTCTCAATATCTGGAGTTTCAGTACGGCGCCGAATACTTTGGCATCGCCAATTTTGCCAAAACATTGGTGCAGCTGGCGCAGCCGTATTTCCGAGAAACTGCATGTAAAAGTGCTCTGGATATTGGCTGTGCTACTGGCCGCGCCAGCTTTGAACTGGCACACTATTTTGATCAGGTCACCGGTCTGGATTTTTCTGCACGCTTTATTCAGCAAGCCGTCTTTCTGGCCCAAGGTCACCGAATCCGTTATCAGCTCCCCGTAGAAGGTGAATTAAGCGAAGAGAAAATCTGCTCGCTTAAGGATTTCGCTTTGGATCGGCTTGCCTCTAAAGTGGAATTTTTTCAGGCCGATGCCTGTAATCTGAAAGCACATTTTATTGGCTATGATTTTATTCTGGCGGCCAATCTAATTGACCGGCTGCATCATCCCAAAGACTTTTTGATGCAGATCCATCAACGGATAAATATGGGTGGAATTCTACTGCTCAGTTCGCCTTATACCTGGCTGGAAGAACATACTGCACGTGATGAATGGCTGGGCGGGTTCAAGCAGGCAGACAGAGAGGTCACTACGCTAGAGGGTATCTCGGAAATATTAAAGGCTCATTTTGAGCTGGTGACCCAGCCTCAGGATGTGCCTTTTGTTATTCGTGAAACCGCCAGAAAATATCAACATAGCTTGTCGCAAGTCAGCATCTGGCGACGCACTCACTAAAGCCTTCAAGCTAAAAAAGCCAATCATTCGATTGGCTTTTATTTCATCCTTCACTGGTTGAGTTTTCATGCAGGGATTCATTGAGTTGAT
The DNA here is from genome assembly GCF_013420435.1 of Acinetobacter sp. YH01008. Taxonomy (NCBI): domain Bacteria; kingdom Pseudomonadati; phylum Pseudomonadota; class Gammaproteobacteria; order Moraxellales; family Moraxellaceae; genus Acinetobacter; species Acinetobacter sp. YH01008. The sequence continues at coordinate 113,493 of NZ_VOYD01000002.1, forward strand.
CCACCACAATGGCCCATGAACCATCAGATGCAATTTTTTCGGTTAGAAACTGACGTTGTGCTTCTGACCAGTACGGTGCATCGAGTAAAGTCAGATCTTTATGCAGTTGATGTTCGTGAATAAACTTTTCAATGCCTTCCTGAGTGGCATCCAAGCCAAGCTGCTGAAACAGATGTGTCATACGCGGTCGAACGTGAGTCATAGCATTACACCTCAAACTTTTCCATTATTTTCATGTCCTGTTTTTTGAGCATAACATGTCCGAGGCAAGCGGACTGTGAAAAAACATTAACACTTACATTGAATTCGGGCAGATAAAAAAGCACAACCGAAGTTGTGCTGGATCAATCAGATGGATAAAAGGCAATCAGTTAAATCGACCAGTCCTGTATGTTCCAGCCCTGCGCTTTGGCTAAAACTTCAAGGCGGTCATCCGGATTCACCGCAATGGCATGATCGGCATATTCCAGCAAGAAACGGTCATTAATCGAATCTGAATAGGCCCAAGACTCGGTCACATCGCGACCTTGCAGCCACTGTTCCAGACGCACCAGCTTGCCTTGTTGATAACACGCGGTATTGATCACTTTTCCGGTATATTTGCCATCGAGTACTTCAGCATTGGTGGCAATAATTTCAGTAATGCCGAATTCACGAAAAATTGGTGCAGTAATAAAATCCGAAGTCGCGGTAATTCCGACCAGAGCATGACCGGCGTCTTTATGCCGTTGAATGGCCTTAAAACCTTCTGGACGCATTTGCGGGCGAATCACCTTTTGCATAAACAGCTGGTGCAACTCGGTTAAATAAGCATGCTCATGTTGGGTCAGAAACTGGAACACAAATTCATTATAGGCATAGGGGTCTAACTGACCTTTTTTATAGTCGTCATAGAACTTGTCATTCATGGCACGATGCTGCACCGGATCGACCAGGCCCTCGCTGACCAGAAACTCTCCCCAAGAATGATCCGAATCCGTGTTTAACAAGGTGTGATCGAGATCAAATAGCGCCAATTTCATGAAAATACTCGTAAAAACTGAAATTTAAGAAAAAAATTGTAAATCTATCTCCGCTAGTCGATAGAAATTCGTTAAGATCATAGCAATTTTAACATTTTTAAACTTTGCTTTTTTCGAGTTGGATAAAGAAATAACGCTCCCCGATGGCAAAGGTATAAATTAAACAATTTTTAGGTAGCCAAATGATCGACTCTGAGGGTTTCCGACCAAATGTCGGGATCATTTTGGCAAACGATGCTGGACAAGTTTTATGGGCAAAACGCATTGGTCATAATGCATGGCAATTTCCACAAGGAGGTATCCAATATGGAGAAACCCCTGAGCAGGCACTCTATCGTGAGCTGAGAGAAGAAGTTGGCTTATTGCCCGAACACGTCCAGATCATCGCGCAAACCAAAGGCTGGTTGCGCTATCGTTTGCCGCATCGATACATACGACCGGACTCCGATCCGGTGTGCATCGGTCAAAAACAAAAGTGGTTTTTACTCAAACTCACGGCCCCCGTTCAGCATATTCAGTTGAATCTGTCTGATCCGCCGGAATTTGATCAATGGCAATGGGTCAGTTACTGGTATCCATTAGGTCAAGTCGTGAATTTCAAACGTGATGTTTATCGCAAAGCCCTGGTGGAGTTGTGTCAGCAGCTACCCCAGCAAAAACCTTAAAAAATCGCATAAATCATGCAGATTTTTTGGTCGGCTATTGTTATAAATAAACGTATCACTGAAATTCTGAATAGACGGAGCAGACCTTATGTCGAATATGCAACTGGACACGTTGAGACGTATTGTTCAAGAGATCAATGCATCTGCCAGTTTGCATGAATCCCTCGATATCATGGTCAAGCATGTCGCGGACGCCATGCATGTCGATGTCTGCTCTATTTACCTTCTGGATGAACGTAACCAGCGTTATCTGCTGATGGCTTCCAAGGGCCTGAAGGCTGAGTCTGTAGGTCACGTATCGTTACAGACTGGCGAAGGTTTGGTGGGTCTGGTCGGCCAGCGTGAAGAAATTGTCAATCTGGACAATGCACCCAAACATGAACGCTTCCTGTTCCTGCCTGAAACCGGTGAAGAGCTGTATAACTCTTTTCTGGGCGTCCCGGTGATGTACCGCCGTAAGGTAATGGGTGTGCTGGTGGTTCAGAATAAAGAATCTCAGGATTTCTCTGAAGCCGCCGAATCATTTCTGGTCACACTGTGCGCGCAGCTCTCTGGCGTGATTGCCCATGCCCATGCGGTGGGCAATATTGATGTCTTCCGCAAGCCAAATAACCTGCCTGCCTATAAAACCTTTCAGGGTGTGTCCGGTTCAGGCGGGATTGCTCTGGGTCGTGCCGTGATTCTCTACCCGCCAGCAGATCTGGCCGCCGTTCCCGATCGTGAAGCCGATGACATCAGCGAAGAACTACAATTATTAGACAGCGCCCTCAACTCCGTCCGTGAAGAAATCCAGTCGCTCGATGACAAGATGCAGGATGCGCTGATGGCCGAAGAACGCGCCCTCTTTAGCGTATTCTTGCGGATGCTGGATGAAAATGCCCTGCCGGCAGAAATCAAGGCGCTCATTCGCGAAGGCCATTGGGCACAGGGTGCAGTGCGCATCGTGATTGATAGTCATGTGGCACAGTTTGCCCAGATGCAGGATGATTATTTACGTGAACGGGTGGCAGACTTAAAAGACTTGGGCCGCCGTATTCTGGCGCGTTTACAGGAAGCTGATGCCAGTCATCGTGAGCTGACCGATGAGAGTATTCTGATAGGGGAAGAGATTTCCACTGCAGCTCTGGTTGAACTGCCAGTGGATAAAATTGCTGCGATTGTCACCACTGAAGGTGCCATGAACTCGCATATGGTAATTGTGGCACGTGCCCTCGGCATTCCGACTGTGGTCGGTGTGACTGAACTGCCAATTAATACCCTGGATGATGTAGAAATGATCGTTGATGCGCATCAAGGCCGGGTCTTCATCAATCCGCCACGGCGTTTGCGCAGTCGCTATAAAGAAATTCAAAAAGAAGAAGAACAGATCGCCAAAGATCTGCGTCAGTACGAAACCAAAGATGCGATTACCCCAGATGGGGTAGCGGTAAAACTATACGTCAACACCGGCCTGATGATCGATGTGGTCCGTGGCGTGCAACGTGGTGCCAAAGGCGTTGGTTTATACCGTTCTGAAATTCCATTTATGCTACGCGACCGCTTCCCGGGCGAAGAAGAACAGCGCGCGATTTATCGCCAGCAACTCACTCACTTTGCCAATAAACCGGTAGTGATGCGTACCCTGGACATTGGGGCAGACAAAGACCTGCCGTATTTCTCGATTGAAGAAGAAAATTCGGCACTGGGCTGGCGTGGCATTCGTTTTACCCTGGACCATCCAGAAATTTTTTCTTCACAAATTCGCGCCATGCTTAAAGCCAGTATCGGACTGAATAACCTGCATATTCTGTTGCCGATGGTGACCAGTGTCAGTGAGGTTGAAGAAGCCCTCTATTTACTGGAACGTGATCATGCGGCGATTCAGGAAGAAGAACAGGTCAAAGTGAACAAGCCAAAACTCGGCATCATGGTGGAAGTGCCGAGTGTGCTGCATCAGATTGATGAGTTTTCCGAACTGGTCGATTTCTTCTCGGTTGGCTCTAACGATTTGACTCAATATCTTTTGGCAGTCGATCGCAATAATCCGCGGGTTGCCAATGTCTATTCACATTTACATCCTGCCGTACTGCGTGCCCTGACCCGTCTGGTGCAGGACTGTCATCGTAATGAAAAACCGGTCAGTATCTGCGGTGAAATGGCAGGTGATCCGCTGTCTGCGGTTTTGCTCATGGCCATGGGCTTTAATACCCTGTCAATGAGTTCGAGTAATATCCTGAAGGTACGTAAAACCATTTGTCACGTGCCGATGAGTGATGCACAGGAATTGCTACAGCATGTGTTAAAAATGGACAATCCACTGATGGTAAAAAGCTGGCTGGAATATTATTTCAGAACCCATGGTTTGGGTGATATGGTGAAATCAGCCACGCGTATGGTGAGTGCCTAATCCGGGACTTTTCCAGTCCCTCGACGAGTGTAGAGGTGGTTATGGAATTTCTGGTTATCCTGTTCATGCTCATTGCGGTGTTCTATATTGTTATTATTGCACCTGCCTTGCGGGCCCGGAAAAATGCGGATTATTCCGGTTCATCTTATACACGTCCTGCCAGCGGCTATGCCGATCGGCCTAAAATGTCCCCTCTATTGGGCATCGAAATTTCAGCATCCCAGCGACGGCGTTTAGGCCGAAATGATCCCTCTGTGATAGCGGCCAAACTCTATCGTCAGCAAAAAGATCAATTTGCCAGTTTTCAGCAGGCCAGAACTGAACCTCACCCTGCACATTATGGACAGCCAAATCAGGGAAGACTGAATAAATTATTTAATGATTTTATACGAGATGAGCCAACAAATTCATCGCGGCGCTCCACTCAAAATACACAAAATCGTAGCAACCGCCCCGTTGCCCCGCTCTCTCCACTTGGAACCAACCCCAAACAGCCAACGCGTCATCCTCAACCACCTTACAGATCTTAAGCTGCCATTAAAAAAGGGCGATCTTCCATAGAATATCGCCCTTGTCTGTGCTTGTTGTAGCCACGTTTTGCATTTTTCTTTCGGTCTACAAAAACCTGACTTTTGTTGACTTCATGCATGTGTTTTGCCACAAAATTATGGATCACCACATGCTCGACTGTTTTCTTCTTGGCCATGTTGTACTTTCGCCTTTTAACTAGATTTTAGTGAGTTTCCACGCGAGTGGGAAAATAATGATACGCCATTTTGGACAATTTTCAAGCATATTTGCCAATGCTTTTTTTAAAAATAAAGACCATTTAAGCAGGATATTCTGTATTACAAAAATGAGCGCTATGGCCGGAAAACATGCTGATTACATTCAGCACTTTATGATGTTTTTCACACAGACAAAACCTAATCAAAAAAAGCATTTAAAATAAATTAGTTATAAGATTTATTTTAAACAGCACGATTCATCTATTAGTTTGATCCTTTGATAAAAACATATAAGGGACTTAAAGATTGTTATTTTCGTTTAATCCGATTCATTATTTGAGTTATCCAAAATATAGAGAATTTGATATTGTCAAAGAGTAGAAAACCGGCTACTTTTAAAAAGTAACCATTTAATTTTAAATATTTTAGACTTTATTAACTTTAAAAATATTTTTTGAGTGACATCACTCAATTATATCCTGTGAATTCCACTTTGTGCGCTAACAGTATTTATATCAAGATATTGAAAATAGAGTAAAACCTGATGCCCTTCGCAGATAACTCAATATTTTATAAATACTGGATAAACGCTACAAGATATTCAAAACTTGGAGAGGAAAAATGAGCCAAGATTTTAAAAAATGCCCTGTTACCCACCTGACCACTGAAGCGGGTGCGCCTGTGGTCGACAACCAGAACAGTATGACCGCAGGTGCACGTGGTCCATTACTTGCTCAGGATTTATGGCTGAATGAAAAACTGGCTAACTTTGTTCGCGAAGTGATTCCTGAGCGCCGTATGCATGCCAAAGGTTCAGGTGCTTTTGGTACATTTACCGTGACCCATGACATTAGCCAATATACCCGCGCTAAAATCTTCTCTGAAGTGGGCAAAAAAACTGAAATGTTTGCGCGTTTCTCTACCGTTGCCGGTGAACGTGGTGCTGCCGATGCAGAACGTGATATTCGTGGTTTTGCCCTGAAATTCTATACCGAAGAAGGTAACTGGGATTTGGTTGGTAACAACACACCAGTATTCTTCTTCCGCGACCCTCGCCAGTTCCCTGACCTGAATAAAGCAGTAAAACGCGACCCACGCACCAACTTGCGTAATGCGACCAATAACTGGGATTTCTGGACATTGCTGCCGGAAGCATTGCACCAAGTCACCATTGTGATGTCAGATCGTGGTATTCCAGTCGGTTATCGTCACATGCATGGTTTTGGTAGCCATACCTACAGCTTCATCAATGCCAACAATGAACGTTTCTGGGTGAAATTCCATTTCCGCACGCAACAAGGCATTCAAAACCTGACCGATGCCGAGGCAGCAGAACTGGTTGGTCGTGACCGCGAAAGCAGCCAGACTGACCTGTACAATGCGATTGAACGTGGGGACTTCCCGAAATGGACCCTGTTCGTACAAATCATGCCAGAACTTGAGGCAGAACAAGTACCATATCATCCATTTGACCTGACCAAAGTCTGGCCGAAAGGTGATTATCCGCTGATTGAAGTCGGTGAGTTCGAACTGAACCGCAATCCGGAAAACTATTTCCAGGATGTGGAACAGGCGGCTTTTGCACCCAGCAATCTGGTACCGGGCATCAGCTACTCGCCGGACCGGATGTTACAAGCACGTTTATTTAACTATGCCGATGCCGCGCGTTACCGTGTCGGCGTGAATCACTCACAGGTTCCGGTCAATGCTGCACGCTGTCCGGTCAATTCTAACCGTCGTGATGGTCAGGGTCGTATGGATGGCAACTACGGTTCCTTGCCACATTATGAGCCGAACAGTTTCAGCCAATGGCAGGAGCAACCGGAATTCAGAGAGCCACCACTAAAAATCACCGGTGCTGCCGATTTCTGGGATTTCCGTGAAGATGATAACGATTACTTCAGCCAGCCACGTGCCCTGTTCAACCTGATGAATGATGAACAAAAGCAGGCCTTGTTTAATAACACGGCTGGCGCGATGGGTGATGCACTAGATTTCATTAAATACCGTCACATCCGCAATTGTTATAGTTGCGATCCGGCCTATGGCGAAGGCGTAGCACAAGCACTCGGCATGACAGTGGCAGATGCACAGGCTGCTCGTGAAACCGATCCAGCCAAAGGCTTAGCCAGCTTGCTTTAAGCTGCCTTAGCGATATATAAAAAACCACCCTCGGGTGGTTTTTTAGTGTGATATCAAGCAGTATACAAATAATACGTCACTAGAAAAAATATAACGATGAGCAAAGATATTGAAGACATCATTCAACAACACGACATCATTTTATTTGATGCTGTTTGTGTGATCTGTAATGGCTGGGCACGATTTTTGATTCAATACGATAACAAGATACAGTTTAAACTGGTCTCTGCCCAATCCCCTTTAGGTGTTGCCCTGCTCGAGCATTACCAGATGTCCACTGCACATTACAGCACGATGCTCGTCATCCAAGCTGGCACACTTTATACCGAATCCACTGCCCTGTTAAAAGTCGGTTTTCCGTTGAATTTAATGAGTACAGGCTATTTAGTGCCGCGTTTTATCCGCGACTTTCTGTATCGTGGCGTTGCTTTAAAGCGCTACCAACTATTTGGTAAAACTGATTATTGCCTGATTCCATCTAGCGAAAATAAACACCATTTTCTGGAAAATGCTATTCGTGAATTCTGAGCCTGTTTTCACCCAAACACTTCGCAACATTCAGCTAAGCTTGGCAATGCGCTGATTCTATCAAGGACTGATTCCAAAAATACTGTTTCAGTCCCCTGCTGAAATCACAATCTGGCAAAACCTGGGCTTTGAGCGGGTACTGGCCAAAGTCTTGGTTGGATTTTCTGGCATAGGTGAAATGCTGTTTGGCTGATGCTTTCTGTGCTTGCCATTCAACTCATCAAGCAAGAACAGCGTGAAGCCATTAGACAATAATCCGTTTGCCTTCATGTACGCAGTAAAACGGATTAATCAGCTTGGAAGAATGTTTGATAATTTCATGCAATTCATGCTCTGGTGCATCCCGATCTTCATCAGTGAGCTGGAAAGTACGGTAATGAATCGCCAGTGAGCATTTGGCCTGCAAGTCCTGATGTGCATGAAATGCATCTTCCGGATTCATATGAATCGCACGCATCAGTGCACGCGGCTCATAGGCACCGATGGGCAGCAAGGCAATTCGGGGCGCACCCAGACGCTTGCGAACCTCTTTAAAATGCGAGGCATAACCACTATCTCCGGCAAAGAAACAATGTTCCTGACCATGCAATAAGGAAAAGCCACCCCACAAAGCACAATTCTGATCACGCATACCGCGCCCCGAGGCATGCTGTGCCGGCGTATAGACAATGCGGATTTCTTCAAAAAATGCATTTTCCCACCAGTCCATCTCATGCACGGTATAGTGCTTTGGCAAATACCAGGCATTGCCCAGTCCGGTATAAATTGGCATTTCAAATGTGCTATGCAACCATTCCAGTGTGGCCAGATCCATATGATCATAGTGGTTATGGCTGAGCAACACAGCATCAATATGTGGCAGTTCATCTAGCGCAATACCGGCAGGAATGACCCGCTGCGGGCCAGTGGATGCAGAAGGACTGGCATATTCAGCCCAGACCGGATCGGTCAGGAAATTATAAGGCCCAATTTGAATGAGCACAGTGGCGTGACCAATAAACCAGATTTGCCAGTCATCTAAAGGCGCATCGGGACGCTGCTGTGGCAATGCACGCGGTCGCGCAAAAAACTCGGCACGTTCTGCATCGAGATTGATATTCCAGTTTTTGGATTTTCGGGTAATGAGCCATTTATATAAGTCAAAACGACTGTGCGCCCGAGCAGGATGCTCGAGATTACGAAACTGTTGTCCATTGAAATGATCTGAATGCAGATACTCAAATACCGGCTTAGACCAGAGATGTTTCCAGCTGGACTCCGTGGTTAACTGAAATTTTTTAGTTTTGAGAAGATCTTGCATAAACATCCACTATTTATTATTCGCTATATGCAAGACAGCAACCGCTTGAAATGGTCAGGCGATGCATCTTTTAATGAGCATACAAACTAAAAACAGGCGCACTTGAGTATAGTATGAAATCCATCACAGACAATCATGTATGTTTTTGTTATTTTAGCAAAAAAATAGCGCTCTGATAGCCTGCTGGCTGGCCGGACTATGGGTACTGTCGAGAAAAACATGATGCATACAGTTTTTTAAAAAATACAAAATCATACCAAGCCCTACTCTGCTGATTCCAGCCAAAATTTTATCCTCATAATGTGTGCTGATTTGATCGTGCACGCCTGAGTTATGCAACGATTGAGAGTGCATACGATGACATATACTATTTTTAACATTTGGCCAATCTGCTAAATAGACTTGCTTAAACTCTTGTGAACGGATGTAGCCATAGACTTCATTCCTCTAAAAGATTTAAAGCATAAAAAAGGGCTTTCGCCCTTTTGATTTGCTACAGATTTAGTGCTTGGAAAAGTATTGCTCACGCCACTCTTTCCAAAAGTACATAATGATGCCGAACATCACCACGGCAATTCCTGCAAAGGCATGACTGCTGATGATTTCATGATTCAGAGTCGCACCAAGTACCAGTGCGATGACTGGCGTCATGACATTACTCAAAGATACTGTTGAAGCATTTAAACGCCGAATCAGCCAGAAATAACACAGCATCGCCACAATCGAGGACATGATCATGGTAAATACAAACCCGATCAGCGCCTGTATGCCAGGCAACTGGGTCGGCATATGCTGCCAGATAAATGGAATCAAGAGCAGTGAACCGGCTGCTGATAGCAGCAATGAACCTGTCGCTTGTGACATTGGGCTTAAAGGTGCGTTGATCTGTTTGACCCAGAAGATTGAACTGATATAGGACACCATACTGATCAGCATCAGCACCACACCCCAAGGATTCACCTTGCTGTCTGCCGAATCTAAAAATACAAAACTCAGCCCTGCAATGGCAACAGCCATACCTGACCATTGCAGCCACACTAACTGATGAGTTTTTAAGATCACATGCCCGATCAGACCGGCAATCAGCGGCGAAAAACCAAAAATCAGGGCCATCAGACCTGAGGTCAGATAATTGGCTGCCAGATAAATAAACAGCTGTGCACCGATTAAATTCAGACTGCCGGCCAGATAGCTTTTCATTGAAGTGCCGTCAAAAGGCAAGGGATCACGCATGATTTTTAGCAGGAATAGCGCAATAATCGATGCGCCAAAATAGCGAATGATCAGTACCCACATCGGGTGAATCTCGGCCACGCTCCAGACAATCGCCAAAGGCGTTGCGGCCCAAATCAGCACCAGTAAAGCATAAATACTTGCCGTCACCAGCATGGGAGATGAATTTGAATTCATAAAAGACTCAATTAAAGTTAATCAGAAAGAGTTGAACTAACTTCTCGTTCAAATCCACAATCGACAATACTGATTGCGGCATGGATGCCGCCGCTAAACTGGGATATATGGACATATCCTCAGTTTAGAAAAAGATTTTTGTCACCTTGCGCCATGTATGGCTCATCTCTCAAAAGTGAGGCATTACCTACGCAAAGTAATACAAACCAAAACTGAAACTTGAGGTAGTGATCATATAGAGAGTATTCGATCAATATAAAAAAACAGACCTATGCAAAACATAGGTCTGTTCCAAGATATCTCAATACAACTTAAGCAATTTTGCGTAAGTCTTGTGCCAGATCCAAATGTTTTTCAGCTTCAAAAGCCGTATTCTTGCTGATCATTTTTTTCAGATGACGCATTTCTTTGGCCGCATTGACGGTAATACCGGCAACGATTTGACCATCGGTCACACCATACATCACAAATGAATTGTCTGCGCCTTTGGCTGCATCCATGTCACCACGAACCAGCCATTGGGTCGCTGCCATATCACCGACAAACTGGAAGTTGATATTGAGCTGATCGGTCCAGAACCAGGCCGGATTGGCTTTTGGATGTTCGACACCCATGACATGACGCGCAAAAATGCCTGCCTGAAGATTGGCATTTTCCCAAGTCTCGACACGGCGGAATTCGCCGTCTTCACGAAGTTGTGTCGCGACATCGCCTGCTGCATAAATATCGGCATTTGAAGTCTGGCAGTTTTCATTGACCTTGATCGCAAGATCAGCATCTAAACCGGCTGCAATGGCAAGCTGTGCGTTTGGCACAATTCCGATTCCATAAACCACAGCATCAGCACGTAACTCTTCGCCATCAGCTAAAGTCACCACAATTTCTTCACCATCTAAACGGCAAGCTGCAACTTGAGTATTTAAGCGAACATCTACGCCTGCCAGACGGTGTTGTTCAAGCAGAAATTCACTTAAAATACGCGGTGAACAACGCCCCATTACCATTGGTCCCTGCTCAAGCACAGTCACCTGACAGTCTTTGTAACGCGCAGAGGATGCCAGTTCAAGACCGATCACACCGCCACCGATCAGCAGAATACGTTGACCTGCTTGCAATACAGGAACCAATGCCTGTGAGTCTTCAAGGTTACGCAAGGTATAAACATGTTTGCCTAACGCATCGAAGTTTGGCAGACGGCGCGCGGCACCGCCTGTTGCGAGAAGCAATTTGTCATAAGCAACAACATCACCATTTTGAAGTTCAACCGTTTTCGCGGTCGCGTTGATTTGAGTCACGCCATTGCCACGAATGGTGGTCACGCCAAGATCAGCCAGTTTTTCTGCTGACAGAATTTCAATCTTGGTGTCCTCAGGTTTTAGAATCACATCTTTCGACAGTGGCGGACGCTCATAAGGAAGATGCGTTTCATCACCAATCAGAATGATTTTACCTGCGTACTTGTTGCCACGAAGTTCTAAAATCGCGCTTGCACCTGCCTGGCCAGCCCCTACAATTACGATGGTTTCGATGTTGCTCATGTCAATTAACCTTTTAACTCTGCAGATACGATGCCGAAGCCCGCAATCCATTCACTGATATCTTCATAGCAGTGTGTTGTCATGTCGTATTCGCCCATTTCGCTTAAGGCTGCAAATGCGGCCATCCAGGAACGGACTTCCTGACCACCACGACCGCCGTCACGACGAATTTCATCTTCTGTCATGGCTTCTAAGGTCGCAAAATCAGCGTTCTTGAAGGTTTCAAGTAGTGCACGATCCCATTCAGCATTTAAAGGAACTGCAACCGAAGTATCGCCTGCTGCCAGTTTCTGACCGACTGCAATGACTTTGCCCTGACGTGCTTCACGTGCTTCAGGCGTTGGATTACGACCTGCAATCAGGAATTCTTCTACTTGTGGTGGAACCGAACCCATTTGCGGTGTGGGTGGATCATGCGACAGACCACCTGTACCTAAAACAAGGACACGCTCATTTTCAAGGTTTAAAGATTTAATAAACTGACCTACAGCACGGCCCAAAGCAATGGTACGCTTGGGGGTTGGCATCGGTGCTGCAGCGCCATTAATAAAAATTGGAATCGTTGGATAACGATCGAGTTTGCCGTCACACAGGAAGTGCAATGGCTGAGTCACCCCATGATCCGCCTGCATACGGTAAGAATATGCAACGTCGACACCTTCATCGAGTACACGTCGAACCAAACCTAATGCTTTGTCTTCAGGTACATCAATGTGATCATTGTCTTTACCATAATCCCAGTCACCCGCAGCTTTGGCACGAATACCGACACAGAAACTTGGCATCAGGTCATAGAAGAAACCATTAAAATGGTCAGGACCAAAGGTGATGATCAGGGTTGGGTCGTAAGCTTTTACTTCAGCAGAGAGTTTTTCAAAAGCATCACGAACGGCTTGTTCTTTACGCTTTTCCTGTGGTGAAGCAAATTCCATTAACGGACTGTGCGATGCACAAATAAGTTTAACGGCCATGAGAGACTCCAAAAAGGAAGACTTAAATCCTCCCCATCCTTCCTTTAAAAAGGAGGGAGATTTTCTCCCTCTTTTATAAAGAGGGGGAAGGGGAGATTTTTAAAAGCAGATTTTTATTCGTCAAAGAAACCGGCACGGGGCTGACGTAAGCCACGAATCCCCAGACCGCATTCTGCATTGATCAGAACGCCAGTCAAAGGACGGTTATTTTGACGAGATGCCAAGAGTACGTATGAACCTGTCATATCTTCCGGTTCAGGCAAGAAATTCAGTGGCATACCACGTGCAATTTTCTCAGGATCACGTGCATCGAGCAGGCCAACATTTTCCTGACCGAGCGACGCTGCGCCTTTGATATTCACATTCATACCTGACGGTGCAACCGCATTCACTCGTACTTTAGGCGCAAGCTCATAGGCCAATTCTTTCATAATACCCACCCCTGCATGCTTAGATGCAGTATATACAGGGCCTCCGCCAGCGGAGTACAGTGCCGAATTAGACAAAGTAAATATGATAGAACCTTCAGAAGCGATCAATGCATCCAGTGCAGCCTTCGCGCCGAGAATGAGCGATTTGGTATTAATCCCCATAATCTCGTCAAAGGCTTTTTCCAGCTGCTCACCAGAGGTATTGACGATATCGGCATAATGATCCCAGATCCCGGCATTACCAACGAAACAGTCGAGTTTGCCGAAACGCTCTACAGTGGCATTCACTGCACGAACGTTGTCTGCATAGCTGGCTACATCGCCTTCAATCGCAAGAACTTTACCGCCAAAGTGTTCGTTTAATGCCTCCACTTTTGCTTTTGAACGTTGAAGAACGGCAACTTGTGCACCTTCTTCCAGGAAACGTTCCACTAGCGCCCAGCCTAAGCCTGAACCACCACCGGTAATAAGTGCAACTTCGCCTTGTAGCCAACCCATGATTACTCTCCTGCCATCTCTACATATAATGCGCCGTCTTCAACCACTACCGGGAATGTTTGAATTGGATCAGTTGCTGGCAAGCAAAGTGCCTCACCTGTTTTCAAACAGAAACGTGCAGCATGAAGTGGACATTCCACTGTACCGTCGTCTTCCAGATAACCTTCAGACATAGACGCATTGCCGTGTGAACAGCGGTCGTTCATTGCGAAGAACTCACCACCGTTATTGAATACTGCCAATGCATCAATACCATTCACGCCGCAATCTACTTTTAGCGCTTCGCCTTCGTCTAATTCGTCAACTTGGCAAACAAAAATCTTATTCATTAGAAGAATACACTCAGGTTATGTGAGCTATAGGTCGCTTGATCCAGCATGATCTTACGGTTGAAGATCTGGAAGCCGAGGCCGCCTTCAACTTTACGGATCTTGTCATGGCGTTTACCGCAGTAAATGACAATGTCTTTCTCTTTTTGCGTACGATATAGCAAATAGGTTACATATACGTCGTATTCGCCTTCAACTTCAGCTGGCTCTACGATCACGTTGCTCACCATGTGAGTGGTACGTGATGGAGGCTCTTCAGCCCAAGCCATACCGGTTTCAAGACGTGCGACACGACGCTCTAAAAGGTCTTTGGTATCGTTGAATACCCAAGTCGTCGGTGGCTCAACTGAACGGCGACGGTCACGGGTTTGCGCGTTTGGTGTGGTACGTAGCGTATAAGAAATATCTTCAGCCAAGGTATCCAACCAATCGCGGAATTTCCAGTCGTCCAGCAATTTTGCTTCGCGATACAGGAACTGACTGATTTGATGATGAAGTTCTAAACTCACTTGACTCATTTCATAAGCTCCTTCTCGTATGCGTCAGCTGCTGCTTCAACGTCTTCCCATTTTTCATGGATCAATAAATCTGCCCAGCGGCGGTACATGCCACGTGCTGCAGTTTCAGAGAAAATATAGTTGGTGATCCCCGGAATACCGTCTTCACGGATTTTCTCGTTGCCTTTACCCATTTCCATAATGAGTTTGTTTTGACGGGCTTTATAACCACGTAAAACTTTTTGAATCTCGATCCAGTTTTCAGAGTCATCTTGCTCTAGGAAACCAGCAGGACCGAAAGCACGCGTTGCAGAACGTTCAAATGCTTCTTTGACTTCTTGCGATGCTTCAGCATCCGCAATACAGAATGCCCATACTTCAGTTTTGTTTGGACCACGTGGGTGCCATACACGAAGCGTTGCCGTACCGTTCAACCAAGACAAGGTCGGGAACATGGTGTTATGACCTGCAAGACGCAGGGCACGGACTTCACCTAAACGCTCTTTTACTTCTTCATAAGTTTCGCGGAAGTAGTTGGCTACTTCACCGTCGACCCATACGTTTGCATCTGGTTTTTCTGTAAAGAAGAAGCCTGAACCGTGACCACGTGAACCGTACTGAAGTGCATCTTTAGCCGTTTCCCAGACTGGACGAGCCGTTTGTGCAGCACCAAGTTTTTTCGATGCTTCATCATCTGGTTTTGCGCCAAGGACTTGGATCGCAGATGCATGAGAGAACAAGGCATGATATTGGTCAGATGCAAACTGTTCCGCTGCAAATTTCCAGTTACACTCGATTTCCCATTTGTGTACACCACCGATAATTTCTGTACCACCTGGACGACGGTCAAGTACACCATCTAGATACCAGGCGATATCGCCCATGTATTCTTCAAGATCAGGTGTGGTTTCATCCCAACAAGCGAATACCAGACCTTTGTAAGACTTGACACGATTCACTTCGACCAAGCCCCATTGCTCTTTACATGCACCTTGTGGGTAAGCACGTTCTTCAAGCGGAATGTCTTTTAAAGAACCGTCAATGCCATAAGACCAGCCGTGGTATGGGCAAGTGAATGCACGGGTATTACCACAGTCTGCGAAACTCACACGCATAGAGCGGTGACGGCACTGGTTTAAGAATGCTTTGATTGAGCCATCTTTTTGACGTGCCACGATGATCGGATCTTCACCCATATAGGTATTGAAGAAGTCACCCGCCTTTGGAATCTGGCTTTCATGACAAAGGAACAACCAAGTACGGCCAAAAACGCGTTCAAGTTCTAATTCGTAAATATCTGGATCTGTATAGATAGATGGAGTGATACGCCCATTTTGTGCATCGACTAAAGCGTCGATTTCACGCACATCAATTTTTCCACTCATGAAAAGCTCTCCTGTGACCCATCAAGGCACAAAGTAAATAGACTCAATTCGAATGGATAATGGATTTTGGATTGATTTTGGGGAAATATTTTTTTTGTTTCAATTAATAGCTTTAAGCAATTATTCCACGTGCTTGTTCTGATATTAAAACATTAATAAATATCTCAAGAGTATTTACTTTCTAAATATCAAAATAACCTTCACGACATAGTTGTTTATAGATTATACTTCTATGAAATTATAGTAAGACATTTTTTGGATTACTCTTCGGGCTGATGACATGGAATTACGACACCTTCGCTACTTTATCACCGTTGCTGAAGAACTGAACTTTAGTAAGGCAGCACTTAAACTTTATACGGCTCAACCCTCACTTAGCCAGCAAATCAAAGACCTGGAAGAAGATGTCGGCGTCAAGCTACTCAACCGAACCAAACGTAAAGTGGAGCTGACCGAAGAAGGTGCCGTATTTCTGGAACAGGCGCGCCTGACCCTGGCACAAGCAGACAAGGCCGTTGCCATGGCACGTCAGGTGTCACAAGCCAAGCAGCAAATGCTACGGATTGGTTTTGTTCCGGTGGCCGAGATGAAAATCTTCCCGTATATCTTGCCAAATCTGCGTGTGCAAAATCCGGATTTAAAAATTGAATTGCTCAGCCTGAACAATAATGAACAAATGCGTCTGTTGAAAAAAGGCGATCTGGATCTGACTTTTACCCGTCATAACTTCAATAGTGATGAAATTGAAAGCCAGTTTGTGATTCGTGAGCCTTTGATTTTTATATTACCTAAAGATCACCCATTGGCAAAATACGAGAGAATTCCAGTTAAAGCATTGAATGGTATTGATTTTATTATTCCATCAGCAGAGCAGTCACATACTTTACATCATGCCATTCTGGACTTTGCCAAAGCCAATAATGTTGAGCTCAACATCGTACAGAAAGCGGATAACATCCTGTTCAATATCAACTCGATTGGTATTGGCTTGGGCTGCACCATATTACCGGGCTATATTGTACCGCTGACCATGGACAATACCGTAATTCGCCCTCTGGACGTGGAACTGCCATATCTGGATCTGTATGTCAGTTACCACAAAAACAACAAATCCTATGCGGTAACCAAATTCCTTGAGCTATTAACCCGGGTGTTTTATCTGGACATTAACCGCGACGAACAGGACTAATGCCGCTCCATCCCCGATCAAGCATATGCCATTCAACTTTTGAGTGGCATGTGCTTTTTTGTTTTATCATTTTTTGCTAAAAAATTTATTTTAAATTCTATTTTTTGATAAAGGATCAATCTGTAGCTCCTTAATTGGTCGCCTGATCTGGGCTAATATTGCCTGTTTTTCACCCTAACCCCCCTTCATTTACAACTTAAGTCTAATAAAAGTTAAGTCAGTTTTTTCTCGGCTTAAATTTAATAACTTGCTAAAAATAATTAGATTTTTACATCAACCTGTACAAATGAGAATCATATGCACTTAAGTACATTCTGTTCAATATTTTGCCCACAAAAAAAGGATGACCGAAGTCATCCCTTTTTAAAACACGGTAAAATTATTTTACGCCGTGAACAGCAAGATAGTTTTTGATCACAGTATTGAATTCGTCTGCTTTCTCAACTTGAGACCAGTGCCCACATTGGCTGAAAATATGCGCATCAGCATTTGGAACCACATTCAGGATGTCCCAAGTACGTGATACTGGAATGACCACATCTTGCGTACCATGAATCAGTAACACTGGCACAGTAATATCTTTCATTTTTTCGAAATCAAGCGGGAATTCGAAACGGTCACGGTCACGTGCGCCAACTACATCCATCAAACGATTTGATGCATAGTCATTTGCAGCAGAAGCAAAGCGAACTTTAACCAGTTCATCCGTGATCAAGTCTTTATTTACCACAAACATTGACAAGGTTTTCTTGATGCCTTCTTCAGTCAACACCGGGTTTGCATGCGCTTTGAGTGCAGCAGTTTGTTTCGCACCACCTGTACCCATAGAAACGATACCCAAAATACGCTCTGGATAGTCAAGCGCCATTTGGAATGCTAACCAACCACCAAGTGAGTTACCCACTAACCAAGTTTTTTCAATACCAAGTGCATCTAACGTACGCACGGCGTGATCAACCCAAGCTCGGATACCATACGCAGTATTCGGTGCAACAACAGTTTGACCATAACCAATCGTGTCGATTGCGATACAACGTGCTTGTTCACCAATTTGAGGTAGGTTCAACCACCAGTTAGCAGCAGCAGATACACCTGTACCTGAACCGTGTAAAAATAGAATTGGTGTACCCTCACCCACTTCGTGGTAATGAGTCAATTCGCCTTCAGCAGTTTCAATCCATTTATCTTCTAAACCAAAGAATGAATCAGTTGTATAGTCAGGAATCTGAACAGTGCTCATACATGCTCCTCGTATTGCGTAGAACTTGTGTTTCAAACCATAGCGGTTTTAAACCCAAGAGGGACTCTTTCGAATTTTGTGTTTTTACAGTCTCATATTACCTGTTCAATAGACTGTAACTGATACATATTTACGATCATAAACAACAAAATGACTATAATTTAAGTATTTGTTTTTAAAGAGTTAAATAATCACAATTCCCTTATGATTATTGTGGTATTTCGCTTTTGAATAGGCCTTTAAAAAAAAGCGGGAAATGCCAATTTATCTTCCCGCTTTTTCATTGCTTTAATTAGAACTTATACGTATAGGTCGTTGCTACGCGGTACTCTTTCAGGTCTGATTTCCAGTCATAATTGGCGTCAATATACATTCCTTGAATGCCTAAACCTTTCAATTTACCCTCTGGTACGGTGTAATTTACGATCAAATTAAATTCATCCGACTTTTGATCTTTTAGCGCACCTTGCGCTGTTTTAACTTCAGCATCAGAACCAGTGAAGTAAACAGCCGTTGCATTTAGGCCTTTCGCACCCAACTCAGCAAAGTCATAACCATAGGTGAATCCCCATGATTTTTCATTTACATTGGTGAATGTTGCTACACCCCAGTTCACCAAATAAGGCTGAGGCACCCATCCACCCAATGTCGGGAATGCTGTATCACCAAACATTTGTTGATAACCTAAACCGAAGGTATGTGAACCATAATTCACTTTTGCACCTACCGATAATGCTTGGTTATCCACTTCACCATATAATTTGTCACCCGAATCTGAGTTATCGAAGTAACGTACATGGCTATCAAGTTTGGCTTTTTCACCTAACTTGGTTTTATAGTTTGCACCAACATATTGCTGGGTATAAATATCTTGTACATCGGCATACCAGTAGCTTGCACCAATCTCAGGTGTAAATTGGTGATCAATACCCGCAATGTACATACCATCCGCTTCCGCACCTGTATCATAATTTGCTGGTGGCGCAAATTTAGTTAACTCACGGAACTGATTGTCATAACGGTTATTAATGCCATCGATGTAAGCCAAGGTTAACTTAGTATCTTTTACATCTTTTGATTCCAACCATGCACCACTATAAGTCGTCAACAACTGACGTGATGGATCGAAAACTAAAACTGGAGAAACAGGTAATAATTCACCTACTTTCAATTCAGTTTGAGATACTTTGGCTTTTAATGTCGCACCAACCTTCCCAAAATTATCTTTTGATTCTTTGCCATCATGCGGCAAAATCCAGTCTGGATTTTTATCACGCGCATTCAATTTGAATGCATGTTGTACCAAAAGATCTGCACCTACTTGAATGCCAGCACCAATATCTTGGTAACCTGACTTCGCATCCAAAGTGATCCCTTGCGACCATGAACCCCAGTTCGCTGCAGGATTTTCTTTGATTTGGCGATCAAGATAGAAGTTTTTAAATTTTAATTGCACTTGGCTATCGTCAACAAAATCTGCATAAGTTGCAGAAGTTCCTAATGTTGCTGTCGCAGCAAGAATTGCTATCCATAAATTTTGACGACGCATGGCTTATTTCCCAGTAATCAAATTAAGCTATGGCACCATCATGCTAAACAATGCCCTTTTTAAAAATCCGACTACAGTATTAAGGTTTTCTGCTTTCATCGGCCGATATTTCAGACTTCTCCTCAAGCAACCAATCGCTTAGATTTTAAAACGATTAATTAAAATAAAAAATTGACCAGATATTTAATTCAAACTTTTGTTTCTTCTATTAATAAGAGTAAATTTTTTAAAATCTTTCAGCAGCCATTTTTTATTTATCGTTTTTATGTTTAAGGAAAATATAAAGCCAAAATAATCGCCCTACAATATTATAACTAAAACATCTCACCCCAGAGTTTTAATATATTAATCAGTCTCATTTAAAATAAAAAAGCACCCAATTTGGATGCTTTTTTATCAAACTTATTTTAATACTGAGCGATTAAAAGTTAAGCTTGTAACTCACGCGCTTTAGACATGGTTAATGCTAAATCTTCAATCATGTCTTCCTGACCACCGACCGTACCACGACGACCAAGCTCCATCAGGATTTCACGTGCAGAAACGCCATATTTTGCTTCAGCGCGTTTAGCAAACAGCAGGAATGAAGAATACACACCCGCATAACCCAAAGTTGCTGCATCACGATCGGCACGGATCGGGTTGTGCATCATTGGAATGACCAGATCTTCAGCAACGTCTTGTACTTTGAACAAGTCAACGCCAGTGTCCATGCCCATACGGTTTGCAACCGCAATGAACAACTCAAGTGGTGTATTACCCGCACCCGCACCCAAACCTGCAGATGCCAAGTCAACACGTACTGCACCGGCTTGTACCGCAGCAACCGTATTCGATACACCCATACCCAAGTTATGGTGACCGTGGAAACCGAGCTCAATGCTTGGGTCCAAGTGTTGACGTAAATGACCAACACGATCGATGACATCTTGAGGAAGCATATAGCCTGCTGAGTCAGTGACATAGATACAGTTTGCACCGTAAGACACCATCTTGTTTGCTTCTTCAAGCAGTTTTTCAGGAGTCGCCATGTGAGCAAGCATTAGGAAGCCCACTGTGTCCATGTCTAACTTACGCGCAGCAGTGATGTGCTGTTCTGAGCAATCCGCTTCTGTACAGTGCGTTGCAACACGAATAGTAGAAACACCAATTTCATGCGCCATTTTTAAATGGTCAACCGTACCGATACCAGGTAGAAGTAATGCAGAAATTTTGGCATTCTTCATACGTGGTACAACAGCTGACAAGTATTCTTCGTCAGTTGCAGCAGCGAAACCGTAGTTGACGGATGAACCGCCAAGGCCGTCACCGTGGGTTACTTCGATTAAAGGTACGCCTGCATCATCAAGCGCTGTTGAAATCGCAATCATTTGCTCAACAGTGGTTTGATGGCGCTGTGGATGCATACCATCACGCAAAGTCATATCATGAACAATAATCTTAGACATGTGGTTGCTCCTTAAGCGTCTTTATTGAATACGTGTTCTGCAAACATCTCTGCAGTACGTGCAGCAGCAGCAGTCATGATGTCAAGGTTACCCGCATATTTCGGCAGGAAATCACCAAGACCTTCAACTTCTAAGTAAATTGACACGCGGTTGCCATCAAAAACTGGACCATTGACAAGCTTGTAACCCGGTACATATTTTTGAACTTCTTTAATCATTGCATGTACAGATTCAGTGATCGCTGCTTGATCCGGTTCACCTTCTACCAGACAGTGAACCGTGTCACGCATCATCAGTGGTGGCTCAGCCGGGTTGATGATGATAATCGCTTTACCCTGTTTCGCGCCGCCCACTTTCTCAATGGCACCGGCAGTGGTACGGGTAAATTCATCAATGTTTTTACGTGTACCTGGACCTACTGATTTAGTCGATACCGTTGCAATGATCTCACCATATTCAACCGGTTGAACGCGAGAAACTGCAGCAACCATCGGAATCGTTGCCTGACCACCACACGTTACCATGTTGACGTTTGGCACTTCGCCACCCGCAAGCAATGCTTCAAGGTTGACCGGTGGTACACAGAAAGGACCGATCGCAGCAGGCGTTAAGTCAATCATCAGTACGCCAAGTTCATTGAGCTTGCGGCTGTTTTCAGCATGTACATAAGCAGACGTTGCATCGAATGCAATTTTAATATCATCTGCAATCACGTGAGGAAGAAGACCATCCACACCTTCAGCGGTGGTTTTTAAACCCATTTTTGCAGCACGTGCCAGACCTTCAGAGGTCGGGTCAATCCCCACCATCCACACTGGCTCTAACCATTCGCTGCGTTGTAATTTATAAAGCAAATCCGTACCAATATTACCTGGACCGATCATTGCACATTTAATCTTTTTCATGAATGTACTCTCTTGGAATCTCGATTATTCAGCAGCAAATGCAGCTGTAACAGAACCGAAGCCTTCAATTTCAACTTTGAATTCATCGCCTGGTTGAGCCACAACCATAGGCCCTAAGGCACCTGTTAAGATAATGTCGCCTGCAAGTAATGGACGACCACGGCGTACCATTTCATCTGCCAGCCAAACTGCAGCATTGAGTGGGTTTGCAAGACATGCCTTACCCACACCTTGAGACACAACTTCGTCACCACGCGTCATGACCATTTTGCAGTTCACCAGATCAAGGTTTTCAAGTTTTACAGGTTGAGAACCTAAAACGAATGCTGCGGAAGATGCGTTATCTGCAACTGTATCAATTAAACTGATTTTCCAGTTTTCGATCCGGCTATCGACCACTTCAACTGCAGGCAGGGCATACTCAGTCGCGCTGATAATATCTGCATAGGTATGTTTTTCTTTGGTCAAATCCTGGTTAATTACCAATGCGATTTCCGCTTCAACCTTAGGTTGAATCAGCAGACCTGCAGGAATTACTTCACCATCGCCATAGGCCATGTCAGCAAACAACATGCCGAAGTCAGGCTGATCTACGCCGAGTTGCGCTTGAACCACTTTAGAGGTTAAACCAATTTTACGGCCTACCAGACGGCGACCTTCAGACAAAGCGCGCTCGGTATTCACTTCTTGAACGGCATAGGCAATATCTACGTCAGCACTTTCACCACCCAGTTCTGGGCGAATCGGCGCGATCGCAGTTTGTGATAATTCAGCGCTACGAAGGGCTTGTGCAACTGATTCAACAACAGCAGAATTCGACATCAATGTTTCCTTAAACTGCAAAAATTAGGCTTATGCTGAGATCTAAGATGGACAGAAAATATGGACATGATCAGGCCGATAATCCGTCAGGATTACCTTTCTCAGAGCGAGCATAGGAATAAACAGTTTTAGAATGGGAAAAATACGGCTTTTATGCCAATAGTTATTTTATTTTTTGCTATAGCTATTATCTATAAAGAAAATCCATAAAAACCAAGACAAAACAAAATCTTAGTATTTAAAATGCATCATCATTTAGCAGAAAAACTCCGCTAATCTGACCGAATAAAATCAACATAATTGCGACTTTAGACTAAAAGATAAGAGCAAACGCTTAAATCTGTGGCGCTCCCCGGCAGTTTTAAACCGGGGAAATACCATTTTTTACTGTAACCAAGATAATAGATTAAATCGCTTGTTTCCATTGGACTTTAGCCAACAATGCCGCATGTAAAGCGGTCACATCATCTACGATACAGAGCGGATTAAATTGCGCCAAAAGCTCAGGTTCATGCACGCCATAGCTGACACCGATACTTGGCATGGCCATATTTTGTGCCATTTCCAGATCATAAGAAGTGTCACCGACCATAAGCGCATGTTCGGCCTGTACACCCGTTTCTGCCAGTATTTCTTCTAACATGAGTGGATCTGGTTTGGAACGGGTTTCACTGGCAGCACGCGTGGTCACAAACAGCTGCTCACTGTTGGTCTGCTTCAAGACACGATCCAGACCTTTACGGCTTTTACCCGTCGCCACTGCCAGCTTCACACCGTGTTGCTGCAAATCCGCAAGCATATGTGCCACCCCTTCAAACCAGGAATCTCCGGAAGAGTTTGCCACATAGTGTTCGGAATAACTTTGTAAAATATTGGCATGCAATTCAGGCACATTCGGAAATAAACGCTGTGCCACTTCAGGCAAACCTAAGCCAATAATGCTTTTCGCGTCTTCATCGCTTAAGGGCTGTTGAAACTGTTGTGCTGCAAACTGCAAACTCGCCACGATTTGACTGACCGAATCAAATAAAGTGCCATCCCAATCAAAAATGACCAGTTTTACAGATGAGTTCATAAAGATTTCCTAGATTTGATTCAAGGTTAGGTAGCTTTACCACCTCTCTCTAGCCCTCTCCTTGTAGAAGAGGGCTAGAGAGAGGTTTAATGCCTAAAATCTCCCCTAGCCCCTCTTTAAGAAAGAGGGTTAGGGTGGATTGAATTTATTAAAAGAAAAAAATAAGTCTTTACTGAGCCGTCGGCTTATCCGCTTTCTGTGCTCTTAACTGCGCCACCAGACTCTGCATATCTTCCGGCAAAGGTGCTTCAATCATGGCATAACCCGGAATCTCCAGACGCATGGCATGCAGACACAAGCGGCGCGGTTTCGGCCCGTTATAACCAGTTTCATGACCATATTTTTCATCGCCTACTAGCGGATGCCCAATACTCAAACCATGTACACGAATCTGATGGGTACGACCCGAAAGTGGAGAGGCATAGACCAGTGTGGCATGCATAAAGCGTTCCTGCACATTCCACTGCGTCTTCGACTCTTTACCTTCTTTCGGCGATACACAGACACGACGCTCGCCATTGGCCAGCTCATAGCGATGTAAAGGCGCATCAATCAACTGACGGTCAAGTGCTACGTTACCTTTGACCACAGCAGCATAGGTTTTTTTAATTTTATGTTCACGCAGCATGTCCTGTAAGCTTTTCAGTACGCTACGTTTTTTCGAGATCATCACCAGACCAGACGTGTCACGGTCAATACGATGAATCAGTTCCAGATATTTTTTCCCAGTCGCTGCACGTAAACCTTCAATCAGGCCATAGGCCACACCACTGCCGCCATGCACCGCAATGCCTGAAGGCTTGTTGACCACCATCAGACCTTCATCTTCATAAATTACCCGGGCCAACAAACCATTGGCAACCTTGTCAGAGATTGGCGCAGCAGATTCATCTTTTTGCTCATAACGGATCGGTGCAACACGAATCTGATCAGCAATCGCCAGTTTGGTTTCCGCCTTGATGCGTTTTTTATTGACGCGCACCTGGCCTTCACGAATCAGGCGATAGATACGGCTTTTTGGCACACCTTTCAAACGACTAAACAGGAAATTATCGATGCGTTGTCCATCTTGATGTTCATCCACTTCAAACCAAGTGACGTTTTGCCATTGTTGCGTAGAATTCATACAGTTACTATGACCCAAAAAATACTAAAATTGATTAAAAACTGATCACTTAGGTTATGCTTTACACAAGAAACATAAGCTTAGCCCATAGGCAGATGATGCAAGGTTTGATATAGTCAGCGCACGGAAACCATCGTTTGTGGGTAAAAGTTGAATCATTTCAGATTTTTCTGAACTTGATTGTTCAATTAAAGACTCACATGATACGGGAAGGTCCCCAAAGAATTATGCCGACGCCGAAGGCTTATTATATCGGCAAACAAAGCAAACTGTTGCGTTTAATTGTACCTCAGGTACATAAATCAGTTTGTCTTAAAAAATATGTCGCCAACTTTCGTTGGTTTTTAAACGTAAACTGATACACATCAGATTAGTCGCACCCTGAAGACGACTTCAGGCTACAGCGTCGATGCATTGGATCTGCACAGTTTGTAAAGATACGACGACAATTCCGTATCAAGACACTTTCTATAAAGAAGGGATGATCTTCGAGCAATGTGACAGTGAAAGTTACATACATCCAATGCACCGCTCGTCCGCCAGTGAAGCGTTCAGGTGACTTTAATCCGTTTAAAGATTGAAGCCGTATTGCCATCATCAATACGTGAATCAAAACCGAAGCCTATCTATACAAGTAGAAGCCGGTAAGAAAAGACTCAGACCACAATGAAATTCATTGCAGATTTGAGCCATTGATCCGTGATGTGTGATGTTCGCTACGTGTATAGCGATTTTTTGCTGTGTATCACTATAAGGTGTTACACCCATGAAACGTATGTTGATTAATGCAACACATGCCGAAGAAATTCGCGTTGCACTTGTCACTGGTCAGCGTCTTTACGATTTTGATTTAGAGAATCGTACCCGTGAACAAAAAAAATCCAATATCTATAAAGGTCACGTGACTCGCGTTGAGCCTTCTTTAGAAGCTGTATTCGTCGAATATGGTGCAGGTCGTCAAGGCTTCCTGTCGATGCGTGAAATCGCAAACTCATATTACAAAGCCGATCCACGCCAGACCTCAAATATCCGTGAACTGATCACGGAAGGCACCGAGCTTTTGGTTCAGGTGGAAAAAGAAGAGCGTGGCAATAAAGGTGCTGCCCTGTCTACGTTTATTTCACTTGCTGGCCGTTACCTGGTTTTAATGCCAAACAACCCGAAAGGTGGTGGTATCAGCCGTCAAATTTCTGGTGCTGTGCGTGAAGAACTGAAAGAAATGCTGGCGACGCTTAACGTACCACGTGGCATGAGCGTGATTGTGCGTACTGCCGGCATCGGCCGTTCACAAGAAGAGCTGCAACTTGATCTGCAACATCTGCTTGACCTTTGGGCACAAATCCAGAAAACAGCAAGTTCTGGCCCATCTCCAATGTTGGTGCATCAGGAAGCGGGTGTGGTGACACGTGCCATTCGTGACTACCTGCGTGATGATGTTGCGGAAATTCTAATTGACTCTGAGCAAGCCTATAACGAAGCTTATAACTTCGTAAAAGCAGTGATGCCACGTCAACTCGACAAACTGAAAACCTATACCTTAAATGAGCCTTTATTTGCTCATTTCGCGATTGAAAGCCAGATTCAGACTGCCTATGAACGTGAAGTAAAACTCCCTTCTGGCGGTTCGATCGTCATCGATCAAACTGAAGCTTTGGTGTCGATTGACATCAACTCAGCAAAATCGACCCGCGGTAGCGATGTTGAAGATACTGCGCTGAACACCAATATTGAAGCTGCAGAAGAAATTGCGCGTCAATTGCGTTTACGCGATATCGGCGGCCTGGTGGTGATCGACTTTATCGACATGACCAAAGATCGCAACCAGCGTATGGTGGAAGCGAAACTTCGTGAAGCGACCCAGAGTGACCGTGCCCGTATTCAATTCGGTCAATTGTCACGTTTTGGCCTGATGGAAATGAGCCGTCAGCGTCTACGTCCTTCTCTTGAAGAAGCGACTGGCTATGTCTGCCCACGCTGTCATGGTACCGGCATGGTACGCGACTTGCGTTCACTTTCACTTTCAATCATGCGTAAAGTGGAAGAGATTGCACTGCGTGAACGTCAAGGTGAAGTTCAGGTCGAAGTTCCGGTCGAAATTGCTGCATTCATGTTGAATGAAAAGCGTCATACCCTAGTATATCTGGAACAAACCTCGAATGTACGTGTGACAGTATTGCCGCATCCGCATCTAGAAACACCGCACTATGAAATTACCTATAATGCCGAAGGCTTTGCCCCAACCAGCTATGAACGTACCGAAGCGACCCGTTCAAGTGAAAAAGAATTGGGCTATGAGTCTTCGGAATGGCATCTAGAAGAAGAGCAGCATGCGCAACACGCAGCACCAGCGCCTTCACAGCCGCAACAAAACAATGGCCGTAATAACAATAAACGCCGCAATCCACAAAACCAGCCGGCTCAACCGCAAGTGGCACAGCAAACACCTGTACAGGCAGTAGCTCCAGTAGCTTCAAGCAGCCCATGTGCATGGTTAGAAAACCTGTTTGTACAAAAACAGGCAGCGACTGTTGATCCATCACGTACTGCCAATAATGCTGCAGCAGCGATTGAACAAATGATCAATGGCGGTGCGGTAAGTCGTGGCCAGTTCGGTCAGGTGGCTGCACCGGTTGCACAGCCAGCACCACAGCACGTAGCACAACCTGCTGCTGTATCAAGCAACAATAATGCTTACCTGGCACCATCGACTGTTGCACAAAAACAGGAACGTGATGCGGCAGAAAAACCGGCAGAGCGTGAAGAAAGGGCACCACGTCACAACAAGAAACCGCGCAACCCGAACCCGAAGCACAAAGAACCGCGCGAGCAGGTTCAGTCTGAAGCTCCTGCACCTCAGCAACATCAAGTGCATGAAGAAGTGGTTCAGGTGTCTCGTCAAGAACAACGCCATGAAGCACGTGAAAACAAGCGTCATTCTCGCCGTCAGCATCACAACGAGCCAGCGCAGCAAAATGATGTTCAGAACAATGAACAACAGCCACAACAGGCAATGCCGCGCCGTGACCGCCGCAACCAGCAACGTCCGGAACGCCCAAATCGCCACCGCGATCCAAGTGTTCTGAACGAACAAGCGCCTCAGGCAGCTCCTGCAGTTGTTGAAGCGCCGGCCGTCAATGACAAGCAGCTTCGTGTTGAATTGGTCGATGCACCCCGTACGGATGTGATGCCAACAGCAATGGTCGTAAATATTGACCAGGCAAAAAGCGAAATCGTGGCATTGAATGACAATGCTACAGTTGCAACGCCAGCAGTTGAAGTCACTGCACCGGCAGATGCGCCAGTTGAAGCGGCTGCAGCTGAAAATGTGGTTGAAGCCACCTTGACAGCTCCTGTGGAAGAAATTGTAGCGACTGAAGCAACGTCTGAAAAAACACGGGCCAGCAACGATCCGCGTCAGCGTCGTCGCCAGCAGCGTGCAGCACAGTCGCAACAACCTGCAGCTCAGCAGTTAACACCGTCACAAGTGCCAACTTTGGGCCAGTTCACCATTGGTAGCCTGATTCGTCATGTCTATGGTGAAGACTGCTCAGTGCTGATCGAACAGTTTGGTTTATTACCAACCTTCAACCGTGCTTTAGAAAAGTTCACGAAAGAGTACAACGCGAGTCTGGTGGCTGCCGCAGCGCCTGCTGCTGCAGAGAAAAAACCGGTCACCCGTGATGTTGAAGTAACGGTAGCCAAGGTTGAAGCAGAGCCTGCTCCAGTCCTGGACCTGAACCCACCAAAACCGGTCTCAGACAAGCGTGTTGCCAACGATCCACGTGAGCGTCGCCGTTTGGCCAAACAGGCTGCGGAGCAGGCTTTGCAACAAGCCAAACAGCAGGCAAAGGTGGAAGCCGCGCCGTCAGTTGAAGCTGCGCCAGAACCTGTAGCAGTAGAAGCACCAGCTGAACCTGTTGAAGCAGCTGTAACTGAAGCACCTGTAGCATCGGAAGCAGTGGTTGAAACGACGGAAAATACTCAACCGACGGAACCAGCAACTGAAACCGCAGCACCAGTAGAAGTGACCACTGAAGTTGCACCAGCTGAAGTTCAGGTCGAAGAAGCTGCTCCAGCTGAAGCAAGTGCTGAAACAGAAGCGCCTGTGGCAAAAAGCAAAGATGTGGCAGAAGCGACCGTAGAGGAAGCTGAAGCCAGCGAAGCGGAAAAAGCCGAGAAGCAAGCTGCTCGCCCGCGTCGTCCACGTGGCCGTCCACCGAAAAAAGCCAATACTGCAACTGAGTCATAATTTGCCCAATTGCAGTCACATAAAAAAACCTAGTCATTTCGATGACTAGGTTTTTTTTGCTAGATTTGGTCAAAATAGGTAGATTGCACTAGCTTTTTAACGTTAAAAGATGGATAGCTTGTCTACTGTATATAAATTAAACCTATCGGATACGAAAAACAAATAGGATTCTCATGACCCAAATGAAACCGCACGATCTTATTGGTATTGCAGATGTCGCTGCCAAAATCCCGGCCTTCTTAATCAAAGTGCCTAATTTGCTGACTGGGCTAAGACAGGCTTATTTACGTACTCCGAATACACCGGCCGGTCTGGGTCTGGCTTTTGAAAAAGCTTCACAGCGTAATCCGGAAGGTATCGCTTTGCGTTTCGAAGATCAAAGCTATAGTTATACCGCTCTTAATGCCTGGGCCAACCAGATTGCACATTTTTATCTTTCCTTGGGTGCCAAAAAAGGTGATGTCGTGGCGCTGATGGTCGAGAACCGCCCTGAACTGATTGCCAGCGTGCTCGGTCTGGCCAAACTCGGTGTCACCACGGCACTGGTCAATACCTCGCAGGTGGGTAAGGTGCTGACCCACAGTATCAACCTGGTCAAACCAATTGCGGTGATTGTCGGTGAAGAGTGCCGGAACGCGGTCAACGAGATTCGTGATGACCTCAATATTAGCAGTGATCGCCTGCATTGGTTTGCCGATCAAAATACTCAAGCCGATCCGGGGCAGGCGCCTGCGGGCTTTATCAATCTGGCTGAAAAAATCGATCTCTCCCCGAAATTCAATCCACCGACCACCCATTCGGTGCAAGGCAAAGATGGGCTGTTCTACATTTATACGTCGGGCACCACCGGCCTGCCTAAGGCAGTCATCTTTACCAACGGGCGCTGGACGCTGGCTTATGGCACCTATGGCCATGTGCTAAACCTGAAGAAAGATGATGTGATGTACTGCACCCTGCCGCTTTATCATGCCACAGGCATGGTGGTGTGCTGGTGTGGCGTGATTGCAGGTGCAGGAACGCTTGCGATTCGACGTAAATTCTCGACCTCCTCCTTCTGGAAAGATGTAAAGAAATTTGATGCATCTGCAATTGGCTATGTCGGTGAGTTGTGCCGCTATCTGATGGATGCCCCTCCCTCTGAACTGGAAAAAGACCATCGGGTCACCCGAATGATTGGAAATGGCATGCGCCCGAATATCTGGGACAAGTTCAAATCCCGTTTTGGGATTCAGGAAGTGCTGGAATTGTATGCGTCCAGTGAAGGCAATGTCGGTTTTAGCAATATTTTCAATTTTGACAATACCGTCGGTTTCTCCCCGACACCCTATGCCATTATTGCCTTTGATAAAGATAAAAATGAACCGGTTCGGGATAACAAGGGTCACTGCAAACGGGTGAAAAAAGGTGAAACAGGTTTACTGATTGGTAAAATTACCCGTCGCTCACCCTTTGATGGTTATACCGACCCGGAAAAAAACAAGTCCGTGATCATGCAGGATGTATTTGGCAAAGGTGATGCTTATTTCAATACGGGCGATCTGGTACGTAATATCGGCTTTCGTCATGCCCAGTTTGTCGACCGCTTAGGTGATACTTTCCGCTGGAAAGGTGAAAATGTTTCCACGACTGAAGTTGAAAACATGCTGACCGAGTATGACAAAATCGTTGAAGCGGTGGTGTATGGCGTGGAAATCCCCAATACCAATGGTCGTGCCGGGATGGCAGCGCTGACCTTAAAACCAGACATGCAACTGGATCAAGAAGACCTGCAACAGATGGTCAGCACCTTTAAACAGTGCTTGCCTGCTTATGCCGTTCCGGTGTTTTTACGTATCCAGCAGCAAGTCGAAACGACAGGCACCTTTAAATACCAGAAAAACAGGTTGAAAGAGCAAGCATTTGATCCGAATAAAACCGATGAACGCCTGTTGGTTCTCTTACCAGGTGCAACGGCCTATTCTGAGCTCACAGCAGAGATTTTTGCCAACATTCAGGCCTACCAATATCGCTTCTAAGTACTGAAGTTGCCTATTTTTTGTTTAGATAAAGCACAATTGTTCTATTTATAATCAAACATGGGCAACTTTGTTATTTTTTGCTTGCGCTGAAATGAGATCTTGCTACAATACGCTCCATCAAACAAAGTGGTGCTTTAAGCTATTTAGCTTGACTTGCACTATACATTCAAACCTAGTTTGAATGCCGGTTCAGGGCCGTTAGCTCAGTTGGTAGAGCAGTGGACTTTTAATCCATTGGTCCCGCGTTCGAGTCGCGGACGGCCCACCATTTCTTTGATATCCCTTGATGGGCCGTTAGCTCAGTTGGTAGAGCAGTGGACTTTTAATCCATTGGTCCCGCGTTCGAGTCGCGGACGGCCCACCATCATTCTAAAACATCAGTTTTAGAAATCTCAATCAAATTCATTTTGATTACCCAGAATGGGCCGTTAGCTCAGTTGGTAGAGCAGTGGACTTTTAATCCATTGGTCCCGCGTTCGAGTCGCGGACGGCCCACCATTCTTTACTTAGAATGTCTTCTGAAACATCCCCTACACTATTTTCATTTGCTTTCTATCAGCTGCTATTATATTTTCACGCTTGGATTTTAGGCTGATTTGTCTTCAAAACTTGTTTTGATTTTTAAACAGTTATAAATAGTTTTCTTTAATCTAATTCTAAAAAAAAGAGCAGCGCCGTTTCTTATCGCATTATTTTCTAATATCAAATGTGGTGTCTTTTACCAGCTCATAAGCTTTAGAGGGTGCAGGATAGCCGCGATCAAATAATTCACGATTGATTCTTTCCTTTTCACTATAGATTTTGTCCAGATTCATCACCAGATGGTTCGAATCCTTAATCGTATAATAAAAGCTCGCCCCTTCTTTACGACTCACCACCACCTCGGTACGCTCCGGATTGATAAACCAACGGTCTTTGCGATAGGTGATATTGCTGGCAGTGCTACTTTTGGCATTATCAATAAACACTTTGCCATACTGCAAAATGCTGCGATGCACCGTACCATCCGGCATTAAGGTCAAAATAAATTCTGCCTTACCCTCATTGCAGGGCGCAAAGTTACCATCACAGTCGATCTCGGTATAATAGCGGCCGATAAAATCTTTGGCATAATCTGGTACGACGGCCAGATTTGACTCGGTTTCTGCCCGAAGGGTAGCTTGCCCTGCTACCTGAGTTAAAGATTTTGCACTCACCGGCACGACATCAGGCTGTGCATTCGCAGCGGAAATTTTCACCCCCTCCTGTCCTGATTCTGCCTGAAGCTCCTGCTCAGGCTTGACTTGATGGCGATCACAAGCCTGTAGTATGCCCATCCCCCCCAACATTAGGCCGAATTTAAAAAAACTGCTTAATGTACAACTTGATACATCCAATTTCATTTTAAAGCATACCTAAATTAGGAAACACAGCACGTACAGAGCACATTGCAAGCCAATGAACTTTACACAAGAGTTCAATAGAATTTTCACTATGTTAGTGGCTCTTAGAGCTGGATTTAATCTTTATTAACATTACTTAACGAATTTATTTGCAATCAGCACTTTAAAAAATTTGATCCAACTCCATTTTTGAAGTATGGATCTGTTTTAGGATTCAACCCTATTTTTAATCAGGAGATTTTAATGGCCAATGTTGGTTTATATCGCTCTAACCGCTCAAACATGATTGCAGGTGTGATGGGTGGTATTGCTGAACGTTTTGGTTGGAACGCAAATTTATTACGCCTTATCTTTGTGGTGATTTCGGTCATGAGTGCTGCATTTCCGGGTATTCTGGTCTATCTGGTTCTGTGGTTAATCATGCCAAAAAAGCAGTACAGCATTGAACAGGACAAGGTTCAGCAAGTTCAGGACTATCAAAATCCTGTGCGCACCGTCAATCAGGATAAACGCTATTAATCTGCATCCTAATTTATAGCAAGATGTATTGAAGTGCTTCCTCCTTCACCCAGTCTAATGGGGTGAGATTTTGATGCCACGATAATTCCCCTAGATTATCGTGGCTTTTTTTTGCCTATATTTTTGTTATTTCTATGCTGTATGACAGCTTTTTACTTTATCTTTTAGCTCAATTAGCGATAAATTCAATATTCCAATGTTTGAAATGGATGTCAGATGACTCAGGCAGAATGGATGATGCTGTGGCTCTGTGCCGTAGCAGCCCTGCTGCATGGTTTAAGCGGCTTTGGCTTTCCCATGATGAGTACGGCTGTTCTGTCCAGCGCATATCCGCTTAGCATCGCGGTTACCCTTGTCATTCTGCCCTGTTTGCTGCTGAATCTGATCATGCTGAATGCCGATCCTGCACATAGTCTGTTGAATAGTATTGGCTATTATATAAAACGCTATTGGCCATTAATGCTTAGTAGCCTGATCGGCAGTGTACTCGGGGTCAAGCTGTTACTTTGGCTAAATGAGGCTTATTTAAAACTGTTATTGGGTCTGGTAATTGTATTTTATGTCTTGGACCAGTTACGGGCACGACCCTTACAAGTTAGTCCGCATATTTCCAGCATGCTCTGTTTTGGTTTACTGGCCGGCATTATTGGAGGTGCGACCAATGCTATGGCACCTTTTCTGATGATGTATCTGATGAGTTGCCAGCTCTCAAAGATAGATATTGTTATTATCAGTAATCTCAATTTTATTGCCGGTAAACTGATCCAGCTGATTTTACTATTTCCAATTCTGATCACACTGGAAACCCATCAACAGCATATTCTGATCGGGATCAGCTTATTCGCCCTTGCTGGTGTCTGGATCGGAGGCAAAATACGCCATCGTTTATCTCAGCAGCACTTCAAATGGATTGTCCTGGCTTTACTTTTTGGCTTGGGCCTGTATGCCCTCTGGCAAAGTGCTGGATTATTGCAACAATCTGGTTATAGTATCTTTAAATAGGGTATTTTTTAAACAAAGCAAAATTACAAATTCAAAGCTGATATAAAAAAATGACGTAAATAAAAACCTTGCAAGGAGAGCATATGACTCAGACCAATCTAGCCACCCCAACCAATGCGATGCCTAAAGGGCTGCTCAAAGGCTGGATCCTT
Organism: Acinetobacter sp. YH01008; assembly: GCF_013420435.1. Classification (NCBI taxonomy): domain Bacteria; kingdom Pseudomonadati; phylum Pseudomonadota; class Gammaproteobacteria; order Moraxellales; family Moraxellaceae; genus Acinetobacter; species Acinetobacter sp. YH01008. Next base: position 147,999 of record NZ_VOYD01000002.1, read on the forward strand.
ATTGTTGTTGCAGCTATTGTGGCCTATAGCCTCTATCTTTATCTGCCCTATGACCAGAATGCCAATAAGGGTCTGGCTCTGCTGGCTTTTATCGGTATTCTCTGGCTGACTGAAGCGATTCATATCACCATTACCGCACTTTTAGTTCCAGTGATGGCGGTGTTACTCGCCATGCCAATGGCCTCTGACGGGGGACTGGTTCCCATCACCACACAAGCCGCTTTGGCCACTTTTGCCGATCCTGTCATTTTCCTGTTTTTTGGTGGTTTTGCGCTGGCAACGGCATTGCATATCCAGAAGCTGGACCGGAAAATTGCCATGTGGATTATCTCCATGTCTGGTGGGCATTTGGGTATTTCTGTACTGGCGATTTTTGTGGTGACGGCGCTGCTGTCCATGTGGATTTCCAATACGGCCACTGCTGCCATGATGCTGCCTTTGGCCTTAGGCTTGCTTTCACATCTGGATGTCAGCAAGGATCGTAAAACTTTTGTCTTTATCCTGCTCGGCATTGCCTATTCGGCCAGTATTGGCGGGCTGGGCACCATGGTCGGTTCCCCTCCGAATGCCATTGCCGCCAAGGCACTCGGCTATGATTTTGCCGACTGGATGAAAATCGGCTTGCCGATGATGTTCATTATTCTCCCCGCCATGCTAGTCAGTTTATATCTGGTACTACGTCCAAAACTAAATCACAAAGTACAATTTGTGACCGAAGATATTCCCTGGACCGGCACCCGTATAGCCACCATGATCCTCTTTCTCTGTACTGCAATTGCCTGGATTTTCAGTAAAAAATTCACCGAAATTTTTGGTATTTCTCAGCCGGATACCTGGATTGCAATTTCGGCTGCCTGTATGGTGGTAATTCTAGGTACCGCAAGCTGGAAACAGATTGCAGAAAATACCGACTGGGGGGTCTTGTACCTATTTGGTGGTGGTCTGACCTTGAGTGCCATTCTGAAGGATTCAGGCAGTTCGCTGGTACTGGGGCAAACTCTGGCCAATGCCTTTGGTGATGCCTCCCCGCTGATGATTATTTTTGTAGTCGCCACTTTTATTATCTTCCTGACTGAATTTACCAGTAATACCGCTTCGGCTGCCCTGCTGGTACCAGTATTTGCCGCAATTGCGGATCAGATGGGCATGCCCAAAGAAATTCTGGTGATTGTCATTGGTATTGGTGCCTCATGTGCCTTTATGCTGCCGGTAGCTACCCCGCCCAATGCGATTGTTTTTGGAACCGGTCATATCCAGCAAAGCGAAATGATGAAAGTCGGTTTTGTACTGAATATTATGTGTATCTTTATTATTTCACTGTTTATTTACTGGTTCTTCCTCTAAACCAAGTCCAATAAAAAAGCACGTTTTGGCGTGCTTTTTTATTGGCAAGTATCGCTGCTTTTTAAGCAAAATCCTTGCTCAAAGCAGATGCATTAAACTCAGATAATTTCTCTAAAATCATCTTATTCAGTTCTGCTTTTGATCTTAAGTTGATTGAGTTCCTGATTCAGTGCAGCAATGATATCGGCACGACTGATAATTCCCACCAGCTGTTGTTGACTGACCACCGGAATATAATTAAAAGAACGTTCAACAAAATAAGGCACCAGATCCTGAATCGGCTGGGTCGGCTGCACCGTGACGACTTTTAAGCTCATAATATGCCTGACCTGATCTTCCCAACTGCTGCGAATATCCGAAGCACGCTTAAACCATTCCACCACGTCATACATGGCCAAAGTGCCGACCAGTTTTTCTTCTGCATTGACCACGGGCAGGCTCATCAGGTTCATCTGTTTAAACTTGTCCAGCGCATGATGAATATTGTCATTTTCATGCAGCGTGACCACATCTTTGGTCATAATATCCTGACAAGTAAATTCATGCACCGCCCGCGCATTGGCAATATCCTGTGCTTCCAGAATAATCTTTTGCAGGTCATATTCACTGATATCCAGCAATTCTGTTTGCTGGTCTAGCACGTCCTGAATATCCTGCGGCTGAATGGTAACTTTCTGGGTCGGGGTTGGATCTTTAGAACGGGTATTCAGTTGCGCCTGCTGCGGATAGCTCTTGCCAATCATGCGGTTAAATACAATGGCGATGATCATCAGCAGCAGTGAATTTAAGAGCACCGGATAAAACACAAAGGCATAGCCCAGATCATGTACCGCATTTCCGCCCAAGACCGCAGTAATCGCGACCGCACCACTCGGGGGATGCAAGGAATCTGTGGTCATCATCAGCATAATCGACAGAGCGACGGCGACACTAAAAGCTTCAGTCGGATTGGCCATGAATAATGCGCAGGTTACGCCGACCACAGCCGCAATGGTATTCCCCACCATAATATTCCAGGGCTGTGCCAGAGGACTGGCCGGCACTGCAAACAGCAACACCGAAGACGCCCCCATCGGTGCAATATACCAGGCCTTAAAATCACCCAGAATCCACAAACTCAGCAATGAGGATACGGCCAAGCCGATCAGGGCACCGATGCCGCATAACAGACGGTCTTTGAGCGGAAGGACTTTGAAGTTTGGTTTTAAGGTATTGAGCCAGTCTAGATTTGAGTGAAACACAGTCTACCTGATTTACTTTTTATCGATTTTCCGCATTATAGAACCAAGCAGCCTTAAAGGTATATTTGTTTTATATCTTTTAATGCTGCAGGTATGCCTACTTTTTAGAAAAAAAATGTCGGCATGATTGCTCATCATCAAAATGGTTTTGAAGGGCTGAGGCTTTATACTTCATGCATATTCCAACAACATCGTGACTTACAATGAAGCTGATAAAACTGTTTAAAATCATGTTATTTTGCAGTAATTTCAGTGGGCTTTGATAGCGGATTTTCATCTGATTCAGATCGAATAATCGGCTCGATTTTAATCAGCTCGACCTCACCATAGAAGGTCGAAAATGCCACATCTCCGGCATCGATGCCAGTGCCAATCCGAATTAAATTTTCTACAGGCGCCAAACGGGTCGGATCAAACAGTACCCACCCACCCTCTAAATAAGCTTCAAAAATGGCGTGAAAATCGGGTAAAAACTTTTCGATTTCGACATAACCGACCACCATGCGTGCTGGAATGCCTAAAGCACGACACAGCGCAATACCTAAATGAGCAAAGTCACGACAGACGCCCGCCCGATGGATGAGCACATCTGTTGCAGTACTAAACTGATCCGTGCTGCCAGAAACATAAAATATATTGTTATAAATCCATTGTTCAATCGCTTTGACCCGCGCATAACCCGGCGTCATCCAGCCAAAGGACCGATTGGCCATTTCTGCAAATAAATCCGAATTACAATAACGGCTGGCTAGCAAATAAGGCAGCACCGCATCAGGCAAATCCGGAATCAGCACTTCATTCAGATTATGCTGCGCATCTGCATTAATCACCGGATGACGTTCAACTGTCGCGTCATAGTGCACTTCAAAGACATCACAAGGTTGGACATGCAGACGTATATAACGATTTTGATGATTTAAATCCTGGAATTCACGCCATACGACAGGCATATTAAATGTCAGTTGTTGTTCAAGAATAGTTTGATCGGAATGATGTGCCGCCTGAATCAGAAAAACAAATTCTGTGGTCTGGACAACCTTATATTTTAAATGACATTGAATTTGATAAGTGGTCATGAATTTCCTTATTTTTAAGCATTATTATATTGTGTGAATATTAAACTAATTTTAGGATGCTAATCGTATAAGATCAGTTGAGCTTTATAATGCTCCGGTTAATCGGATGCCATATATCTGATTTATTCTTGATTTTTAAGTTAGCCTCAATCGGCCAGTAAAGCTGAAATCACGACAGATGCATAGATGACTCTTCTTGTTTAAAGGTATTCTGGATTTTTTCAAAAAAGGTTCCACACATTAACCCTTTGCCACTCCCCTGCAAAGTCCTTATAATTGAGCACAATTTTTCTCTAATTTTAAGTGGATGACCATGAGTCGCGCCATATCGCATATTGATACCTTCCAAGGCTTAATTCTTGCCTTACAAACTTACTGGGCGGAGCAAGGCTGTGTAATTTTGCAGCCTTACGACATGGAAATGGGCGCAGGAACATTCCATACAGCGACTTTCCTTCGTGCTTTAGGGCCTGAAACCTGGAACGCAGCCTACGTTCAGCCGTCACGTCGTCCGAAAGATGGCCGTTATGGCGAAAACCCGAACCGTCTGCAACATTATTACCAATTCCAGGTGGTACTGAAGCCAAACCCGGACAACATCCAACAGCTCTACCTTGACTCGCTTAAAGCGATTGGAATTGATCCACTGGTACACGACATTCGTTTTGTCGAAGACAACTGGGAATCGCCAACCCTCGGCGCTTGGGGTCTAGGCTGGGAAGTCTGGCTCAACGGTATGGAAGTGACTCAGTTTACTTATTTCCAGCAAGTGGGCGGTGTTGAATGCTACCCAGTGACAGGCGAAATCACCTACGGTCTTGAGCGTCTTGCCATGTACTTGCAAGGTGTAGACTCGGTTTACGATTTAGTTTGGACCAAAGGTCAGTTCGGTACTGTGACCTATGGCGATGTGTTCCATCAAAATGAAGTTGAGCAGTCAACTTATAACTTTGAATATGCAAACGTTGAAAAAATGTTTGAGTTGTTCGATTTCTACGAAGCTGAAGCAACACGTTTAATCGAAGCTGAACTGCCATTGCCTGCTTATGAGCAAGTGATTAAAGCCTCACACTGCTTTAACTTATTAGATGCACGTGGTGCGATTTCGGTGACTGAACGTCAACGTTATATTTTACGTGTGCGTACTTTGGCACGTGCCATTGCAAACAGCTATGTGGCAGCGCGTGCGAAATTGGGCTTCCCGATGGCTGAACCTGAGCTTCGTGATGAAGTGTTAGCGCAGTTAAAAGCACAAGTTGAAGCGGAAGCAAAAGTTGAATCTAAGGAGAGCAAATAATGTCTAAACATACCGTTTTGTTCGAATTAGGCTGTGAAGAACTTCCACCGAAAAGCTTAAAAAAATTACGTGATGCATTGCGAGCAGAAACCGTAAAAGGCTTAAAAGATGCTGGTCTTGTTTTTGATTCTATCGAAGCCTATGCAGCACCACGTCGTTTGGCATTAAAAATTAAAAATGTTGACGGCGCGCAAGCTGACACGCAAAAACGTTTCGACGGCCCTGCAAAGCAAGCAGCCTTTGATGCGGAAGGCAACCCGACTAAAGCGCTTGAAGGCTTTATGCGTGGTCAAGGCATCACGGTTGATCAAGTATCGACTTTCCAAGCCGGTAAAGTTGAAAAAGTGTGCTACTTGAAAGACGTGAAAGGTCAAAGCCTAGACGCTTTACTCCCGCAAATTTTACAAAATGCCTTGGACAACCTGCCAATTGCAAAACGCATGCGTTCTGCGGCGAGCCGTACTGAATTTGTACGTCCGGTAAAATGGGTGGTATTGCTGAAAGACAACGATATTGTTGATGCAACCATTCAGGATCACAAAGCAGCTAACGTGACTTATGGTCATCGTTTCCACGCACCTGAAGCGATTACTTTAACGCATGCTGACGAATACTTAGCAAAATTAAAAGCAGCGCACGTTGTAGCTTCTTTTGAAGAACGTCAAGCCATTATCGACCAACAAGTGAAAGCGTTGGCTGATGAAGTCAATGCCATTGCAATTGTACCAAGTGACCTTCGTGACGAAGTAACAGCATTGGTTGAATGGCCTGTTGCGCTTCGTGCCAGCTTCGAAGAACGCTTCCTTGCTGTTCCGCAAGAAGCATTGATCACCACCATGCAGGACAACCAAAAGTACTTCTGTTTAGTGAATGCTGACAATAAACTGCAACCGTACTTCATTACGGTGTCGAACATTGAGTCGAAAGACCCGACACAAATTATTGAAGGTAACGAGAAAGTCGTTCGTCCACGTTTGTCGGATGCTGAATTCTTCTTCTTGCAAGATCAAAAGCAACCGCTTGCATCGCGTAAAGAGAAATTGGCGAATATGGTCTTCCAAGCAGAATTGGGTACGCTTTGGAACAAGTCGGAACGTATTGCAAAATTGGCTGTTGCTTTAGCGCCAATTACAGGTGCAAATGCTGCCGATGCTGAAAAAGCAGCGCTTCTTGCAAAATGTGATTTAACCTCTGAACTTGTGGGTGAGTTCCCTGAACTTCAAGGGATCGCGGGGACTTACTACGCACGTCTTGAAGGCGAAAATGATGAAGTTGCTGAGTCTTTAGGCGAGCAGTATTTACCTAAATTCGCGGGTGACGTTTTACCGAAAACCAAAACAGGTACAACCATTGCCCTTGCGGATCGTTTAGATACTTTGACGGGTATTTTTGGTATTGGTCAAGCGCCTACAGGCTCTAAAGACCCGTTTGCACTGCGTCGTTCTGCGATTGGTATTTTACGTCTAGTCACTGAAAATGAACTTGATGTATCAATTGAAGATTTGATCAAACTTGCTTTAGCTGCTTATGGCGATGTATTGAAAGATCACGACAAGACTTTAAATGATGCTGTTGCATTCTTAGAAGGTCGTTACCGTGCCAAATACGAAGATCAAGGCGTTGCAGTTGATGTGATTCAAGCTGTTCAAGCCTTGTCGCCTAAATCACCGCTTGATTTTGACAAGCGTGTCAATGCGGTCAATCACTTCCGTGCCTTGCCTGAAGCTGCTGCCCTTGCTGCTGCCAACAAGCGTGTTGCCAATATTCTTGCAAAAGAAGCTGCACCTGAAGGTGAAATTGTTGAAGCAAACCTGGTTGAAGATGCTGAAAAAGCATTGTTCGCTGAACTTGCAAAAATTACACCTGTGGTTGAGCCGTTATTTACTGCCAAAGACTACACTGCTGCACTTTCAGCTTTAGCTGCACTTCGTGCGCCAGTCGATGCGTTCTTTGACGGTGTGATGGTCATGGCTGATGATGCAGACTTGAAAGCAAACCGTTTACGTATGCTTGCTCAGCTGCGTGATTTGTTTACGAAAGTGGCTGATATTTCGGTGTTACAGCACTAAGCTTTAATTGCTTGAAGTTTAAACAAAACCTCGCTATAAATTAGTGGGGTTTTTTATTGAGTTTAAAATGAGTAAATTAGAACAGGGTGAAATAGCATTATTTAAATATAATAAATTAAGATTCTCCTTCGCTAATTTAAAAGCTGGAGATCAACAGATATTAACAAGTGATCCTTGGTCTCTAATTAATTCACACCTTCAACAAAAAATTTCAAGAAGTAGAGGTGATAATAAAATTTTCTTAGAGCGTTCTTTATATTTCTCATCTTTAGCTGAATCTTTTTATAAAGCCGCTAACAGTATTCTTTTACCAACTCGAGCAACATTACTTTATTATGGGATGCTGAACCTTGTAAAATGCTTTTTGTCCTATAATAAAATTGAATTAGAAACCGTACATGAGCATCATGGTTTAAATTTACCGCTTGGCACAGACAGTACTATTCAGGTAAAGCCAAAATCTAACGAAGGAGTAAATATATTTGCTACTTTTTCTGAAATTCTAGGTAAGAAAATCACTCATCCTTTTAATATTAATTTTCGCCAAGCCGTAACTAATATTCCCGAAATTCATAGTCTATGTCATGGCTTAGGACTTCTACCTAAAAGAAAATTACTACCTATTCAGATAGAAATCTTAACTAACCCTGAACATAATAAATTATTTACCGAAATTCTTATTGATAATGAACAAAAAACCAAAGTTGATATAAACAGATTTCTTAAAAATGAAAGATTAAATTATTTCAAAGAAGGCCTCCCTCGTGAAGGGAAAATAGTATACAGATCCAAGTCTCGAAAGCCTTATACTAGAGAAAATATGAATACGATTTATCAGAATATCCTAAAAGAATATTGTAAATTTGATATTGCACCTATTCTTACAAATACTGGATATCGTTATTACGTTGATTTAAAAACGGCCGAATTACCACACTTATCCTATACTTTATTATGTATGTTCTATCTTGGTACTGTTGCTCGATATAGACCTAGTGAAGCTAATGAACTATTGCAGGGTACATTAAGGCCAATTGTAAGTGAGTTTGTAAATCTCTCTCCTAATCAATTTTTGTATCAACTATGCTCAATATTATTAGAAAAAGAATGTGTTATGCCTTTTTCTTCTATTACACCTATGAATACAATTTAGCTTACCTTGTTGTAATGATGGGAAACTATATGCTTTTCTCTATAGATTCCCTATACTCAACCTAACAACACTCAACAAGAAAGAATCATATGAAATTTAAAGCTCTTATTTTGACGGGTCTTGCGAGTATCGCAGTTACAGCTTGTACATCTGCACCAAAAATCCCGCAGCTTGAAGTTGGCGTCTTACAGGAAGTACAAAACCTCGAAGTATCTCCAGAAACCACCAACAACAAGGCAAAACTGACCAAGTTCCTCGACAAATGCGTGATTGAATTTACCGGCGATCTTGGCAATAACCGTGTCGTTGAACAATGGTCATTTAAAGGCCTTACCCTGATGGATGCAGGTTCAGCAACTTTCCAGCGCGACGGCACCAGCACTGCACAAAAGTTTGATCTACATGCCGAAAATGTACAAAAAAACTTTATTTCACTCCGCCATCACTTTGCCAAAGATGCATTAACTCAATGTGACTAAGCATCCTGCCCTGTTTTTATTCAGAAAATGGGGCAATTCTTTATCTAAAATAAATAAAAACCGGTTTCATATCTCACCGCGCCGTCTTTCATTACAAAAAAGCTAAATTGTACTTCTTGGAAGCGCTCGCGAATCCATCAGTTCTTCATTGTTTTCGTGAAATTATCCGCTACACTCAAAATCAAACAAAAGATCGCTATTTGACTACTTCGAGGTCGATCACATTATGATGATGAAAAAAGCTATTATTCTCGGCACTGCATTTTTAATCTGCATTCCAGCACTGGCACAAGCTGCAACCGAATCAGAAACACAAACCAGTAAGCCAATTGCTCCATATGGCACCAATCCAAATCTTTTGCATGTCTTTGCCTATAAAGCTCAGGAAGGCGTCATCAATACCGCAGAAAAAGTCGGTGAAGTGACTGAAAAAGGCATTGCTAAAGTAAAACCAGGTGTAGATCGTGCTTGGGGAAATACCAAAGCAGCGGCTTCAGAAACCGCGCAGAAAGTCGATCAGGGAGCTACGCAAGCAGCCCAACAAACCAATCAGAAAATCCAGCAAACCAAAGAAGTGTGGCGCGCTAACCCTCAACAAGCAGCACCGATTGTGCAACAGCCTTTGAGTGAATCCTCTGCGCCTCCGCAAACCACAACACCGCAGATGCAGCCTCAATCCGGTTCCGGCACTGCCACCAGCTATGCAGTGACTGATTTATAAGAAAAGCCCGTCATGGGCTTTTTATTTATCTTTCAGCAAAAAATATTCACTTCAAGAGAAGGGTTAAAAATCAATTCACCTGCCGTATCGGCTGGCCATTTTTAAAAGCCTCAACATTTTCGACCATTTGATTCACAATGCGCTGCCGTGCATCAACACTGCCCCATGCATTATGCGGCGTCACAATCAGGTTTGGAATTGTTGCATCAAGTAAGATATTGCCTTCTTTGGGTGGCTCAACCGTTAAAACATCGGTCGCTGCACCGGCAATCTGACCTTCACGCAGCGCCTGCGCCAAGGCTGCTTCATCGACAATTCCGCCACGCGCACAGTTAATTAAAAATGCGCTTGGCTTCATGGCTTCGAGTTCAGCATGACTGATCAAATGTCGGGTGTCTTCAGTGAGTGGACAATGCAAACTGAGAAAATCAACTTGAGCAAGCAACTCGGCAAATGCTACACGGGATGCATCTGCTGGACGGTTTGGCAGCGCAGCAATGAGAACTTTCATGCCAAAAGCTTCAGCCAGTTTCGCCACCGCATGGCCCAGTTCACCATAACCGACAATGCCCAGTGTTTTTCCGGACAGCTCGACAATTGGCGCATCCAGCAAACAAAACTGGCTGGCTTTTTGCCACTGGCCTTGTTGTAGCGCACGTTGATAAGACAGAAATGAAGTGGCCAGATTGAGCATTAACATTAAAGTATGTTGCGCAACCGCAGAAGTACCATAGGCCTGACAGTTACAGACCACAATGCCGCGTGCTTTGGCCGCAGCCAGATCGACATTATTGCTGCCGGTCGCAGAAATCAGGATCAGTTTCAGTTCAGGAGATTGCTGAATGGTCGCAGCATCAATCAGTACTTTATTGCTAATAATGACCTCAACCTCGGCCACGCGGGAAGCAATCTCGGCAGCCGAAGTCGTTGGATACAACACAAGCGGATCAAAGGCTGCATGCAGTGCCTGAAAGTCCAAATCCTGTTGGTCTAGAGAAGCATAGTCTAAATAAACGGCTTTCATGGCTGTTCCCTCAATCCTGTTGAACCATTGATCTTTATCATTTAAAACAAGTCATTGAGGCTTTTCAAGCAGTTTCCGCTCTGCCAATCTTAATCTAGCGGTTTATCGAGATGATTGCGCAATGAACGCCGGATTTTATAGATCACATACACCGCCAGAATGATCATGAAAATAATCGATGCACTCATCATAATCACGGCTGGATGTACACTTTCTGCATGTGCCAGATTGGGCAGCGCTAAACCGACCATGAAACAGACTTGTATCATCTGGGCAGATTGCATCATATAGAGACCCCCTGGTTCGTTTCAACTATCGGGAGCAGTACGGGTGGATATTATTTGTACCGCCTATCTCTATATTATGCCTAGCCAATCACATGTCAAGTAATTGTTTTTTATTAAAAAATAAAGCTAGTTTATCTCATTGTGCGTCACAAACTGCGTATTTTTGTCACTTTCATCGATAAAGGCCGCAGCGCCATACTCATTGGTACTTAAATTCAAGTGCTTATAGCTGAACATATAATAATCGCTATAACGTTTCATGAGAATCGGGTGCATGCCCAGACTGAGTTCATCCTGCTCCTTGATCAGTTTCATGACATGCCGGTCATTCATCACCACCAGATAACGCTCATCATTCAAGCTGATGCTCAATAGGCCATTGCCTTTGGCATAAATCGGAATCAGGAATTTATGGTTCAGGGCAATCGCGCCTTCTGCATAACTTTCGATTTTATGACTGATGACATTAAATACCAGACCGTGTCCATATTGATCCAGAAGCAACTGACGATTTTCCTGCGGCAAATTGACATGAATGCCGAGCTTGAGCAGGTCATGCTGATCGACCTGTTTATTTTGCAATAATTCTCTTAAGATCACCTGTTTCTGGCTGGCATCAAAAAACTGATTATCCAGTTGCAGATCATTATTTTTCAGGATACGCCCCAAGGCCATACGATGGCGTGGCAAGACACTTTCAATGACTTTGCGATAATAGAACTTGCTGTTTTTCTTGACCCGACGCATTTTCTGGTAAAAATAACTCGGTTCGTAATCATGTACCAAAAAGTCATACAGCAATTCGGAACTGGCCAGAACGGCAATGGCATCATGTCCGGTAAAGGGCAAATGCAGCACATGATGCTGCGGAATCAGGGCCTGTAGTTTCAGATAATGCGCACGGTCTTCGGCACAATACGGATCATAGACAATAATATATTCGCACGCGCTATCGATATCTTCGGCTTCAACCCGCATCCCGACATTCAGCTCTGGCTGATAGAACATATTGTAGCGGGCATCGTGTACATCATCCGGATTGATCGAATATTGCGGCACCATCGCCACCACGCGCTGCACGCCTAAGGCGCGGGAATACTTGATCGCAGCATAGCCACCCATCGAGCCACCATAGGCAACCCGCTGCTGAAACGGCGCAATCAGTTCAGCCACTGCCTCTAACATGTTCCACATGGAACCTTGCGGGAACCAGGATTTGTGCTTGGGCATAATACCCAGAACATTGAACTCGAATTTCTGTAGCGACTTTTCTGCATTGATGTTGAGGCCCTTGGCACGGGTAATCAAATCGCCAAATGAAAAAATCAATTCTGAAGATGACCCCGGCATAAAAATCGCGCGTATATGCTCATCTTCAAAAACAATCTGCTTGTCCATAACTTTCCCGTGCTGGTAAATCGAACCCTTCCACAACAATTCAATCAATGAATGCTGTCAAAAAAGTGAATATGCTATTTTATATCGATCAAAAAGATTAAAAAGCGCAAAATATGACACAATCATTACATCCGGCAGCAAAACGGGGTTTTAGTGCATCTGCCGAGCTGTATCAGCAAGTGCGTCCCGATTATCCGGCAGAGATCAGTCAGTGGCTGGCCGATACTTTGACTTTGCCTGTCGATGCGCGTCTTTTGGATTTGGGCAGTGGGACCGGCAAGTTTATTCCTTATTTACGCCCGCTCAGTAAAAACATCATCGCTGTCGATCCGGTTGCGGAAATGCTGGCACAATTAAAACTGGCCCATCCGGACATTGAGGCTGTTGAAGGCCTGAGCCATCAACTCCCCTTGCCTGATCATAGCCTGAATGCGGTATTTTGTGCACAGTCATTTCACTGGTTTGCGAATGCAGAGACCTTACAGGAACTCAACCGAGTCCTAAAACCCGATGCTTATCTGGTTCTGGTCTGGAATCAGCGGGATACCCGGGTAGCCTGGGTTCAGGCACTGGCAGAGTGTATCGCCCCATTAGAAGGTGATACCCCGCGTTATCATAGCGGAGCGTGGCGCAAGGTGTTTGAACAACAAACCCTGTTTCAGCCGTATGCAGAAACCAGCATGACCCGGCAACACCATGGCAGTGTGGAGCAGGTGGTATCAAAACGGCTACTCTCGACCAGCTTTATTGCAGCCATGCCGGCATCCCGGCAAGCACAGCTCAAACAACAGTTTGAACAGATTATCTGGGACTATACAGCCAAAGGTATAGAGGAAATGATTTATTTTCCTTATATTACCCATATATACGTATTTAAAAAAACTAATTAAAAACAGGAGTCAATCATGCATAAAATATCAGGAATGACACGCACTGCCCTGTTTGCAGCAGTCATGCTGCTCATGGCATGTGACCAGAAAACATCGGAAAGTACCGAACCGGCTGCAGACAGTACGGCTTCAGATCAGGTGATGCAGGAACTGAAAACCGAGCCGCTGAAAGACTTTCCCAAAACCACTGATGATCCACATGATATTGCAGTACTGACCGATTATGAGCAACGTTTTCAGGAAATGAGTGCGGAGCTGGAAAAAGAATTAAACAGCATGCGTGATGAAGATAGCTTGAGTCCGGAGTTTATTCAGCAACGCCAGCGCGATCATGTACAGTCAGCCCTGAATATGCTGAAGGATTTAGAACTGAAAACCGAACAGGGCCGTTATATTCAGGGCATGATGTATCAATATTGGCAACATCAGGACAAATTGGTAAATAGTCCTGAGACTCAAACCAAAACAGTGAATGAGGCCAGTGAAAGTGTCAAAGGTTTAGGGAAATATCTGCATGCGCAAGAGCAACTAGAACGCTGGCGTTCGCAATATCCGGATCTGAATGCCAACACAGCACCTGCCCGCCCAGCCAGTTAATTCCATGGAGCTCATTGCTTGCACCCAGCTTGACTAAAATACACAGCGAATATCTAAGCTCAATGGGTGCATACAGGCACCTTGAATAAGCATGATACTGTCCAGGCTTGGTCTGCATTTCAGAATAAGGGCTTTTTCTCCCTCAGCATAAAATGACTTAGCTGGCCTTTAGGAACTGATGCACCCCTTGACCTGCCGCCCGGCCTGTAGCAAAACAGGCTGTCAGCAGATAACCTCCAGTCGGTGCATCCCAGTCCAGCATTTCCCCACAAAGAAATACATACGGATTGGATTTAAGTTGCAGCTGTTCCGACAGCACTTCACGCTTGACCCCACCTGCACAGCTAATCGCTTCTTCAATCGGACGAAAGCCTGTAAGTGGAATGGTCAAATGTTTTATCTGCTTGGCTAATTCAGCAGCATCTTGCCACCAAGTCTTGGCCACCAGTTCACGCACCAAAGCCGCTTTGGCACCATCCAATCCGGCTTTACGCCAAACATTGCTTAAAGACTGCTTCTTAGTCGGCTGTAATTTTTTCGCCAATTGCCCCACACTTTGGTCAGGAAATAAATCCAGACTCAGTTGCATTTGCTGACCTTGTTTTAGCTGTTCGCGTAAACCTCTTCCCTGCTTATAAATCAAACCACTTTCAAGCCCATAATGACTGATCACAATGTCACCCGTGGTTTTTTCACCTTGCCCGACCCAGGCTTCTACACGTTTTAAAGGCTGACCAAAGACTGGCTGCATGAACTTGGACCATGGATATTCCACCCCGGCATTACTGGCCTGAAAAGCCTCAATCTCATCGGGTTTTAACCAGGCTTGCCATGCGCCGTCACTGCCCAGTTCTGACCAGGATATTGCGCCACAGGCCAAAATAATTGCATCAAATTTTTCAGTGCGAAGTTCATTATTTTTTAGATCGTGCAGCTCAAGCTGTTGCTGATGCAGTCGGCTGACTTTATGCCGGTAATGAAACTGGATGCCATGACTGGCCAAGCGCTTGAGCCAGGCACGCAGCAAGGGAGCAGCTTTCATCTCTGTGGGAAATACCCGACCGGATGAACCAATATAAGGCTCAATGCCTAGTTCCTGCATCCAGTTTTGAATCCAGACAGCATCCCACTGTTTGACCCATGGCGACAACCAGTCCACCTGATCATAACGCTGCACAAATTGCTCAACCGGTTCCGCATGAGAGATATTCAGGCCGGTTTTGCCTGCCATCAAAAATTTACGTGCAGCAGACGGTTTTTGCTCATAGACGTGCAGCTCATAATCAAACTGACTAAGGACTTCTGCGGCCATTAACCCGGCAGGACCAGCGCCAACAATGGCAATACGTTTGCTCATCTGATTATTCCGCGACGCTAGCATTCTGCCCTTGCAAAGGCTGGAAATCATCAAACCGTGTCACATAAGCTTCAGGTTTAGTAATAATAAGTTGCTGACACAATTCCCCACGTTCCAGATATTTAATTTCAAAATGGGTGCGTGCTGAATCCTGGGCAATGACTTCTTTAATAAAAGGTAATTTCCACAGTTGTTCTGCCTGCTGTTCTGCTTCTTCGATATAGGCAGGAATATTACTGGCCAGTGTAATGGTTCCACCCGTCTTTAAACGGGAAAGTAAAAACTCAAAAAATGGCATATTGACCCAGCGCTGCGCCGGATTATGCGGTTCCGGATTTGGATACAAAATAAAGAATTGTTCTACCTGCTCTGGATACAATGCATGCACGATCCACGGCAAAGCATCGGCATGAACGGTCTGTAAATTGGCCTGACCTTCAATCCCGTGCTGTTTTTGCATGGCCAGGAATTTTTCGCGGGTACGTTCAATCGCAATCAGTTGAGTATCGGGGTGGGTCTTGGTAAATAACAAAGCATGTTTGCCTTTACCCGCCCCGACTTCGATGCAGACCGCTTCAGGACTGATGCTTTGAAAATCACGGGGTGCATGCATACGCTGTGCTTGAAATTGACGAATCGGCATAATCAGATCAAACTAATAAAAACCGCATAAGTCTACCAAGTGCGGCTATATTTGCCTAATCGAAGCTTTATTTTTCTTTGGAGTTGATCTCATGCCCACTACTTTAAACTGTCCGCGCTGTGGCAAACTGACGACCTGGGAAGAGAATGATTTCCGTCCTTTCTGTTCAGAACGCTGCAAGATGATTGACCTGGGCGCATGGGCCAATGAAGAATATAGCTTGCCCACTCAAGATGCACCGCAGGCGGACACTTCTGAGGATTAGAAGTTCTGTACAGTAAAAAAACATTTCTGAACTGAAGACTATGTAGAAAATTAGCCAAAAATCACATAAAGTTTATAAAATCACCCTGAAAAGCCAACACGAATTAACACCATTCATCGTGCCTTAGCATTATTGTTCTACTTTAAATCTTCACATTATTTTTAGAGCAATAATATGAACTATATTATTTTAAAAGTCATATTAGTTGGGGTGGGTCTACTGGCACTTCTCTCTCTGGGAGTCGGTATTTTCCAACAAGATAGCTTGTTTATTGTACTGGGTGTGCTTTTTGCTTTTATGGCATGGCTAATTCACATGCAAACTCGTCAATTTAGCAGTGATCCATTTTCAAAATAAAAGACCAAGGATACTTGGTCTTTGATTCACGTCGATATTTAACCCGCTTTGCCTGCAATAAAGGGATTATGCTGCTTTTCAAAACCAATGGTGCTGATCGGTCCATGTCCTGAAATAAACTGGGTTTCATCCGGCAGGCTAAAACATTCACGCTGAATTGAATCCAAGAGCTGCTGATGATCGCCACGCGGGAAATCCGTACGGCCAATCGAGCCTTTAAACAGCACATCGCCCGTCCATAACAGGGCATGATTGCTATTATAAAACATCACATGGCCCGGGGTATGCCCTGGCGCGAAACGCACTTCAAATTCTTCATCACCGAGCTTCAGTATTTCCCCCCCTTCCAGCCATTGTGTCACTTCAACTTTTTCTGGAATCGGAAAACCATAACGCGCTGAAACCTCCTGAATCATGTCCAGCCAGAAAGCATCTTCCTTATGTGGCCCAATTACTGGTACATTCCAGGCCTTTTTCAAGGCGCCTACTGCACCTGCATGATCCAGATGTCCATGGGTCAGCCATAAAGCTTTCACGGTTAAGCCCAGAGCTTCGACCTCAGCTTTGAGTTTTTCAGCTTCGCCCCCTGCATCAATCAAAATGGCTTCTTTCGTGTCCGTATCCCAAATGATCGAACAGTTTTGCTGAAAAGCAGTAACCGGAACAATTTTGACTTGTAACATAGGGCAAAAAACCTCGGAAAAATTAATGAGCAAGCGTTTGTGTCAATGCCTCCAGATTAGCCTGTAGCAAACTGTTCAGCAATCGCAAATGATCTTCACGGCTATTTAAAGCAGGAATATAACGATAACTGCCTCCCCCCAGAGATTTAAAAGTTTCGGCATTTTCTATGGCCAGTTCCTCAAGCGTTTCCAGACAGTCAGCCGAGAATGCCGGACTCATCACCTGCACGGATTTCACCCCCTGTTTGGCCCAGTCTTCCAGCACAACATCGGTATAGGGCTTAATCCATTCCTGTTTGCCAAAACGTGACTGAAAGCTAATCGCATATTGCTCTGCACTCAGCCCTAACGCCTGTGCAACCAATTGTCCGGTAATACGACAACGATCGGCATAAGGATCGCCTTTGTCGGCATAAGGCTGCGGAATACCATGAAAAGACATTAACAGTTTTTCCGGCTGACCATGCACTGCCTGATAGTCACGCACGCTTTGCGCCAGAGCCTGAATAAATAAAGGATGTTGATAATAATCACGAATGATGCTCAAACCAGGCAAATTGCGTTGCTTCACCACCCATTTTGCCAGGGCATCATAGAGAGGTGCAGTCGAAGTAGCAGAATATTGGGGAAATAGTGGAAATAAAATCACATGGTCCTGCGGCTGTTCAGACACTCGGGCCAAAACCTGCTGAATATTCGGATTGCCATAAGTCATTGCTGGCACCACATTCAACTCAAACTGCGGATAGAGCTGGGTCAAATGGGTTTTGACTGTATTGACCTGCTGCAACAGGATTTCACGCATCGGTGAATCCTCTCCCCAGACCTGTGCATAGGCCTGTGAAACCCGCTTAGGCCGAAATGGCAAAATGAATAAACGCAGGATTATTTGCCAAATGGGTTTCGGAATTTCAATCACCCGCTGATCAGACAAAAACTGCTTCAGGAAACGGCGTACTGCTGGAATCGTGGGCGCATCTGGCGTACCCAAGTTGGCCAATATAATCGTCACTTTAGCTTTAGCAGGAGAAGACATTCAGTTTATCCGTAATGGTATCAACCCCTGTACTTTAACAGTTTTTGATTGATTCTCTATATGGATTAATACACTGACTTAGATTGAAAAGTACGATCTAAATCCAGCAAACTGCTGTCCAGTAATTTTTGAGCTTTCGGCGTAATCTGCCAGAGCATTCGCTGGCGGTCATCCCGACCTGATGGCACAATCCAGTCATTCTGGCGCATCTGAATTTTCAAGCTATGCAAGGCACGAATATTCATCTGGGCACGAGCCACGGCATGTGCACGTGGCATTTCTGCCCGTGCATCTTCCAGACCGTTTTCATTTAAATATTCATTCATCCGCTTGGAGAAAAACTCTTCCGGTGTCGGATTGACAAAGGTAGAGCCCAGCAGGGCCAATAATTGCGCCCAAGTCAGCTTCTTCTGAACTTTAATTTCCTTAAAGTTTCCATCCTGATAAGCCTGCATCCGGTATTCAAAAGAAAAAACTTCATGCATGGATACTTTAGGCAGGCTCAGGAACGGATCTATTTCCGCCGTTCCACCATCACGCTCCAGTTGGCTCACTTTAGCCTTAAGCTGATCAATCTCGTCATGCAGCGCCTGGGTATTTTGCGGACGCACCCATCCGGTCACCGGATAACGCTCCAGCATTTGCGGCATATTAAAACGTACTGCCATTTCCAGATCGCGCAAGCTGCGATAAGTAAAGACCTGGTCTACTTCCTGCTGCAGTAATTGACGGAATTCCTTAAACTTTTCCCGCAATTCCGGCTTGGTATCATGTAATGAACTTTCACGTGATGCCGGATCGTCATGCATAAACACAATAATCGGTTTTTGCTTGGTCACTGCATAGATGTATTCGAGGTGCATATAACCGACACCCGAGACAGACTGTTCCCCATACTGACTGCCTAGCAAAATCACTACATAGTCACAATCATCAATCTGGCGGCGTGAAAAAGCAGTATTCAGCGGCGTACGCTGTTCCAGTCCCCAAGAGAAGAACCCCATACCCACTAATGTTTGAGACAAAATGATACGTTCCGGCTGCATTTCTGCCCCAGAGGTTGAGATGAACACTTGGTATCGTTTATCCAGCATGGGCTATCCTCTTCTCCTGTACATTTGCATAAAAAATGCATGAATTCATGCATTTTGACACAATATGACCACCCCAAAATGAAAAAATATCGTTCTTTTAAAATTATAAAAATGAGTTTTAAACTGCACTCATATTACTGATCTGCCATTTTAAACCGGCAGGAATCAGGTGCTGCAAAACCGGCCGGAGCTGTTCAGCATTCTGCCCACTCACCACCAATTCAATTTTCACGCTTTCTTTACGCTCATGCTCAAATAATAACTCATTTTTAATTAAAATTCGGGCCGTTTGTCTCGCAACTGCGAATCCTGAGTCAATTAATGTCAGCTTTTGACCAAAAATATACTGAATTGACGCTTTTAGGAAGGGGTAATGCGTACATCCCAGTACTAAATAATCAGCGCCTTGATCCACAACTGGTTGTAAAATCTCTATTAATGTTTGCAGACAGGCTTCACTCATCTGCTCTCCAGCCTCAACAAAAGGTACCAGTTCCAGACTGGTCACAGGCAGGACTTTAACCTGAGCCGGTTCGGCAAAACGGGAGATCACATCTTTAATCAGTTGCCCGCGAAAAGTGGCCGGTGTTGCCAAGACCGCAACTGTTTTCGACCGGGTATTCAAGACTGCAGGTTTAAGTGCTGGCACCAAACCGATAATTGGAAAGTTCTCGCCATAATAGTCACGCAAATAATCCAGACTAAAGGCAGAGGCCGTATTACAAGCCACGACTGCCACTTTACAGCCCTGACGATACAGCCATTCAATCGCCTGAGCAGTCAGGCTACGGATTTCCTGATCATCTCTCGGGCCATAAGGCACATGTGCAGTATCGGCATAATAGACAAAGCGTTCATTCGGCAGATGGCGGGCAATTTCCAGAGCCACCGACAAGCCGCCTACGCCCGAGTCAAAAATACCAATCGGCGCATCTGCTGTTGCGTTGGGCATCGGGTCTAATAGCGGAGAAATGGGTTGAATGGCGCTCATAACGGTCTGAATTGCGGTGTCAAAAACTCTAGCGACCAAGCTTAAACCTCAGGTGCTCAAATGCAAGTCTAAATCGCCACTTTTCAAACTTAAAACGGCTTCACCTGCCGGATTTTCATCAAGCTCTCCCATCTCGACCAGATGCAAAAATGCGGCACGCTGGATCAGGGCATTGATTCCAAAACGTACATGCACATAAGGTCGCAACTCATCTTTATATTCACGCATAAAGATCGGATGTTCAGCATCCACAATAATCAGGTCTTGGGTTGTGGTGCCCAGTTGTAAATAACTCAGTCCATTAATCTCGACCTGATCGACCTGATTGACCAATAAAGGTTCATCTTCCACTTCAATTTCAATCATTTCTACCGGTGTTTTTAGGTAGAATTTTCCCTGCTCTTTCCAAAGGACGGTTGCAAACAGGTCAATCATGGCTTGGCGTTTGATCAATTGACCTTCGTGCCACCATTCTCCATTGGCCAAAACCTTCAGATCCATTGTGCCACAATGCTTTGGCTGCCATTGCTCCAAAGGGGGAATTGACCTTTTGTGACCGCCCTGTGCATCTTTTAAGTATTGCGCGATATCCATTAAATTTTTATCATCAGGAGAAGTTACTTTTTTCGTCAGATGTTTGCTGGGTACTGGCTTATCCATAAAAGAAGACCTTAATGACGGAAAAATAATATGTTTCAGCCAATTGGCTAAAACTCGGTTTAAAACTATACTAGCCCAGATTATCAAAGACACCAGTATTTTTGTGTCTAGGAACCAAGAACACTTATGGCAGCACCCAATCATCCGATTATGGTTGCCACCGAATAGTAATATGAGGAGTCCTACATGGAACACATCGAACGTGAATCGATGGAGTTTGACGTCGTCATCGTCGGCGCAGGCCCTGCGGGTCTATCTGCTGCGATCAAAATCCGTCAACTTGCAATTGAAAACAACTTAAATGATTTGTCCGTTTGTGTCGTAGAAAAAGGCTCCGAAGTTGGCGCACATATTCTGTCTGGTGCTGTGCTAGAACCGCGTGCCATCAATGAATTGTTCCCGGACTGGAAAGAACAAGGTGCGCCGCTCAATGTGCCGGTGACTGAAGATAAAACCTTCTTCCTGCTTTCAGATGAAAAATCACAAGAAGCACCACACTGGATGGTGCCAAAAACCATGCACAATGATGGCAACTACGTCATCTCGCTCGGCAATGTGGTGCGCTGGTTAGGCCAAAAAGCAGAAGAACTGGAAGTTTCAATCTTCCCGGGCTTTGCCGCCTCAGACATTCTGTATCATGCAGATGGTACGGTAAAAGGCATCCAGACCGGTGACATGGGCATTGGTAAAGATGGCGAACCGACGCATAACTTTACTCCGGGTTATGAACTGCATGCCAAATATACGATTTTTGCTGAAGGCTGTCGTGGTCACCTCGGTAAACGTCTGATTGAACAGTTCAATCTGGCCAAAGATGCAGATCCACAGCATTACGGGATCGGCATTAAAGAACTCTGGGAGATTGATCCTGCCAAGCACAAACCAGGTCTGGTGATGCACGGCGCCGGCTGGCCATTGAATGAAACCGGTTCTTCAGGCGGCTGGTGGCTGTATCACGCTGAAAACAATCAGGTGACTTTGGGCATGATCGTGGATCTGTCCTACACCAACCCGCATATGTATCCATTCATGGAAATGCAGCGCTGGAAAACCCATCCTTTAATCAAGCAGTATTTAGAAGGCGGCAAGCGTATTTCTTATGGCGCCCGTGCCGTGACCAAAGGTGGCTTTAACTCGTTACCGAAGTTCACTTTCCCGGGTGGCTCACTCATTGGTGATGATGCCGGCTTCCTGAACTTTGCCAAAATCAAAGGCTCACATACCGCAATGAAATCCGGCATGCTCTGCGGTGAAGCGGTATTTGAAGCGATTGCGGCTGGTGTGGAAAAAGGCGGTGATCTGGCGGTTGCACGTGTGGTTGAGGGTGACGATTTCTTTGTTAAGGAACTCACCGCTTATACCGACAAGTTCAACAACAGCTGGCTCAAAGAAGAGTTATACAATTCACGTAACTTTGGCCCGGCGATGCACAAGTTCGGTCAATGGATGGGTGGTGCATTTAACTTTATCGACCAGAACGTGTTCAAAGTACCATTTACCCTGCATGATCTGGTGCAAGACCATGCTGCACTAAAAACCCAAGCCGCTGAAAGCTTCAAGCCAAACTATCCAAAACCGGATGGCAAGCTGACTTTTGACCGTTTATCTTCTGTATTTGTATCGAATACCGTGCATGAAGAAAACCAGCCTGCGCATTTAAAGCTGACTGATGCCTCTATTCCGGTTGAAGTAAACCTGCCTAAATGGGATGAACCGGCGCAGCGTTACTGCCCGGCGGGTGTCTATGAAATCATGGAAAATAATGATGGTTCAAAACGTTTCCAGATCAATGCAGCCAACTGTGTGCACTGCAAGACCTGTGACATTAAAGATCCGTCTCAGAACATCACCTGGGTAACACCAGAAGGTGGCGGTGGTCCTAATTACCCTAACATGTAATGAGTATCCGAATATGTAATTCGGCTAGTCCTTGCGCGAGTTCATACCCTAACATGTAATGTTAGGGTAATCTTGCGAATGAGGAATATATTCCGCAAGTTCTCATATCCGAATATTTAAGCTCTCATGAGAACAAAATAAACCCGCTTTCGAGCGGGTTTATTTTCTGGAGAATGACGATAATATTATTTTTAAGATCGAATAAGAACTCTTATCAGATCATAAATTTCAAAAAAATTTCGGCCAATTTAGCTGCCCTTTTTCACCAGATAATGAAATTCTTTATTACCATTTTCATCCAGACACTCTTCCTGCAACAGCAATTCATGTCCCAAGTGCATGCAAAATTTTGGAATATCCCAAGAGGTTGAATTATCGGTAGCAAACACCTCAACTACATCACCGGCTTTAGATTTACGAATGGCCTGATGCAACATCATGACTGGCTCAGGACAGCGTAAACCTCGGGTATTTAATTGCAGGCTTGGGATAATTTCAGTTGGGGACATCGATAGACTCAAGAGTGGAAGACTGAAAATATT
Source organism: Acinetobacter sp. YH01008 (assembly GCF_013420435.1). Classification (NCBI taxonomy): domain Bacteria; kingdom Pseudomonadati; phylum Pseudomonadota; class Gammaproteobacteria; order Moraxellales; family Moraxellaceae; genus Acinetobacter; species Acinetobacter sp. YH01008. Next base: position 171,102 of record NZ_VOYD01000002.1, read on the forward strand.
TTAGCATAATCCCGCTCGGGCATTGCGGCTTTGCCAAAGTACACACGACTAAACGCAGCCCTGACTGATACGATCATGCCTGCACATCATATTTACAATAGACAAGCGTATTTTCTGCGGTATGATAAAACCACGTTTTTTTAGATATTAAGAGTCTTCAGGAAAAATCATGCACGAGGAATCAGGCCCGTCGTGGGGTATGCGCGGCTTACGTAAATGGCTGGGAACTGCACCCGAAACTCGCGACGAACTGCTAAAATTAGTACAAGATTCACGTCGATTTTTAGAACCCGATACTGTTGCCATGCTTGAAGGTGTACTTGACCTTCCGGCAACCAAAATTCGCGAAGTCATGACGCCTCGCACGTCGATGATCAGCTTACAGGAAGATGACCAACTGCTGGATATCCTACATGTGTTGGTCGAATCTGCGCATTCGCGTTTTCCGGTCTTTTCCTCCGATCAAACCGATAATGTGGTCGGCATTCTATTGGCCAAGGATTTATTGCCTTTTCTGACCGAACCAACCTCCAAAGTCGATATTCGCGCACTGATGCGTCAACCCTTATTTGTACCAGAAAGTGCCCGTTCGGATCAGGTGCTACGCATGCTGAAAAACACCCAGACCCATATTGCCGTGGTGATTGATGAATACGGCACCACATCCGGAGTGGTGACGCTAGAAGATATTCTGGAAGAAATTGTCGGTGAAATTGAAGATGAACATGACAATGCCGATGAAGAAGCACAGTTCATTGTTCCGGATAATGACCCGGCTACTGCCAATACCTGGGTAGTACAAGCGCTGACGCCGATTGAACATTTTAATAACATGCTGGGTGCAACTTTCTCTGATGATGAAGTAGAAACCATGGGCGGCTTGTTATTACAGGAAATTGGTCTGGTCAATGATCTTGAAGGTCAAACCATCGAGCTGGAAAACTGGCAATTTACCATTCTTGAAGCAGATTCACGTTCCATTCACCTGATTCGAGCTGTGCGCCAATGAGGGCGTATTTCGATAAGCTGTTGAGTTCTTCTCAACAGCAAAAACCGTTACCGCTCATCTATCCGGTCTTAATTGCCTTATTCGCAGGTGCGATCTTCAGTCTGGCCTTGGCTCCCTATCATTACTGGTGGCTGGCGATTCTGTCTCCGGCATTGCTGTATGCCTGTCTGCGCGGTCGTACTGCCAAACAGGCCTTTGGAATTGGCTGGGCCTATGGAATTGGCCTATGGTTTGTGGGCGCATTCTGGCTGTATACCTCCATTCATGTCTATGGCGATACCAGTGCATTTCTCAGTGTTGTAATGATCTTGATCATGGCACTGGTGATGGGCCTGTTTAGCGCCGTTCAAACCTTTGTCTATCGCCGCTTTTTCCCGGAAACCCCTTTGACCTTTGCCCCGCTTTGGGTTCTGTTTGAATGGTCTAAAACCTGGGTCTTTACCGGTTTCCCGTGGTTGTTTGCCGGCTATGCTTTTACCGAACGCTACCTAGATGCCTATGCACCTCTGTTTGGGGTGTTTGGAGTATCTTTTGTGGTGATTATTCTGGCCTGTGCACTGGTCGAAATTCTGAACCGACGTCTGTTCTGGGTGGTTCCTGCTGCAATTTTACTAATCGGTGCCTGGGGCGCGGCTCAATTGAGTTTTGTGCAACCAAAGAATGAAAAACCGCTTACGGTTTCTCTGATTCAGGGCAATATTCCGCAAGATCTGAAATGGCTGACTGAATATCAGGTAAAAACTTTATTGATTTATGCCAATCTGAGCAAGACCGAATGGGGCCGTGACCTGATTGTCTGGCCAGAGTCCTCGATTCCGATGTTCCAGACCGATATTGAAGCTTTTCTCGAAGCGATGAAAGTACAGGCTGAAAAATCGGGTACGGCTTGGGTGACCGGCATTCCGTATTGGGACTTACCAGAATCACAGGCTGCGGGTTATCCGAAATATTACAACAGCATTATGGCCACGGGTGATGAGTCGGAGGGTTTGTATAAAAAGCAGCGCCTGGTGCCCTTTGGTGAATATATTCCGCTGTCAGGCTGGTTAAGCTGGGTATTGCCAGGTTTACAGAATGATCCCTCTATGAGCGGCTTTACCCGTGGTGCGGACAATCAAAAACCATTGAATGTGAAAAACCATCCTTTAGGTTCCGCAATTTGTTATGAGGTTGCTTATCCAAACCTGACACGCCGCAATGCCAGTCAAAGTGACTTTTTAGTTACGGTCTCGAACGATGCCTGGTTTACCGGCACGGCAGGACCTTTGCAGCATCTACAAATGGTACAAATGCGCGCCAAGGAAAATGGCCGCTGGTTTATCCGTGCCACCAATACCGGCGTGACCGCCTTTATTGACCACAATGGCCATATTGTGAAAAAAGCCCCGATGGATCAGGAAGCGGTACTGCGGGGTGAACTTCCAGCCATGCAAGGCGAAACACCTTATATGAAACTGAGTGATTGGCCGGTGATGATCTTCTCGATTCTGCTCTTGCTGGTGGGCTGGCGCTTCCGTCCCCGTAAAGTGGATGTCAGCTTTAAGTCGAGAAGATAATTTCTTCAAGTCCCTCTTTTACAAAAGGGGATTTAGGGGGATTACTAGATATAACATCTTATCAATCTCTCCTAAGCTCCCTTTACGAAAGGGACGGACACTCAAGGCAATAAAAAACCGAGGTCAATGCCTCGGTTTTTTATATTTCAAATTTTAGAACTGAACTGCTAGATAAGAAATCATACTGGCGAGGGATAACATTGGAAGATAGCGGTAAGTTTGCACCATCATATTTTCGAATACAGACATCTGCCGTTGTTTTAATTGCAATACCGAGGCTTTCAATGCCGACCAGAAGCACAATGCAAATAATGAACTCATCAAACTGATGGCAAAAAAACCTACCATAATCTGGCTGCTACCCTCGGTAGTCTGCCATAAATGCAGAATGCCCTGACTAATCGGTAACATGCTTAAAACCAAAAGAACAGATTTCAGCATCGACCAATGAAATTGGTTTATTTCATCCCCTAAGATTAATGCTTTCATATTCTTCTCCGTTGGCTCGTCAAGTGCCGTTCAGATCATTATGAGCCTTTTTGGGTAAATAGAAAGTCTATATTTATTCATATTTTATGATAATTGTAATAGATAAATATGGGAATAATTCTTATTATAACTCGCACATACAACTCATTAATTAATTACAATAAATATCAAAAACTTAGATTATAATTTATAATTAAGAGTTATTATCACTTCACTTAGTATTGAAAACATCTATTAAGTGAAGTGATATATTCCATCTATTGAGAGTTTATATTGATTCTCAATCAAGGCTGATAATAAATATCAGCATCGGTGCCTTCACCACCCGACTGACCATCTGCACCGAAGGAATACAGATCAAAAGTACGACCATTGGTGCCCGGCATTACATATTGCAGATCATTATCCCAACTGTCTTTAGGATAGCCGCCCTTGACATAGCCGCCCGGCAACCAGTTTTTCGCAGTCGCTGGCTGATTCACCAGTGCATCCAGACCACCTTCCTGCATGCTTGGATATTTGCCATTGTCCAGCTTATATTGGTCCAGTGAACCAGCAATACTCTGTAACTTGATCACAGTGGTATCCACTTTGGCCTTTTCACCGCGTCCCATCACGTTCGGTACAATCAGTGCAGCAAGCACACCGAGAATCACAATCACCACCATCACTTCGATTAAGGTAAAGCCCGTCTGTTTATTTAATTGATTCCTTTTCATTCAATCTCTCTCATTCATTTGCATCATTCACAACATTCAATTTAATTTTAATACCACAGGAATTTTAACTTGATTCTGTTTAAATCATATTATTCATATTGACGATTGGCAGCATCACCGCAATCACAATGACCAAAACGATACTGGCCATCAGCACCAGCATTAAAGGTTCCAATAAGGCCAGTAAAGTCGAAATCAGCGTGGTGACTTCCCGATCCTGCATCTGTGATGCACGCTCCAGCATGCGATCCAGTTCGCCCGAGGCTTCGCCACTTTTAATCATTTGTACCATCATCGGTGGAAAATAACCACTGCGCTCCAGCTGGGTTGCCAGGTTGCCGCCTTCGGTGACTTTTTCCGCTGCCAGATTGACCGCATCACGAATCACCCAGTTATTACTGACTGCAGCGCCAATCCGTAGGGCATCGACCAGAGGCACGCCTGACTGGGTCAAAATGGATAAGGTACTGGCAAAACGTGCAGCATTAATCCCGCGTGATAATTTTCCAAATAAAGGCAGTTTCAGGGTTAAACGGTCGAAGGCATAATGCCCGGCTGTGGTTCTTAAGAATCGTATCAGCAGGGAGATGCCCAAGAAACCGCCAACCAAGAGAAATGGCCACGCAATACGAATAAAATCACTGGCTTTCATCAAGGTGACCGTAATCCACGGTAAGGCATCTTTGCTTTGATCAAAAGTCTTGACGATATCTGGCACCACATAAGTCATCAGCCCCATCACGATGGCAAAAGACATCAGCATCAGAATAATTGGATAGACCATCGCGCCTTGAATTTTTTTCTGCATGGCAAAACGGTTTTCGGTATAGTCAGCCAATTGATCCAGAATCAGATCCAGATGCCCGGAACGTTCACCGGCCGCAATGGTGGCAATATACAATTCTGGAAACCGCCCGGACTGTTGCAGACCCTGCGCCAGACTATGCCCCTCCAGAACCTTGGAACGCACCGACATCAGCAGATTTTGTACATGTACTTTTTCGCTTTGCTTGCCGACGGCGCGGATGGCTTCTTCCAGCGGAATCGCGGCGGCGACCAGGACAGATAATTGCCGGGTCATTAAGGCCAGATCATAAGCGGTAATGCTTTTTTCAAACCATTTCCGCCGATCATGTTTGTCTTTTTTCTCGACAGGATCAACAGAGACCGGAATAAGTGCTTTATCCCTTAACTGTTGCCGGATCTGACGTGCAGAATCCCCCTCCAGCACGCCTTTTTGCTGCTTTCCTGAAGCATCAAGCGCAATAAACTGATATGCAGGCATTGTAATGCTCTAATTTTCCAAAATTTTGCTTAACGCTGTTGCGTCAGACCACCGAAATCATTCATATTCTTTGATATAAATTATCTGCTCACTCTACCATAATCGAACTTTAAGCACGACGAAATTTCTTCAGGATATCCAGCACCAGACATGCAAAATTCTCATACCGATTCTAGTCCACTTTGTCGCGTACGCGTTGCTGTACCTGTGCATGTATTCGATTGTTTTGATTACAGTATGAATGCAGAACAATTTGAGCAGGCCCAGGTCGGCGCACGCGTATTGGTATCTTTTGGACGACAGAATCTGGTTGGGGTGATTATCGAAAAGCTCTCCGCAGATACTCCGGTCGACCCACGTTTTAAACTCAAGCCCGTCACTGAATTGCTGGATGAACGTGCCATCATAGACCCTAAAGTTTTAAGTTTGTTGACATGGTCGGCACAGTATTATCAGTTTCCGATGGGTGAAGTGGTGCACAGTGCCCTGCCAACGCTGTTACGCCAAGGTAAGCCTTATAACCTGCTGGCCCGCACCTGGAAACTTCTGAACCCTGATGCTGAAGCTAAAATACGCCGTTCGGAAAAGCAGCAGGAAGCCTACCGGATTTTAAAACTGCATCCGGTTGGCACCACTGAAAATGTATTGAATTTGGCCGGAATTGAAACTGCGACCTTAAAAGCACTGGAGAAAAAAGAGATTTGTACCTGTGTGCTGGAGCCACAAGATTTCAGTCCACAGCCGATGCAATTGGCGCAAATGCCGCTAACCGCTAATCCTGAACAGAAACATGCCATTGATCAGGTATTAAAGTATCGCAATCAATATCAGGCTTTTTTACTGGATGGTCTGACCGGCAGTGGTAAAACCGAAGTCTATCTACAAATCATGCAACAGGTGCTGAAACAGGGCAAGCAGGTTTTGGTGCTGGTGCCGGAAATTGGTCTGACCCCGCAAACGATTAGCCGTTTCCAGTCGCGTTTTCAGTGTCATATCGCGCTATTGCATTCAGGCCTAAACGATACAAAACGTCTGCAAGCCTGGCAGGCAGCAGAGACTGGCAAAGCTTCAATCATCCTCGGCACACGTTCCGCCATCTATACCCCCATACCGAATTTGGGTCTGATCATTCTGGATGAAGAACATGATTTGTCTTTTAAGCAGCAGGAAGGTTTCCGCTATCATGCCCGCGATGTGGCGCTGTACCGCGGCCATTTACAGCAATGTCCAGTGCTGCTGGGATCAGCGACACCAAGTATCGACAGTTATGCGCTGGTTGAACATGGCAAAATGCAGGTGCTGGAGCTGAATCAACGTGCCGGCACAGCCTTAATGCCGAAAATCCATATTCTGGATTTAAAGGTGGCACAGAAAAAGCATGGCATCAGTCTGCAACTGATTCAGGACATCAAAAAGCGTCTGGAGAAAAAAGAACAGGTACTGATCTTTTTAAACCGCCGTGGCTATGCCCCCGTCCTGCTTTGTGGCAGTTGTGGCTGGCAGGCACAATGTCCGCACTGCGATGCCAATTTTACTGTGCATCGCCAGCCTTATCAGCATCTGCATTGCCATCACTGTGGCACCATTCACCGAATGCCGGAGCACTGTCCGCAGTGTCAGCATCAGGAACTGGTCACACTGGGTATGGGCACTGGCAAGGTCGAAGAACATCTGAATGAACTTTTTCCAGATCATGAAGTGATTCGGGTCGATCGCGATTCCACCAGCCGGGTGGGTAGCTGGCAAAAAATCTATGACAAGATTCAAAAAAGTGAACCCGCGATTCTGCTCGGCACCCAGATGCTGGCCAAAGGGCATCATTTTCCTTATGTGACGCTGGTGGCGATTCTGGATATTGATTCCGGTCTGCTCAGTGTGGATTTCCGTGCCACCGAACGTACCGCACAACTGATCGTTCAGGTCGCAGGCCGGGCTGGACGTGGTGAACACAAAGGCGATGTCTATTTGCAGACGCTCAGACCGGATCATGCCCTGCTGAATACCTTGGTCAATGAAAATTATCGTGTGTTTGCCCAGCAGACCTTAAAGGAACGGCAAATTGCCCAGATGCCGCCTTATCGTTATGCCATCCTGATTCGCTGCGAATCCAAGGATCAGGCACAAAATACCGAATTCTTACAGAAACATGCGGCATTCCTCAGGCAATATCCTGATCTGGTGCTGGACATCTGGGGACCAATTCCTGCGCCGATGGAACGTAAGGCTGGGCGCTATCAGTCGCATATGGTGCTCTTGTCAGCAGATCGTCCACGTTTGCATTACTATGTGCGCAGCTGGTGGCAGAATATGCTGCAGGACAAACCTTCCAGCATGAAGCTGACACTGGACATTGACCCGCAAGAACTCAGCTAAGAGAATTGCATCTGAGTCCATGTCCGGGACATACGCATCAACGTCTGGATCAAGCATAAAATTTAGGACAGGAAAATGTCGATACTGTTACAAATAACACTGGTTTTGGTGGTCGCACTGTTAATAGTGCCACTGAGTAAAAGGCTCAGACTACCAAGCGTACTGGGCTATCTGTTAACAGGACTGATCTTAAGTCCGGGTGTTTTGCATCTGATTCAGACTCCAGACCTGATGAACAGTTTCATGAACGTCAGCCTGCTGGCACTGCTGTTCTGGATCGGGCTGCAACTCAGACCACAACGCATCGCCCAGATCAGTCAATCTCTGTGGATGACGGCTGCTTTGCAGGTACTAATGAGTACCTTGATTTTTAGCCTGCTGGCCTGGATTTTTCTACAACAAAGCCTGCTTGCCAGTATTGTGATTGGACTTGCTGGCAGTCTGTCAGCCATGACCTTGGTGATTCAACAACTCCACAATCAGGAACAGTTTGCCACCAGCTATGGTCAAAAGACCTATTCAATCCTGCTGCTGCATGCCCTGCTGGCCATTCCTGTGATTGCCGCCATTCCTTTATTTGCCGGGATTCGTTCGACCGAACACGGAGTGGCTTATTTTGCCGCGATGATCACTACTTTTACCGGCTTGTTCCTGTGTAATCGCTATCTGATGCAGCCACTATATCGCTGGATTGCAAAAAGTGGCAGTCACGAACTGCATGCCATTGTGGCGATTGCGGTAACTTTGGCACTGCTGCTCTTGATGAATACGCTTGGACTGAATCTGTTTCTTGGCGCTTTATTTGCCGGGATTTTACTGGCAGATTCAGATTTCCGGCCCGCGGTAGAAAGCACCATTCGGCCTTTTCAGGGCTTATTGATGGGCCTAGCCTTTATCAGTCTGGGCATGTCATTACAGCTATCTGATCTGTTGAATTTCCTCTGGATCATTCTCGGTGGCACTTTCACTTTGATCTTGGTCAAGTTTGCAATCAGTTTGGTATTGGCGCGTTATCATCAAAATAGCTGGCGCAACAGTAGCTTGCTGGCAGCCAGCCTGGCACAAGGTGGCGAGTTTGCCTTGCTGGCGCTGGTGATTGCGGTATCCGACCAGATCATCGCAGCCAATCTGCTGTCGCCCTTGCTCTGGATGGTGAGTTTCTCATTGTTACTTAGCCCGGCATTTTACTGGTTATTACACAGTCAGGTTTTACCGCGTCTGGATCAAAACAATCATCTGGCTGCGACCTTTGAAACCGATTCCAGTCCTCAAGCCAGCCCCCCTATTTTGCTGATTGGATTTGGCCGCTTTGGACAAATTATTGCCCGGATTTTACTGCAACAACAGCATGCATTTAGTGTCATGGACAGCAATGTGCCAGCCACTGAACTGCTTGCGCAGTATCAAATTCCTTTCTATCAGGCCGATGCGACAGAGCCAGAAACTTTGGCACATGCAGGAATTGCGATGGCCCAGCAAGTGATTATTGCCATTGATGATATTGAAGATTCGATGCTGATCGTGCGGTATATCCGGCTGAATTATCCTGAAACTTGTTTATGGGTACGCGCGCGTGATCGTCATCATGTGCATCTGTTACAGGATTTAGGTGTAGAGAAAATCTGGCGTGAAAACTACTTTTCAGCACTGGAAATGAGTGAGGCTTTGTTAAGCCAGTTGAATACTGCTCCGGAAGAAAGTCAGCAACAGATTGAATACTTCCGCGCACATGATGAAAAATTACTCAACAGTCAATACCATCTAGATTCGGATCAACACGCAAGTTATGAACATCACCGCAGTAGCTTGGCAGAACTCGAACATCTGTTTGCGCAGGATCAACGCAACAAAGTTCAAAAAACAGATACACAGCCGCAACAGGATACAAACGGCGCAGGAATTGATGCGTTAAGAGATGATCTGTCATAACTTGTGTTTTACAATAATGACACCATTAAAGCAGGGTTATGGAGAATTTTATGTCTGATTTACGCCAACGCTTTTTTATTGAAGATAGCCCTGTTCGTGGTGAAGTGGTGCATCTTGAAGAAGCTTTGCAAACCATTTTAGCGCAACGTGACTATGCACCTGCGGTCAAGATTCTGTTGGGTGAAATGCTCACTGCGACTGCACTGCTTGCCAGCACCTTGAAGATTAAAGGGCGTATCAGCCTGCAAATTCAGGCATCGGGCACATTTAAATGGGCAATGGCTGAATGCAACCACCTGGGTGAAGTTCGCGCTTTGGCGGACTATGAAGAAGATCCGCACTTTCTGGTGGGTGAAGACAGCAGCACCATCTTAAAGTCACTGGTTTCTCCAGTGCTGTTTATCAATATCGAACCAGAATTTGGTGAGCGTTATCAAGGTATTGTGCCGCTGGACAAAGAAAATCTGGCTGGCTGCCTCATGCAGTATTATGACCTGTCTGCACAGATTCCAACGCGCATTGTACTGGCAAGCGACCATCAGCGCGCCGGTGGTTTACTGATTCAGCTATTGCCACGGAATAGTGAAGAAGAACAGCGCCGTGTTGATGAAGATTTATGGCCGCGTCTGACCATGCTCACTGAAACCTTGAAAACTGAAGAACTAATCGGCCTGCAAGCCACTGACATTCTTTACCGTTTATATAATGAGGAAGAGGTGCGCTTACCAGAAACTGAAGCCTTGAAATTTGGCTGTACCTGCTCTAAAGAGCGCTGTGCAGTGGCCTTACAACAGATTGGCGTAGAATCAATACGTGAAACACTGGAATTCCAGAATCCGATCAAAATGGATTGTCAGTTCTGTAATAGCCAATATACCTTTACAGCCGAAGAGGCCTTAGGTCTATGTGGTGAACATCTAAGCTAAACGGTGCTAAGCATGAGTTTAAAAAAGCATTCCTCAGGAGTGCTTTTTTATGTTTTAAAATTTACATGACGAAGCTCAACAGAGCATATTTACCTCCAGTAGAAAACCTGCCTATTCACTGAATCAGATCCTCAGATAAACCCCACCTCAAAATCCCATTTAAATTATAAGACTATTCACATTAACAAAGACCAAATAATCATCGTTTTAAAAAAATTATGAGAATACAATCACATTTTATAGTATTGATTTAATTATGCTTTTAAAATAAATTAGAGTAATAATTCTAAAATGAATACAGTATCAAATTTAACAGGTATGTTATGAAAAAATTATTGAACACTCTAGTGATGGGGATAAGTTTGGCTGCGGTTTCTAGCTTGGCCTTTGCCTATGAAGATCCATTAGTGGGTAAATGGAAAACCATTGATGATCAATCAGGCTATTCTCGTGCGGATGTAGAAGTTCGTAAGAAAGCGGATGGTAGCTATGAAGGAATAATTGTCGCAACACGTAGCTTGCCTGGCGCAGAGAAAATGGGCATCTGTCATAAATGTCCAGGTCAGCTCAAAGACAAACCGTTTATAGGCCTGCCGTTTATCTGGGATTTTAAAGCAGATCCGAAAAAGCCACGTGAATACCATGACGGCAAAGTGCTTGATCCGATCAGTGGCAAAATTTACAAAGGCAAAGCACGCCTAAGCGCCAATGGCAAACGTCTAACCTTGCGTGGTTATGTCGGTGTCTCAGTAATTGGCCGCAGTGTAACCTGGATAAAACATTAATTTCAGAAAGATTTTCAAAGCCTCTGTATCAGGGGCTTTTTCTTTGTCATGATTTGAAACAATAAGGTACAAATAAAAACTGTTTTGGCGCAGCTAAAGTCATAATAATGGATCGAAGACGGTTATTTTTTATCCATTTATGATGATCAATCTTCAGCCTTGTTCAATTCTGTCATCAGGTCTGCTTTGCCGTCCTCATAGGGCAGCGTATATTCAACACAGGAAAGTGTTTGAACACACTCGGTCAATAAAACATAAAACTATAAAAACAGCGTTCACTTTCACCTTCTCTTATTCGCGCGTTCCTGAGGCATTGAATACCGAAACATACCGATTTTTTTCTCGTGATCATTTGAGTCTGCATATCCGAAGAATAGAAAGCGTTTTACTTCAGCACCTTTTCATTCTCTCAATTTTGCACACTTGGCTGTTTAAGGAGTAGAGCCATGACTACAATTCAGTACCAAGAAAGCTTTTCACAGGACTATACCCCGTCAGAAATTATGGACGATCACTCATTTGACCTCATCCACTTCGCAGAAGCATGCGGACAAAGCCCGGAATGGGTCATGCAATTGATTGAACATGGAATTCTGCCCGATCGTTCTCCTATCACGCCAGCCAGCACTTTCCTCGGTGAGGATATTTCGCGTGCACAACGCGCCTATCGCCTGCAACGCGATTTTGATGCGTCATTTACCGCAGTCGCGATGATGCTGGACCTCATCGATGAAGTGCAGGAGTTACGCCGCGAGGTCAAACATTTGCATTTTAAGTAAGTCCTTTGATGCTCTGTCTATCTGCATCTTTCGCTGCAGATCAGGGCATATTTATTTTTAATTTGATGATTAGAGTATAAAAAGCGCTATGAAAACCAAAGATTGTAATAAAAAAATGAAATACATGTTTCCCGAATACCGCGACTTGATTGTACAACTTCGCGAGGAAAATCCATACTTTGCCAAATTGTTTGAGGAACATAATGAGCTGGACAGGAAAATTAGTCAGCTTGAACTCGACCCGGTCAATCATATCAACAATGATATTGAAGCGATCAAGCGTAAAAAGCTAAAATTGAAAGATGAAATTTATCGTCTGCTAAAAAGTTCTGAAGCCGATCCCCTGACCTAAGATCAACTGCTTAATACAGACTCAGATCGTGCGACAATCGTTGACAGCCTGTGGGCGATTCAAACATTTTGGCCAGATGTGCGGAGATTTTCCGAAGCATAAAAAAAGCCCTGAACAGCCAAAGTAAGCACTTTGATCAAGCTCAGGGCTTTGATATTTCATTCCCATGAGCTAACTCATGGGAATATTCAGTAGATTAAACTTGTTCGATGTCTTTCATGGTCAATTTGATACGGCCACGGTTGTCAACGTCTGCAACCTGTACCTTCACTTCTTGACCTTCTTTCAATACATCTGCAACGTTCGCAATGCGTTCGTTCGAGATTTGAGAGATATGAAGTAAGCCATCAGTACCCGGAAGAATATTTACGAACGCACCGAATTCAACGATACGAATCACTTTACCCACGTAAATTGTACCTGGTTCGATTTCAGCAGTTAATGCTTGAATTTTAGCAACTGCAGCAGCGGCTGCCGCTTTAGTTTCACCGAATACGCGAACTGTACCGTTATCTTCAATATCGATTGCAGCTTTCGTTTCTTCAGTAATCGCACGAATCGTCGCGCCGCCTTTACCGATTACATCACGGATTTTGTCCGGGTTGATGTTGATCACTTGGAATGTTGGTGCATGCATCGAAATTTCAGGACGAGCGCGTGAAATTACTTGGTTCATCTCATTAAGAATGTGCATACGACCGGCATAAGCCTGGTTCAATGCAGACTCCATGATCTCTTCAGTAATCCCTTCGATCTTGATGTCCATTTGCAGTGCAGTAATACCGTTTGCAGAACCTGCGACTTTAAAGTCCATGTCGCCAAGATGATCTTCATCACCCAGGATGTCAGAAAGAACTGCGAAACGCTCGCCTTCTTTTACTAGACCCATTGCAATACCCGCAACTGGTGCTTTAAGTGGAACACCTGCATCCATAAGTGATAGAGAAGCACCACATACAGAAGCCATTGAAGATGAACCGTTCGATTCTGTGATGTCAGATACGATACGGATCACGTACGGGAAGCGGTCAGCTGCAGGAAGAACTGCTTGAACACCACGACGTGCTAGACGACCGTGACCGATTTCACGACGCTTAGGACCAGATTCACGACCCGTTTCACCTACAGAGTATGCAGGGAAGTTGTAGTGAAGCATGAAGTTGTCAGTTTTAGTACCTGCAAGGGTATCAACCATCAACGCATCACGGGTATTACCCAAAGTTGTTGTAACCAATGCCTGAGTTTCACCACGTGTGAACAATGCAGAACCATGAGCACGACCTAATACGCCCACTTGTACATCGATTGCACGAACAGTTTTAGTATCACGACCATCAATACGTGGCTTACCAGACAAGATGTTGTCACGAACCGTGCGGTATTTAAGATCTTCGAAGAGTTCGTTTACTTCGTCAGCAATACCTGTTTCATCTTCTTCAGGAACGAACTGAGCAACCGCTTCTGCGTGAAGTGCATCAAGCGCCGCATAACGGTCTTGTTTCACAGCAATTGTGTAGGCTTCAGAGATTTTCGCTTCGAATGCATCTTTTAATTGACCAAGAAGCGCTTCATTTTTGCTTGGAGCAACCCAAGTTGACTCCACTGCGCCAGCTGCTGCAGCAAATTCTTTGATCGCTTGAATCGCGATTTGCATTTCGTCATGACCGAACAATACAGCGCCCAGCATTTGGTCTTCTGAAAGTTCTTTCGCTTCAGATTCAACCATCAATACTGCAGCTTCAGTACCTGCAACAACCAGATCAAGATCAGACTCTTTTAACTGTTCGTGGTTCGGGTTCAGGATGTATTCACCGTTGATCAAACCAACGCGCGCGCCGCCGATTGGACCACGGAAAGGCGTACCTGCAATCGACAATGCAGCAGAAGTACCCAGCATTGCAGCAATGTCAGCATCCATGGTTTTGTCAGATGAAATTACTGTCGCAGTCACTTGAATTTCGTTGAAGTAACCTTCTGGGAACAATGGACGAATTGGACGGTCGATCAGACGTGAAATTAAAGTTTCAGCTTCAGACTGACGGCCTTCACGCTTACCATAACCACCCGGGATACGGCCTGCAGCATATTGCTTTTCTTGGTAGTTAACAGTCAATGGGAAGAAGTCTTGACCGGCTTTTGCTTTAGGTTGCGCTACAACAGCAACAAGAACCTGTACGCCGCCCATGGTGATCACAACAGTGTTTGCTTGACGTGCAACGCGACCTGTTTCAAGAATCACGTTGTGTTGACCGAATTGGAATTCTTTACGAATAATATTAAACATCGACATGTTTTATTTTTTCCTAGTTCTTGTGAACAATTATTCTAGTGGAGACCCCTAAGGTTTGGCATTCACGACCATATAGACGAACAAATGACAAAGCTTAGAAGCCGACCTCACCAGATTAAATACTATTTTTAAACACAAAGAAGGAGCGAAACATTCGCCCCTTCCACTGGCCTAGCCAAAAGCTAAACCGACTTTAGTTTTCAGCAATAAAGCACAAAGCATGCAATAACCCGAAAATAAAGTTTAAATCGAATTAACGACGTAAACCTAAAGCACCGATCAATGCTACATAACGACCGTGGTCTTTACCATTTAGGTAGTCAAGCAGCTTACGACGTTGGTTAACCATACGGATTAGACCGCGACGGCTATGGTGGTCGTGTTTGTGCTCTTTGAAGTGACCTTGTAAGTCATTGATTTGAGCAGTCAAAAGAGCTACTTGAACTTCTGGTGAACCAGTATCGTTTTCAGCGCGTGCGAATTTAGCAATGATCTCTGCGCGATCTGCGTTAGTTAAAGCCATTCGATTTCTCCGAGATGCTTATATATTTTGATAAAAATCAATGTAATGAGAATTCAAAACTTTGACTGCCGTGCATCACTACAGCAAGTTGTATATTTTAAGGGAAAATGCGCCAAATTGCAAAAATAGATCAGCACTTTTAAATGTTTTCAATCGGTGATTTATTTAAAGCGAAGCTGTTGTCCATTGATCCTGAGTTATTCAAGATCTGTACTGTTTTAAGCGAGATCGTCTAGACCACTTAAATAGAGAAATCGACCTAAGCAATTAGAACGCTTTTTCTATTGTTTTATGTACCGTCGTCTGTCTGAATAAAAAATGGATAAAAAAAAGCCCGAGTTTAGTCGGGCTTTTTGGCGCTGTAGTTCTTTCTCTTATCATTATTATTTATTGTGTTTTTTATAGCGTTTTACGCTTGTTATTATTTTCAAACATCCTGTTGAAAAATCACCTTCCTTGTGTGGTAGATTTTGCCATATTCTACAAAGACAAGTAGAGGCATTTAGCGTATCTTGCTGTAAGCTATTTCGTACAATAACTAGCCTAAAAGTTGCATAATATTACATTAATACCACTTTATTTAACCTAATTCGCTTAAATCCAGCCATTCCACAACAATATCCAACTTTAGAATTAAGGTAAATATCTAGTATTTTGAAATATAAATTAATTAAATATAAAAAAGCCTTGTAGTCTCTCCCAAAACTACAAGGCTTAGCGGCTGTAAGTTTCCTCTTTTTACTTACCTCACTGTAAGTTCGCTGTCTACTGACATTCTTTTTATCATTATGCGATTATGCTCAACTTTCCGTGTTGAGTTATTTTGTATGACCAATCTTCTCAAAAACTGATTAAAAGCTCTATGCGGCAATTTCTTGAATCCGTGTAAGCTTTTACCTACAAGATCTGATTATTTTTTGCCAATAAACTAGTAGATTGTTCAAGTATTTTTTGACTTAAACCACTTTTACGTGTGGTTCGTACGCATAAGGCTTGTGTAAAAGCGTCACAATCTACCAATAAACTGACCACTTTTTTAGCACGGGTAATTGCAGTATAAATCAACTCTTTACTTAATAGATTTTGCGCATATTGATCCAGCACCACTGCGGTATGTGCAAATTCTGAACCTTGAGATTTGTGAATGGTCAGTGCAAAAGCGGTTTCTATACTCTTTGGCAAACGGGTGGCTAAGACCCATTTTTCCAGACTCGGAAAATAGACTTCAAACTGGCACTGACCAGACTGCTCACGTAAAAAACAGATGCCAATATCACCATTGGATAAACCCAGTTGATAATCGTTATAGGTCATCATGACCGGCCGCCCGACATACCAGTCACCCTGCTTCAGTTGACCTTGAGCTGCTAAAAAGCGTTGTTCAATCTGTAGATTGATTTTGAATAAGCCCAGATCACCAGAACGAATCGCAGTTAAAATACGGTAATCATCAAATGATCTCACCACCTGTTGTACATATTGCTCGAAATTATCTAAGCCTTGCTTATTTTTGACAACCTGTGTATAGGCCTGATAACCATACATCAACTGGTCATAATATTGATTCAATGTAGTGGCCGTCTGTTCAGCACTAGGCGCTAAATATTGCAACTGGATCTGGTCAATCTCAACCTGATCCAAGGCGATGGCTTGTAATTCACTGGCAGTGACAATCTGCTGCTCAAATTTTTGCAGGACACTGGCAGCTTCATGCTGCTGCTGAATAAAATCAGCCATTGCCCCAATCTTGGCCCCTGCTTTAAAACGTCGTGTGGTAATTAAGTTGACCCGATTATCCTGCAAAGTCGCAACCTGTTGCAGATCTGCCAGAACGGTGCCGACATCCACAGAAGCCAACTGGTCTGCATCGCCAAGTAAAATCAGACGTGCATGAGACGGTACGGCGGCCAGCAACATCTGGGACAGATTCAAATCCAGCATCGAGGCTTCATCGACCACGATCACATCATAGGGCAAAGGCTGTTTGGCATGAAAGCGTGGCTGTCCGCGAGTACCCAGACCTAGTAAGCGATGCAGGGTCACCGGTTGTAACTGTTTTAATGCTTCTAGCTCAAACTGTTGCAACGCTTCACTATGCAAGGCTTTTTGCAGTGCTTCTTTCATTCGCTGCGCGGCCTTTCCGGTAGGTGCTGCCATAGCGATCCGTATATGCGGCAAGGCTTCATACAGTACAGCAATAATATGCGCCAAGGTATAGGTTTTACCTGTTCCAGGCCCACCGGTAATAATATTCAGCGCCTGCTGCGCAACCATTTCCAGTGCCAGTTTCTGCTGTGGATCTGAGAGAAGATTGCGATTATGCTCGCTTAAATTCACCGGAGTCACCGTTTGTGACTTGATCCGTACCAACTGTGTAGCCACTGCCTGTTCCAGTTGCCAGTAGCGGTACAGATATAAATGCTGATCTGCACAAATAAATGGTGCAATTCCTGCACTCTGCTGATGGCGGTCTAGAACCAGATTATGCAGTAAGGCAACCTGCTGAGGATTAACTTCGATACAGCTATCTCCCGCCTGCATCGCTTCCAGCAGTTGCTCGATCAATAATTTTGCTGCCGGATCAAATGCAGCTGTACTGAATGGAGGCTGACACAGATAGTCAATCCAGGCCATTAAATCGGAATGTTGCTGTGACACGTGATTCTGCTCATTTTCCACACAGTTATCCTCAAAGTTATCCACAGGATAATTTCATGTTTAATCTATACATATTTTATAAAATCGCAAAATCATGCTGATTTTTTCTGCTCACAATAGCCCAATATTTGATCCAGTCTTTCTATGAATTCAGAGTCCGGTTGCCAATGATAGGCTCCTTGCTGCGCCTGTCCATTCATCCCGCGCAAATACAGATAGGTTGCGCCGCCCAAGTGCTGCTGAATCGAATAAGTCTGCATATTGGCACTCAAGTACCGATGCAGCGCCACCAAATACAAAGCAGCCTGCAACCAGTAACTGGACTGGCTCATATTCTGCTGAATCGCCTCAGCACTATAGTGCTGCTGATCCGGCCCGAGGAAGTTACTTTTATAATCGGCAATATGGTAGCGCTGACCATCGAAATACACCAGATCGATGGAACCGGTCAGATATCGCGCCGATTTGGCCTCATTAAAATCGCTCATGACCATGTCATGTTCGAGAAAAAGCTGATGGATTTGCCGAATCTGCAAAGGGGCATCGGTCAAGGACAGATAAAAAGGAAATTCTGACAGATACTGTTTAGCCTCCAGCTGTGCCAACGCAAAATCTGCCTGGATCGGAGTGGCTAGAATGTCATATACCCAGTCATGCATCAGGTTCAGCAAAATATCTTCCGTGATCTCGTCCAGCAATCCCTCAAAAGCAGTCTGGAAAATACTGTCCACATTCAGCGATTCAGTGCTTGCAGAGCGTGTGAGCTGGGCCATTTCCTGTTCAAAAAACTGGATAAAGGCGTCATCCTCCAGCCCATCGAAATACACCTGAAACTGACCTAAAAATTCCAGCAGAGCCGAACGCTCGAGCTGTTGTGCCGAGTGAAACAGCTGCTGCCATTGCTGGCGATAAGCTTTGCTTTGGTCATGCAGGCGAATTCCAGTCAATAACTTATAGTTCAGGCTGGACAATACGCGCTGCATACTATGACGCAATTCCTCGGCTTTGAAATCTGCCTGAGCTGTGGCCTGAAACAGGGTTCGCAGATTCACTACAGCGGCCTGATAATGTAGGGAAAAGACCTGCTCCAGTACACTACGTATATGAAAAGCCTGTTCAAATTTTTCTTTCAGTTCCTGCCAGATTTGCGGTGCGGTATTTTTAAAACGGCGCCGGATTTCCAGATTCCAGTAACTGCTGTCCTGAAAATCAATATGTTCAAAAATGCTGTGCAAGAAAGTTCCGGCTACGGTGCCTTTAGGAAAATTCAGCCTAATCCAGTTTAAGGGTACGGCTGCTGGCTGTTCTTCCAGACCAGTAAAATGAATTTCATCGGCAGCACTATCGAGCTGTTCAGAAGCCATGACCAGGTCATCCTGCAAAACTGGCGCATGTGACTGGTGTTGCGACAATGCGGTAAAACTGGTTTTGGTGCGTGGATAGAACTGTCGCTCTGGCAAAGGTTGCGCCAGCATGTCGATCTTATGATGGTGTGACTGCTCGACCAGACGTGCCGGTTCCTGAGACAGCGGCTGCTCGACCAGAGTTAAAGCATGTTCGAAGATGGCATCGCCCTGCCCACGCCAGAACGCCAAGCCCGAATCGGATTGTGAAGCGTGGTCTTGCAACATGGCATATATCCGATGACTGGCACGGGTCAGCGCCACATACCAAAGCCGGTGATTTTCCGCTGCATTACGCGCTGCATTCTGTAAAATCGCCTGCTCGTGCAAATTCTTATGATTGACCGCAATCACCCGGGATTGTTCTAAAATACTTTCAGACAGTGTGCCACTTAATGAAAAGTTCAAATTGCCTTTATTCACATCAAAAGCAGCATCTGCGCCCAGTAAAAATACCACTTTAAATTCCAGCCCTTTAGAGGCATGGATGGTCATCAGCTGTACCCCATGATCACCAGACAGCTTGCGTTCTTTTTCACTGTCTTTGCCTGAAGGGGACTGTAACTGACGCAAATACCAGTGATAGAGTTTTTGGGCACCCTGATAATATTCACTTTGCTGGCTCAGAATTTCGGTCAGATGACGCAAATTCACAACCACCCGTTCATTATCCAGACTTTGACTGGCCACCAGATGAGTCCAGACCTGAAACAGGTTTAAGGCATAATTCCATGCCGTGAGAAAACCTTTTTCGAACCACATTTCCCGAATTGCATCCAGATCGGCAATATAGCGACTGAGCCCTTCACTCTGCGCCTGTAACTCAATCAGTTTTTTCAGGTTGAAGCCCAGCAGGCGGGTCAGTAAGGCACGTTTGACCTTGGATTCATTAAAAGGATCCATGATTGCAGTCAAGACGGCCGCGACATCCTGCGCAATAGCACTGGCAAAAACACTTTGTTTGGACTCTTTATAACAAGGAATACCCATACGCTGTAGGCGCTGCTTGACCTGCTCAAGGGCAAAATGTCCAAACCCCAGCACTGCAATATCATCGGCTTTCAGGCTTTGAATACTGTTCTGCTGCTGAAAATATAACTGCTGTTGAGCAGACTGATTGAGGAGTGCACGGATTTTCCAGGTCACCTGATCGGCTTCTACATCCGACTCACCCAACTGAATCCAGCGTAAGGGCTGCGGATTGCAGACAGCGCTATCGATGAGATCCGGATGCGGCCGACTCCCGGCCTGAATCAGGGTGTACTGCACCTGTTCACCAAAATCCATCTGGCGTTGAAATAAAGCATCGACCACTTCGACCAGCGCTTTGACCGAACGATGGTTCTGCATCAGGGTATATTCGCGGCCCTGCTTTTGCCGCACGTCAGCATGTGCCTTGTTATAGGTCAGCATGTCGCCGCCACGGAAACCATAAATCGCCTGTTTCGGATCGCCGACCATAATCATGCAGCCGGACTGCACCCGGCTGGCACCCCGCCAGATCTTGGCCAGCAGGTCATCCTGATCCTGATTGGTGTCCTGAAATTCATCCACCAGAATCAGCGGATAACGTGCCTGTACAAACTGGGCAAAGCGCTGGCCTTGTTGTCCTTGCAGTGCTTCTGCCAGTGTGCGGATTTGCTGGGAAAAAGTCGTTTCACCCTGCTGTTGCAGGGTTTGCGGCAAACGAGTTTGCACACTTTGAATAATATGAAATTCCAGATAGGTCGTGAGCTGCTTCAACTGCTCATCCAGATCCTGTTTGACCTCACACAGTGCATCAATTGCCACAATCAGGCTGTGTTGCAAAATCAGCTGCTGCTCCGCCTCCGGACAGCTCTTGTTAAAAACCTGAGTGGTCGGCTGGAAATCAGTTTTTTTACGGCGTAAATGGCACAGATTCAGTAAAATCGGTTGCAATTCTGCATCGAAGAAACTCATGCCACCCTGAGTTTTTAGGGCTGCGCTCCAGGTCATAAAGTTTTCACAAACGTCGGTTAACTTGGTCAAAAAACTCTTGTGAAAATACTTTGGACTTTCCTGACAATAGCGCCGCATGACTTCGAGATCATGCTCATGAATATTCAATAATTGGGTAATACAGGCTTCTAATTTACCTAGATCACATTCAGCCGGCTCGACCTTCTGGAATTGCTGCTTGCTAAAATTCAGAGCATCCCGAACCAGCCCGGTATAATGCTCGACCGGTTTCAGCAGATTCTGCACATACAAATGATTGACCATATATTGTGGCTGCTGCTGAATCCAGTCACGCAGCACATCATGAATCAGTTGCTGGATATATAAATCCTGATCTTCGGTCAGTTCAGCACGTTCAATCTTGCCACTTTCAAAGGCAAATTCACGTAAAAGTTTCTGGCTAAAGCTGTCCAGCGTCCCGACAAACAGTTCATCCAGCTGGGTCAGTACCAGACGCAAACGGCGACGGGCATAGTCCATCCGTGTACCATAATCTTTCAACACCTGCTGAAATAAAGGATCAGTTTCGCTCTGAATCTTCGCTGCAATTTCCACAGAATTGAGCTGCTGATGACGCTGGATATAGGCCAAAGTTTCTTCGACCCGCAGCCGTACCCGGTTTTTCAGTTCGGCCGTTGCCTTGCGGGTGAAGGTGGTTGCAATCACCTGATGCGGATAATACTGATCCAGAAAAATCCGCACCATCAAACTGGATAAAGTATAGGTCTTGCCGGTACCTGCCGAGGCCTCAATCCAGTGTAAGCCCCGGAACGTCATGTCCTGAATCGGATTGGTAGAAATGGCTTTTTGCATCTGCTGCTTTAACACGGTCATATTGCTATTTCACCCATTCCAGATGTTGGTGAATCGGCGCATACAGAGCATGGGCGAAATCATGACAGCAGCGCTGCAAGGCCAGATCCGGGTCCTGATCCTGCAAAATAAACTGCCAGTCCTGATGCAACAGGCTGGATTCATCCGAAGCCAAAGGCTTGGCACTTTCATAGCTATTATTCCAGGCTTTTAGCAGTTCCGGCATTTCCACAATGGTCATTTTGCCCTGTTCATTTTCGGCCCACTGCCACTCTTTTTTCATCAACAATTCCGCTGGCAACACCAGCGGCTGCTGTTGACCAATTTCCCAGGCTTTGAACCAGAACTGTAAATATTCTCGCGCTTTACTCGAACTCAAGCCGGAAAATTTCAGGGTCTTATTACTGAAAATCACAATACGTTCCAGTTCTGGTGAGCGTGCATCATCATTTAAGTAAGCCAGCCATAACAGATATTCCAGCCAGATCTGGGCACGGCGTTTTTCCGAGGCCGAAGAGGATTGCAGACTTAACCAGTAACTGCTGTGCGAGGCTTGTGGTACGCTGATATGAATGATCAGTTCAGGACTAAATTGCAAGGATTGCTGGGTCACCGGCGTCAGTTCTTTGCCGAGCTGTAGCAAACGTTCTTGCAACAACTGCTGTTCCTGCTGACTGCTGAGCCAGGTGGCTTGCTGGGTTTTGCCTACTGGCAAACGGTCTAGCATCAAACTCGGCTCAATCTGCTGATCTTGTTGTAATAGAAAATCCCGCACCTGATATTGTTCCAGCTTGTTTAATAACAAGGGCTCACGGGAACTCGGCAAATCTGCATAGCGAATTGTGGAAATTCCGACACTTTTCAGAAATAAACGTGCCGGGAAAATCATGTCCCGAATCCACTCATCGCCTTTCAGCACCCGCAGTTCTTTTTGTTCAACTGCCGGATAATGCGCATTGATCCAGCTGCTGCGCTTGCCTTCGGCGCTGCGGATATATTCTGCCACCGCAAACCACTGATCCCGATAACGTGGTGTTTGCGCACCTGCAAATCCGGCCGGATCAAAAGGCTGCAAGGGATGTACATGATAAAGCTGCTGGATATGTTTAGCCACTGACAGACCATTGATTTCCACCACAGGATCGACTTCGGCATCCGGCTGTTCCGACTGACAGATGAATGCGATATGCTGAATCAGTTCCTGCAAGGCAGTGGATGGATCGCGAGCCTCGCCATCGTCCAGATCAAAGCCATTATAAAACAGCCATAAATTATCCTGCGCCAATAGCAAGGCATCCAGAAAAGCACCCTGCTCATCATCCAGACGCGAACGATCACCGAGTTGCGGCTTCAGGCTGCGCATCAAATCAAACGGCACCTGCTGATTCCGGCTCGGAAACTTACCACTATCCAGATTCAGCATCACCACCAGCTGATAAGGGAGCGGCCGGATCTGGCCAATCTGGCTAAAAGTGATCTGTCCGGTTGGTTCAGCCTGATCCAGCTGCATTTCTAGCGTATTCTGAATTTCTTCCAGCACATAAGGCAAAGGCAAACTCAGTGCCACCAGCTCCTGACTGGCATGTGAATCATCCTGCTCATGATAATCGGCCAGGGTCAGCATCCGCATCTGCTTGTCGATAATCTCGGCCACAGTTTTGAGCGATTCCACCCCGGCATCACGAAATTCATTCAGATCGGCGCGCAAATATTCCAGCCAGGTTTTCACCGGTGTGCGCTGTCCGGTCTCATGCAAAGTCAGCCAGTCACGGCGCTGCACCAGATCCTGATAAATCTGGATCAGGGTCGAAATCAACGGGAAATCACTGGTCAGAACCTTGGCATAACTCAAGGTATCCTCAAACATTGTATGTTCAGGAATGGCCAGGCCCAAAGCCAGACGGTCTAGCGCGAATTTAAAACTAAAACGGTAATCATCATCGCCTGCGCTCAGGCTTTGCTGTAAATGCTGCTGGTCCAGACCGCGCTTGAAGCCAGCCTCCGTCAGCAACTGCAACATCCGTTCTACCTGACTATAGTCCAAAGCATAACGTTGCTGGGTGGCATTCAGGCTGAGCCAGTCGGCAAAGTCCTCAATACTGAAACGGCGACGTACCCACTGGATCCGGCCCAGTACCGCGCGCCAGGCATTGCTAACATCCAGACGCGATACCCCGGCAATCTGGATCGGTAAATACAGGTTATCTTTCTGCAACCGTTGGCTGCCGATCTCACGCTCACGTGGCGGCGGGGCAAAGACACTGCGAATCGCCGGTTCCAGTTCTTTCAGATTCGGACTCAGCACCAGAATGTCGCTCGGTTGCCGTGGCTGCTGTTCCGTACCTTGTGCCAGCCAGTGAATAACCTGTTCTTTGAGTACTTCCAGCTGACGCAACGAGGAATGACAGACATGAATCTGCACCGAATCATCGGCCGGATTTAAAGCATATTGATGCTGTTCAGGTTCGAGTAAATATAAAATATCTGACTGGATTTTTGCCAGCAGCTTGTCCTGATAGTCATCGACAAAAACATCGGCCCAGAGACCTTCTTCTCCAGAAGCCAGTTTGGAGAGTAAAGAGAAATGATCCCGCGCCTGCTTGCCAAAGCGGGTCAACAGCGGATGCCGCGATTCACGATCTTCGGCATTAAAATTGAGCTGCTTGATTCGAAATTCTTTCAGTTCAGCATCATTCGGTTTACGTTGGCGAGTTTTTTCAAAGCGCTGAATAAAGCGCTCTTCCCGTTGCAGATCAAATTTGGCTTTCCAGTCCGGATCGACACTGTCGGCCCAGTATTCCTGCGAGGGGTTAAAGTGAAAGATATAAATATCTATGTATTGCCCTAGACGGCGTAAAAAATCCAGCTGGCTCGGTGGCAGTTCCAGCAGGCTAAACACCACTATCTGGGCCGGCAGTCGTTTCAGAGCGTGGGCGCGGGTTTCTGCATTTTCCAGCCGTTCCCAATACAGCCGCTCAATTTCCAGAATTTTGGCATAATCCTCCTGAAATACATGCTGCCACAACCAGCGTTGCCAGGCTTCCAGTTCACGCGCCTGAATTTTGACGAAATCGGCCACCTGTATTTCATGGCCATTTTCATCTTTGGGACTATAGATCATCTGCTCGATATCCAGCACAATATCCTGTCCCCAGGCCTCTAGCCAGTTGGTCGGGCAGCTGCAGCTTTGCGGTGGACAGTTACGTGCACAATAACCGCGATAATCCATATAATGGCTGAACAGGCGCGATACCTGCTCGGCCACCCAGTACAGCATGCTCTGTTTTTTCAGCTGTTTTTCCGTGCCCTGCTCCAGCCGGTCGGCACTGTCGTAAATCCGCTTTACAATTGAATACAGCGGATGATCGACGTCTAAGGGAATCTGTTCTGGCAGAATACATTTGCGCAGTGCCTGAAACACGCGCCATTTGATGATAATACGCGGAATATTGGCTTCTCGAACCTGTTCGACTTCTTTAGGCGCATTCAGCACCCACTGATAAGACGTCCACTGAAACGCACGAATCCGGTGATGGAACTGGCTATTGGCACTGATGCCTTTCTTCTCGGCAATTTTTTGAGTCAACCAGCTTTCTACGGCCGGAGACGGCACAATAAAATGCCGGGGCTGTAACACTTCAAACGGATGCCGGGCAGTTTGATTGACAATACGCAGCATACTATCCAAAAGCACATCAATGCGTTGACTCTGAATAACATGGATTGCCATCGTTTCCCCTGAACTGCTGAACTAGTTTTACTACAAAATGAT
This sequence comes from Acinetobacter sp. YH01008, assembly GCF_013420435.1. Lineage (NCBI taxonomy): Bacteria > Pseudomonadati > Pseudomonadota > Gammaproteobacteria > Moraxellales > Moraxellaceae > Acinetobacter > Acinetobacter sp. YH01008. The sequence goes on from NZ_VOYD01000002.1 coordinate 196,743, forward strand.
AAAGATTAGTTACTATACATCTCGAGCGCTGTATGACACTTTAAAACCACACTTCAGTCGAAAAATTTCTTTGAAAAAAGCATCTTAATGATGCTTGCATAGAAAAAAACAACATAGAGCTTAGGTAGTGCCCATGAAATTAGATAAAATTCCTGAACGTATCGATCCAAGCTTAGATTTGGAACAAATTCGTGCCGAGTGCCTGGAACTCACCAAAAAACGTGCCTACTATTCTGCGGGTGCCGCCATTATTCCAGTGCCGTTTATGGATGTCGTCATTGATATCGGCATCTTGTCGCAATTGATTCCCGAGATCAATGCCCGCTTCGGACTGGCGCCTGATCAGATCAGTGTCTATGATCCCAAAACTCGTCAGGTGCACTGGAATGAGCTGCGTAAACGCGGCGTAGAATTTTCTGGTCTGGTGGTCGCACGAACTGCTGTCAAAAAATCTTTGAACAATGTTGCAGCGAAAGTGATCACAAAGCAAGTGACAAAATTCATTCCCTTGGGTGGTCAATTGATTGCCGCCAGTCTGGGCTATTTTGTCATGAAAAAAATTGCCGAAGCCCATGTCGAGGAATGCTACCGTGCGGCTAAAAATATCCAGCAAAAACAGGTCGCTCAAGGTTAAGCACATTTGAGCTCAATATTTTAAACGGCTGAGCCCGTGCTACTTCAGGCAGATTATTCTGCCTGAAGCTGTCTTAAAATGGCCTTTAACACCTCGACCCGTGCGGTATTTTTATCATCGGTCGCAATGATATGCCAAGGTGCATAATCGGTCGAGCTACGTTCAAACATGTCGGCTGCCGCTTTCAGATAATCCTCCCAACGTTCCCGGTTACGCCAGTCATCCTCAGTAATTTTAAAACGCTTATGCGGTGTATCTTCGCGTGCCTTGAAACGTGCGGCCTGTTCATCTTTGGAAATGGCCAGCCACAGTTTGATCACCACGGTTTGATGCTTGACCAGACTTTGCTCAAAACGGTTAATTTCCGCATACGCACGTTGCCATTCTGCGGCACTGGCAAAACCTTCTATCCGCTCTACCAGCACCCGCCCATACCAGGAACGGTCAAAAATACAGATATCATCATCGCTTTGCAGTTTGGTCCAGAAGCGCCATAAATAGGGACGGCTCAGCTCATATTTTTCTGGTGCGGCAATGGTATGAATTTCATATTCACGCGGATCCAGTTTTTTCACAATGCGCTTGATCGCGCCGCCCTTTCCAGCAGCATCCATGCCCTCAAACAGAATCACCACATTCCGCGGATCGGACCGCATCGCCTTGGCTACCTTAGCTGTTAATTTTTTCAGCTCCGGCTTGTAATCCTCTGCCTTGGCTCGAGTTTCGGCAGGATGTTTTAACAGTTCGGGAATCTTGGCCTGTTTCCATCGTCCACTGGCTCTGGCCGGATGATTAGGGCAATGCTTGAGAGCACCCAGAATATGCTGGGCAAATTGCTGGTCACGCTGCTGCTCATCCTCACCCTCAATAATGAACCAGTCTTCGGTAAAATGCTGACGCAAGCGCTGCAAGGTGTCGTACTGTTTTCTGTTGCGCCAGTCCAGACCATGCAGCTGATGCCAGTGCGCTTCACTCGGATCCATGGCATCCAGCCGTTTTTGCAGGGCTTTCCAGGACAGGTCAAACCAGACCTTGACCACATCGACATGATTATTTTTCAGGTCCTGTTCAAAGGCTTGCATCTCTTGCAGATAATGATTGAACTGTGTATTAGTGATCGGATCTGAAGCTTGCATGGCGCTGCTCAGCAGGTCGCTGTACCAGTTGCCAAACAAGACCATGATCTGTCCTTCGGCCGGAATAAACCGCGCATAAGGCTGCCACAAAGTCTGTTTAGGCCCGGCCACTTGCGGTGCATCCGCTTTCACGCGCAAATAGCGCGGATCGACCCATTCACGCAGCTGCTTGACCGCTTCACCCTTACCGGCCAGCTCAATCCCGTTGACCAGAATCAACAGGCTTTTGGCATTTTTCTGACCACGTGTTTTTTTTAAATCATATTGAGCATCAATCAGCTCGACCGATAACTGATCTTCATCCATTAACTGAAATTGTGGTTGTTCCATGCGTATCTTCAACCCTGATGTTTTATTCTGTTTGCAGTATAACGATGAGTTTTGGCGCAAAAATAGCTCTGGCAACGTTTTTCACACGATTAAATTGGCTATTTAAACAACACATTGACAGACAAATGCCCGATCTCTGTTCAATTTGTCATAGCAGGATTGCCCGGCAGCCTCTAAGATTCTTGCATTCTCAAACTATAATTGAAATCTCATGTCCAAACTTGCCGTTCTCGATGATCTGTTAGCGCATTATTATCAGCTGAGCTATCATACCCAACCGGATATTCTGAGCCGTTTACAGGATGTACAGGCCTGGCAGAAAGTTCGCATGCAGCGAACTCATCGCGCGCATTTTGCGGAAAAACCCAATCAGTTGATGGCCGAATATTTCCTGAACCGTCTCTATGGTGGTGCCGAATTTGATGCACTGGCAGCACAGATTGCCCGGCTGATGAAATATGCCCATAAAGCAGAAAAAGTGATTCCTGAAAATGCCATCAAAACCGGGATATTGGGTGTAGAACTGGCGATTCTGGCGGTACAGCTGGATGAGCAGGTCGCGATTCAGTTATTACAGGATTATCATCCGCATGAAACACTGACCGATGAGATGATGCGCCTGACCTATCTCAAACTGGATCAGGGTCAGGCACGGTTAAAACAACTGGCCTTGCTGGATCAGCTCGGTATGAGTCTGGATAAATACATGCGCTCCTTTGTGGTCTATGCGGCCTTCAAGATGTGTAAAGGCGCGGCCAATAAATATAACTTTCAGGTGATGTATGCGTTTATGCAGGATGGTTTCCTGGCCATGAAGCCGCTGAAATCGGCAGAAAAATTTGTCCGTGAATTTACCGCAACCGAACGCCAGATTATTGATAAAGTGCACTCTGGCGATGCGTTGCCATTTCAATAAATAGTAGTGCAGTATTTCTGCCAAGCGCACATTTTTCTGTATATTATTCATAACAATTGCATCATGATTGCTGAATAAGCCTTTAGAATCTGTCATGATGCAGACAATGCAAGATTAACCCGATTGATATGTTAGGAGTGACTCCAATGTCGAATGAAAATACAACGCCTACCCCTACCCCTGAGTCGGCACAACAGACAGACAAAGTGAGCCCATTCTTAACTGAACCTCTTCCACAAGGTACGCCGCAAGGTCAGCAACAATCCCTCGAACAACGCCTGACTGATACGCCAGTCACAGGCTCGGTGCCGAAATATAACCTGCCACGCGGTGCCAATACCGGCAACGTGGGTTCAACCACACATTTTGGTTATCAAACCGTAAACAGCGAAGAAAAGGCCCAGAAAGTGGCTGAAGTGTTCCATTCGGTGGCCAGCAAATACGACATCATGAATGACCTGATGTCTTTCGGGATTCACCGTCTGTGGAAACGTTTTGCAATCAATATGTCCGGTGTACGCCGTGGCCAGCAGGTGCTGGATATTGCCGGCGGTACCGGTGACCTGGCCAAAGTGTTTAGCCGTGAAGTGGGCCCGACCGGTCATGTGGTGCTGTCTGATATTAACGAATCGATGCTGAATGTCGGTCGTGACCGTCTGATCGATGCCGGCTGTACCAATGTCGATTTCGTACTGGCCAATGCTGAAACCTTAGAACCATTTGCAGACAACAGTTTTGATCTTTTGACGATTTCTTTCGGTCTGCGTAACGTGACTGATAAAGATGCCGCACTTGCATCGATGTATCGCGTACTCAAGCCAGGTGGTCGTTTACTGGTGCTGGAATTCTCTAAACCGGTGTTTGAGCCATTCTCTAAGCTTTACGATCTGTACTCATTCACAGCCTTGCCAATCATGGGTAAAATCATTGCCAATGATTCTGAAAGCTATAAATATCTGGCTGAATCGATTCGTATGCATCCAGACCAGCGCACCTTAAAAGGCATGATGGAAAATGCCGGCTTCCAGAATTGTGACTATCACAACCTGACTGGCGGGATTGTTGCAGTTCACCGCGGTTTTAAACTTTAAGGTTCACTCCCTATGTGGTCAATTCTGGCACTCGGTGCTGTTGAACGCGTGATTCACCATGTGATTGATCTGGATGCGATTACCCGCATCCAGCTAAATGCTTTGTCTGGTAAAATGCTGCGGGTGGTGATTGCTTCGCCGCAGCTTTCGGTCGATGTGTTTTTTGATAAAGACAAGCTTCGTCTGGAGCCGACCGCGACTGGTCATAGTGAAGCATCTTCAATCTTTGAACAGCGTCCATTTGATGCTGGCTCATCTACAGTCACCGAAGCGACTGCAACCTTACAGGTCAGCAATGTGGTGGAATTACTCAAGCTGTTGCTGTCCGATGAAGTCGGTAATATTCCATTGCAAGGTGACTACAAGTTATTGCAGGAAATCCAGCGCATCATGCAACAGGCTGAGCTGGATCTGGCAGCGCACTTAAGTCCCTGGATTGGCCCGGCACTGGCACATGAAATTGGTAAATTACAGCGACTCCCCCAACAGTTGAAACGCACCCTGCAAAGCCAGCTGTTCTTTGCTGAAGATGCCTTAAAAGAAGACAGCGGTCTGTTTGCGCCACGCTGGCAAATGGATGACCTGAATCAGGACACCCGTATCCTGAATCAAAATTTAGACCGGGTTGAAGCGAAAATCCAGCAGCTTCAGACCCAGATCGACACCCCAAACAACTCTACTCAAGACTAGGTACGCCGCTTTATGATTCCGCATGTTTCACGTTTACTCGAACTTTGGCGCATCGCCGCGCACTATCGACTCGACACGTTGTTTCCTGCGGAAGAATTACCAGAAAAATCCCGGCATGTGCTGTCCCTCATCCGGATGCATCCGGCTGCCTGGTCCAGTCGTGAGCGTAAAAATCCGCTAAAGCTGAAACTGGCTTTAGAAGAAATGGGGCCTTTGGCGATTAAGCTCGGACAGCTTCTATCGACCCGTCGCGACCTGATTCCACCTGAAGTATTACAGCAACTGGTCTTGTTACAAGACCGGGTCAAGCCATTTGACAATGATGTGGCCAAGATGCGCATTCAGCAATCGCTCAAAGCCGATGTGAATACCCTGTTTGCCCGTTTTGATGTGCAACCACTCGCAGCAGCCTCGATTGCACAGGTACATACCGCTGCCTTACATGATGGCCGGGAAGTCGTGGTCAAAGTCACCCGTCCGAATATTCGTCAACAGATTTTGCAGGACTTTGAAATTCTGCAATGGCTCGGTCAATTTCTGGAAAAACGTCTCGAAGCCGCGCGTGCCTTACATCTGTCGGAAATTATTCAGGATTACCGCCAGATCATTTTAAATGAGCTGGACCTGACCCTGGAAGCGGACAATACCCGCCGCATGCGCCACCACTTTACCGGCTCGAGCATGATGTACGTGCCGGAAGTGTATATGGACAGCAAAGATGTGCTGGTGGCTGAGCGCATTACCGGAGTACCGATTTCAGATATCGCGACCTTTGACCGACTCGGCATGGATCGTGCCGATCTGGCGCGTAAAGGCCTGACCATCTTCTTTACCCAGGTCTTTCGCGATAACTTTTTCCATGCCGACATGCATCCGGGCAATGTCTTTGTCGAAACCATCAATCCGAGCAATCCGCGCTTTATTGCGCTGGACTGCGCGATTATGGGTGAGCTGTCCAAACACGACCAGATGACCGTAGCACGCATGCTGCTGGCGGTCATGAACAGCGACTTCATGCAACTGATTCAGGTGGTGCATCAAGCTGGCTGGATTCCACCGGGTACCGATCAGGATGCTTTGGCTCGTGAAATGCGCCGCAGTGTCGGGCCGATGGTCTCTAAACCAATGCATGAGCTGGATTTTGCCGGTATTTTGATTGAAGTGATGGACATTGCCCGTCGTTTCCATCTGGAAATTCCACCGCAACTGATGCTGCTACTCAAAACACTAGTGCATGTCGAAGGCTTGGGAACCGACCTGTATCCGGAACTGGATATCTGGAGTCTGGCCAAACCGATCCTGACCGACTGGATCAAGGCACAAATGAATCCGCAGAAAAACCTGAAAGAACTGGGACAAAAAATTCCGGATTTGCTATTAGGGGCACAGGATCTACCAACCTTGATGATTGATAGCCTGAACGGTCTGAAAAACCAGTCAGCCTGGCATGCCAAACAGCTCAATGAACTGCAAAGCATGCGCCTGCAAATGGAACTTCAGCAAAAACGTAGCTGGATGTTTGGCAGTATCATGGCCATTCTGCTGTCGATTGCGATTATTTCACCATGGTTTGTGTCGGTGCTTCTGATTGTGCTAGCGAGTGTTCTTGCCGTCTGGCGAATTGCGAAATAATTTTTTAAATAGCCTGATTCGTCAGGCTTTTTTATGCTTAAATTATTGAAAAAATAAAACAAGAATATCCAAATGAAATATAGTTTTTTATGGGCACTGTATCGCCAGAATAGACAAAAAACCTTTCTCACTGCACTACTTTACAGCTTCCCAACATGGATAGATATTTTTTTCTATATCAACCAAACAGCCCATTGGCTTGCATGGTCCCCTGCTGCCAATACCACATTCTACCTCCTGATTCATAGTGACTATTTCTGGCTCATTGTCAGCTTTAACCTGCTTCCGTTGTTATTTCCATTCTGTCTACGACAAACACAGCTAATACTAGCTTTAAAAATATGGATAGGTATTGCAGGTAGTTTCTTTCTAACTCATGCTTTTTACTGGCCAAGCTATCCTATAACCACGCTTTTGATTATTTCATTTAATCTACCTTTTTTTAATTTACGCAATAAAGAACTCATGCACACTTACATCAACCCGATGCCATGACTCTCAAGTCACCTTAGGACATATCTTGCCATTGGGTCTAAAGACGCATCGATTAAAATAAGCACACACTTGGCTGGTATGGGTTGAATCATGGTACAGATTTTACAAAAACGGGCGCCTGCGCTGACGATTCGTGCTGGCCATCTGGCACGTGAGCTGATTCTGCAACAAGGATTACAACCTGAACAGGTCGATATTATCCCAGGTGCTGCAGGTGGCCCAAAAGGAATCGGGATTCAGGGTCTGGATCAGGCAATTTTTGGCGAGTTTTTCCCACGTGCCCCACAACGGCGTACTCTCGTTGGTTCCTCGATTGGTAGCTGGCGTTTTGCCAGTATGGCTGCACATGGGGCTCAACAGGGAACCGAGCGTTTAGCTGAGCTGTATACCAACCTTTATTTCCATAAAAAAATGACCCGCCAGGAGGTCAGCGAAGTTTGCCGCGGCATGCTACTCGACCTGGTACAAGGCAAGGAAAATGATCTGGTCAATCATCCGGATTATCATCTCGCTGTGATTTCAATTAAAGCCAAGCACATTTTCCAGAGTGACAAAGCGCTGCCTTTGCTGGCTTCTGTAGCCGGAATTGTCGGAACGACTGCTGTCGCACGTAAACACAGCCGTCATTTTATGCAGCGTGTGATTAGCCAGCCGAATATGGGGGAACAATTTCAAATCGCGGAAGATGGATTTACTACACATTATCATGCCCTGACCGAGCAGAGTGTATTGTCCTGGCTGATGGCCTCGGCGTCGATTCCCGGGGTAATGGCAGCGGTGAACAATATTCCAGACGCACCGCAGGGTTATTACCGCGATGGTGGCCTGATTGACTATCACATTGACCTGCCCTTTCAGAGCAAAGGCATTGTGCTCTATCCACATTTTACTGACAGCATTACTCCCGGCTGGTTCGACAAGTTATTTAAACGTACCTCAAATCCGGAAAATCAGGCACGCACCTTGTTGCTTTCTCCATCGCAGGACTATCTGCAAAGTTTGCCTTCAGGCCGCTTACCGGATCGTAAGGATTTTACCCTGAAGGGCCTAGATCAGGCAGAACGGATCAAATTATGGAAAGCCTGTATTGCTGAAAGTCAGCGTTTAGGCGATGAATTTCTGGAACTGGTCGAGAAGCAAAATTTTGCTGAGGTCATGAAAGGCTTGTAATTGACCGAGAGTGCCCGATTATTTGTATAATTGCCTTCATTTTGTGAACTGTTGAGATTTATGCAGAAGTTTTTAGTGGTCCTGCAATACCTGTGTCTGGCCTTTGCCGTCTATCTGACTTATAGCGTGAGCATGTCGCTGTATAACCAAGATTTTGTCCTGATGGAGCTGGTCGCTGATATTGGTACGATTCTGATCTGTATTGACTTGGGCGTGTTTTTATTTAGCAGTAAAACCAAAGCAGGCATTACCATGGAAGAATATGCCAAACGACTGGAACAGCCACCGTCGAAACTGGTCTATGTGACACGAAAAATGGGGCATCTGGGTATTTTGCTGATTATTACCAGCTGGATTGTACCGATGATCAATTCATAAAAATCACATATAAAAAACCTCCCGATCGGGAGGTTTTCTTTTAGCAATTAAAGATTACTTTGAACCTTTAATGCCTGCTTGAAGTAGCAACGCACCCAAACCACCAATTTTTTGCTCTTGTGGTTTAGCCGCTTGCGGTTTCTTGCCCTGAGGACGCTCACCTTGCGGACGTGCTTGTTGTGGACGTTTGCCTTGAGGCTTACGCTCACCGCGCTGTTCATTCTCACGACGTGGCTGACGTGGTGCTTTTGCCGGCGCTTCAGAACCTTCAGGACGCATCGATAAGTTCACACGATTACGTTCAGCATCCACATTCAAGACCCGCACTTGCACGATTTGACCCGGTTTCACCACTTTATGCGGATCCGCGACAAATTCATTGGCAAGTTCAGAAATATGCACCAAACCATCTTGATGCACACCGACATCGACAAATGCACCGAAGTTAGTGACATTGGTTACTACGCCTTCTAGCTGCATGCCTTCAGACAATTGCGCAACTTCAGTAATGTCATCACGGAACTTCGCGGTACGGAATTCTGGACGCGGGTCACGACCCGGTTTTTCCAGTTCGCTTAAAACATCTTTGATAGTTGGCAGACCGAACTTCTCATCTGCAAATTCTTCAGCATTGACCTGACGAATGATTTCAGTATTGCCAATGATATCTTTCACTGTCGTCGCTTTCGCTTCAACAATTTTAGATACAAGTGCATAAGATTCTGGATGCACTGCAGAAGCATCGAGTGGCTCAGAACCATCTTGAATACGCAAGAAGCCCGCGGCTTGTTCAAAAGTACGCTCGCCTAAACGTGGCACTTTCTTCAAGGACTGGCGATTATCAAAACGGCCATTTTCCTTACGGAATTCCACAATTTGCTGTGCAATCGATTTATTCAGACCTGCGATATAACCCAAAATCGCCGCAGATGCCGTGTTGACATCGACACCGACCGAGTTCACACAATCTTCTACCACTGCTTCAAGGGTTTTCGCTAAACCGGTCTGGTTTACATCATGTTGATACTGACCCACACCAATCGATTTCGGATCAATTTTCACCAGTTCAGCCAATGGATCCTGCAAACGGCGTGCAATTGAAACTGCACCACGAATCGAAACATCCAGTTCTGGCAGTTCTTGAGATGCCAGTTCAGAAGCAGAATAAACCGATGCACCTGCTTCAGATACAGAAACACGCGTCAGTTTAAGATCGCTGTTCGCCGCCATCATTTCAGCAACAAGTGCTTCAGTTTCACGGCTTGCCGTGCCATTGCCCACTGCAATCAGGTCAACATTGAACTCGCGGCATAAACGTGCCAGCTCAGTCAGTGAACCTGCCTTATCATCTTTAGGTGCAAATGGATAAATCGTGCTGTGTGCCAGCACATCGCCGGATGCATTCACCACCGCCAGTTTTACGCCGGTACGGATGCCCGGGTCTACGCCTAGCGTGGTACGTGCGCCTGCCGGTGCAGAAAGTAACAAATGACGCAAGTTTTCTGCAAATACGTTCATGGCTTCTGTTTCAGCAGCCAGACGTTTTTCAGTCAGCAATGAATGTTCAATACTTGGACGGACTTTGCCGAGCCAGAACAGTTTTGCAGTTTGCTTCAGGAAATCCTGACGGGCTTGCGGCTGAATCGTTTCTAAATTGTATTCAGTCTCAATGCGCGCCAATGGTGCAGCATCCTCGCCATCCACTTTCAGGCCCAAGACGTTTTCTTGACGGCCACGCAGCATCGCCAGTAAACGATGTGAAGGCACTTTGCTCAGGTTTTCAGAGAAATCGAAATAATCACGGAATTTTTTACCGACTTCTTTCTTTTCTTCAGAAGCAACCAAACTTTTCAGCACTGCAGTTTTGGCAAAAGTGGCTTTCAGTTCAGTGGTCAGCGCGATATTTTGTGCCCAGTCATCAATCAGGATGTGCTGGATCGCATCAAGCTGGCTTTCAGTATCTGGATAATCGTCATGGCTAAAACCGGCCAATGCGTCGCTTGGATCTACCGCTTCAGCAAAGATTTTCTCGGCGATTGGGCCTAAACCGGCTTCCTTGGCCTTAAATGATTTACTGGTACGTTTTGGACGGTACGGTGCGTAAATTTCTTCTAATGCATTTTTGGTTTCAGCTGCATTCACACGCGCCAACAAATCATCAGACAATTTATCTTGTTCTTTGAGTGATTCAATCACCTTGTCACGGCGCTCATACAAATCACGCAAGTATGATAGACGCGTATCGAGTTGACGTAGTTGCGTATCGTCTAAGCCTTGCGTTACTTCTTTACGGTAACGTGCAATAAAAGGAACACTGGCACCTTCATCAATAAGCTTGATGGCAGCTTCAACTTGGTTTGGACGTACGGCAAGTTCTTTTGCCAACTGCTGAACTAAGTCAGTCATCGTGTTTGATCCCACAAGGATAAGTACTAAATGGCATGATTATAAAGACCGGGCCTATAAAATCCACCATTGTTTTTATTAATTTGTCTCAACTTTATATTATGAAGTGCGACAGTTTTCAGCTTTTCTGAATATAGTTTGCATGAACTTTGCTTTTTATGTTGCTCCAAATCATATTTTTTGTCCATTTAGATGTATATATTTGGTATCTATGTCTTGATTTTAACTGCAATATTTGGTGCTTTAGAGCATAGTCAATTAATATCAATGAATCGTATACTCAAAGCATATTTCATTTTTTGTTTATGACGACAATAAAGAATAAAGGAGCATCTCATGAGTTTAGTTGTACCTGCTGAAAAAGCCGATGCCGTACATACCGAAACAGACCGAGTCGAACGCATCTTGGTTGTTGATGATGATGTTCGTCTGCGTACCCTATTGCAACGTTTCCTCGAAGATAAAGGCTTTGTGGTGAAAACTGCACACGATGCCACGCAGATGGATCGACTTTTACAGCGGGAACTGTTTTCTCTGATCGTGCTCGACTTTATGCTTCCGGTCGAAGACGGTTTAAGTATCTGTCGTCGTTTACGCCAATCCAATATCGATACGCCTATTATTATGCTGACCGCGCGCGGCAGCGATTCTGACCGTATTGCAGGGCTTGAAGCCGGTGCGGACGATTACCTGCCTAAACCGTTTAATCCGAATGAATTGCTGGCGCGTATTCGTGCGGTATTGCGTCGTCAAGTCCGTGAAGTACCGGGCGCACCAAGCCAGCAAATGGAAGTGGTGTCATTTGGCCCCTGGTCACTGGATTTATCAACCCGTACATTGACCCGTGAAGGTCAAGTCGTGACTTTAACCACAGGTGAGTTTGCGGTATTGAAAGCTCTGGTTCAGCATCCACGCGAACCGCTCACCCGTGACAAGCTGATGAATCTGGCGCGTGGTCGTGAATGGGGTGCCATGGAACGTTCGATTGATGTTCAGGTGTCACGTTTACGCCGTCTGGTTGAAGAAAATCCGGCGCGTGCGCGTTATATCCAGACCGTTTGGGGTGTGGGTTATGTGTTTGTTCCAGATGGTGCGGAGTAAATTAATACCTTGATTCATGACGGAGTCTGATGGTTTAAGCTCATTTATAGGGTTTAACCTGCGATTCGCCTTACTTTTGTTTCGACAAAAGTAAGCAAAACCATTGTCATCCGCAAAACTCGACAACCTCCGTCATTCAAGCAATTCTCTCGCAGAAACATCATTGACCTCTTGAGTCCTGCCTCAAACAGTTGCGGATGACCTTAACGTGTATCCAACTACGGGGGAAGCCTCCCCTTTTGAGCAAAAGGACGCAGTGTGAAACTCGACCCCATCGACCCACAAAAATTTACCGATTTTGTTACCTACTCAGAAAAAAAACGCACCCGTGGGGAACGCTTTCTGGACAAGATCAAACCACGTTCTGCCGCCATGCGTACCACAGTTCTGGTGGTCTTTGTGGTCTGTTTCAGCCTGTTCATGTCTTTGTGGTTCTTCTGGCGTACCTTATTTTTACCTGAAATCCAGCAACATGCGCGCTATCTGGCCATGGAACTGGAAATTCTCAATAATCCCGATCTACGCCTGTATCATAAACAGCAGGAAGTCGATATTGATACCTGGTTAAAAAACCGCGTTGGTATTGAATATGTGACCAATCCGGCAGAGTATCCCACTGTTCGGGAAAAAGTGATTGCAGAATTTTTTACCCGGCAGATCGAAACCAAGCTGGCCAAAGAACTACGTATTGAAGAGGCCACGGTCTATTTCCAGTTTAAACCAAGCCCGCGCATCTGGATCCAGACCCCTGAAATGAATGGTCACTGGGTGCAAGAGCCTTTAAAAACCTATGCCAATTATAGTAATGAGCTGATTCTGGGCTGGTTACTGGGCACGCCGATTATTGTCGGCATTATTATCCTGACCCTGGTGCGTCAGCTCAACCGTCCTTTACGCCGCTTGCAGAATGCCGCCAACAGTTATAGCCGCATTGGTTCAGCACCTTATCTGGACACCAATCATGGCCCACTGGAAATCCGTCAGGTCAATCATGCCTTTAACCAGATGATTTATACCCTGGACCAGACCGAGCGGGAACGCCGCATCATGCTGGCCGGCATTTCACATGACTTGCGCACGCCTTTAACGCGGATTCGTCTCAGTGCCGAAATGATGCCCGATGAAGACTTTCTCAAAGAAGGTCTGATTTATGATGTGGAAGATATGGACGCGATTCTGGATCAGTTCATTTCCTATATGCGCGATGGTTCCGATGAAGAACCACAGGACACCAATGTCAATGTATTGCTTCAGGAACTGGTCAAGCAGTTTAAACCGCTCGATATCCGTTTCAGTCCGCAAGAAATACCGTTGATTCAGGCGCGCAGCATGTCGCTAAAAAGACTGATTGGCAACCTGATCAATAACTCAAAACGCTATGGTTCAGAACCGATTGAAATCTCTGCACATGTCGAGGAAAACCAGCTGTTAATTTGTGTTGCAGATCATGGCGAAGGCATTCCGGAAGACCAGATTGAAGCGCTGATGCAGCCTTTTGTACGGGGAAATTCAGCACGAACCGTCCAAGGCAGTGGCTTGGGACTGGCCATTGTGAAACGGATTGTCGATATTCACCAAGGTCAATTACGCATTCATAATCGCCCTGAAGGCGGACTTGAAGCCATCATCTCACTCCCCTTGAATCAGCTTAACCCAGAGACGCCTCCCCCAGCCACCACACTTGATAAAATCCGCCAAACACTGACTGATCGCTTTTAAGAAACGATCAGTCAGTGAGCAAATGATTTTGTAGTTTTTCTATACAATTCATTTTATATTTCATTAATTCAATCACTTAAAAATCATCATTTTTTATTATACCTACATTTAGCTAAAAAATTAGACCTTAGCCTAACACCTATGCACAATACATTTTTTGAGCGGTACAATCCGTCTCATAGTTTAAGAATTAATGAGAGTTAAAATGTCTTTAGATCGTATCCGTTTAGCCTCCCTACACAACAAAATCATCAGTCCAGAACAAGCGGCTGAATTCATCAAAGATGGCATGACTGTGGGTATGAGTGGCTTTACTCGCGCGGGTGAAGCGAAGGCGGTTCCTTTAGCTTTAGTTCAACAAGCAAAAGCAAATCCATTAAAGATCACGTTAATTACTGGTGCATCACTAGGAAACGATCTAGACAAACAACTGACTGAAGCTGGCGTACTGGCACGTCGTTTACCGTTCCAGGTCGACAACACTTTACGTAAGGCGATCAACAACGGCGAAGTGATGTTCATCGACCAGCATTTGTCTGAAACTGTTGAACAAATGCGTAACCAACAGCTGAAAAAACCAGATGTTGCGATCATTGAAGCGGTTGCAATCACTGAAGATGGCGGCATCATTCCAACCACATCTGTAGGTAACTCTGCAAGCTTTGCAATCTTTGCTGAAAAAGTAATTGTAGAAATCAATACCAACTTAAGCCCGGCATTTGAAGGCTTACACGATATCTATATCCCGTCATACCGTCCAACGCGTCAAGCGATTCCTTTGACTCAAGTGGATGAGCGTATCGGGACACATGCGATCAATATTGATCCAGCAAAAATTGTCGGTATCGTATTCAACAATGACTTGCACGACTCACCATCTACAGTGACTGCACCAGATGATGAGACGCAAAGCATCGCCAATCATTTGATCGCTTTCTTTGAAAAAGAAGTGGCTGAAGAGCGTCTACCGAAAAACTTAGGTCCATTACAGGCGGGGATTGGCTCAATTGCCAACGCAGTATTGACCGGTCTGAAAGATTCGAACTTCGAAGACTTGATCATGTACTCAGAAGTACTACAAGACTGTACCTTTGAATTGATTGATGCAGGCAAAATGAAGTTTGCTTCAGGTTCTTCGATTACCCTGTCTGCTAAATATGGCGAGAAAGTATTTAACAACCTGGAACAATACAAAGACAAACTGGTATTACGTCCACAGGAAATTTCGAACCATCCTGAACTGGTACGTCGTTTAGGTATTATCGGTATCAACACGGCACTTGAGTTTGATATTTACGGTAACGTGAACTCGACTCACGTCTGCGGTACCAAAATGATGAACGGTATTGGTGGTTCAGGTGACTTCGCACGTAATGCGCACCTGGCGATCTTCGTGACCAAATCTATTGCGAAAGGTGGCGACATCTCTTCTGTAGTGCCTTTTGCTTCACATATCGACCATGCGGAACACGATGTAGATATTCTGGTAACTGAACAAGGTTTGGCAGATCTTCGTGGTTTAGCGCCACGTGAGCGTGCCCGTGCAGTGATTGATCACTGTGCACACCCAATGTATCGTGATGCCCTGAATGATTACTTTGACCGTGCTTCTGCAAAAGGCGGCCATACGCCTCATCTGCTTCGTGAAGCGCTGTCTTGGCATTCAAACTTCGAAGAAAATGGTCACATGCTGGCTGTTGAAGCTGCAGTAAAAACTGCATAATTGACTGCATTCGAAAAACGCCCTACGGGGCGTTTTTTTATGGGATTTTTATCTTTCTTGAATAGCCATAAGTAGACTCTCTGGACAAAATCATCAGGCTATCATTCATATTCTCGTCCAATCTTCATGCTGCCAATATGCTGTAGAAATCCCCTTCTGATGCTCAAGGACTTTAAATTCTGATTCTTCACCCTCATACTTAAACACAAGAGTAAATTAGAGACATGACATGCGCGTAGATATCTGGTCAGATGTGGTTTGCCCCTTCTGCTATATTGGTAAAAAACGTTTAGAAGCAGCTGCACAAGAAGCAGGCATTGAACTTGAAGTGCATTGGCACAGTTACCAGCTCGACCCTGAAGCACCAGTGCGCCAGGAAGTGTCCAATTCTGAGCGTCTGGCACAAAAATATGGTCGTAGCGTAGCTGAAGTCGAAGAAATGCAGCGTAATATTGCCGAGATGGCCAAAGCTGAAGGCATTGAATTTAACTGGGAAGGTGCCAACTCAGGCAATACTTTCAATGCGCATCGTATTATTCATCTGGCGCAAAGCAAAGGTTTGGGTACTGATGCACAGGAAGCTTTCTTCTATAGCTATATGACGCAAGGCTTGGCCATTGGAGAGCGTGAAACACTGGAAGATGTCGCAGCACGTATTGGCCTGAATCCGGTCGAGGTCGATGACTTACTGGACTCTGATGAATTTTCCGATTTTGTCAAATTTGATCAGGAAGTGGCACAGGATCAGCTCAAAGTGACTGGTGTACCTTTCTTTGTTTTTGATCAACGTGTGGCCTTGGCAGGCGCGCAGCCTAAAGACGTGTTCTTGCAGGTTTTTGAGAAAGCGCTGGAGACTGCAGCAGAAAATCCGGCTGAATAATACTCAACAGAGAGTTGCAATACGCCTAGGCAATCGAACTCAGAAAATTTATAAAAACATCCCCATTTCAGATGGGGATGTTTTTTGCATGTCATTTACACTCATTGACTTAGTCGACCAGAAAACTAATTTTTAAATTTACACGATATTCCGTGATTTTATTTTCTTTGATGACCACCTTCTGTTCATTGATCCAGGCACCTTGTACATTTTTGATGGTTTCTGTGACTTTTTGAATACCGGTTTGAATCGCATCTTCAAAGCTTTTCGTACTGCTTGAATTAACTTCCACCACTTTTGCAATTGCCATAATGAAACTCTCATTGTAAACATGAATGAAAATCCATCTTAGTTCATTCCCACAGGATTGCAGCAGCGCGTAAACAAGCGACAGCAAAAACTTACATGGATTGAACAAAGCTTTCATCTGAGCAGATGAAAATCTGTTGACCTTATTGGTATTCAAATTTCCATTGTGACTAACAACCATAAAAGCCCCATAAACAGCTGAAACCCAGACTAGAGCAAATACACTAATATATTGTTTTGTAGAATAATTTTTCTAATTTTTTAGGTGCTGCTTTTGCCGAATCTATCATTTTCTATTCAGCCTTATTTGCTATGATTTCACCCGAATCAAGTTTAAATACTCTCCCCTCTGTTCAAGTTGTTGAACACCCTGATATTAAAGGTCGTCCCATGAATGCTCTTAAATTTGCTTTCGCAGCAACTGTTATGGCTTTTTCTGTTCAAGCATCAGCGCAAATGGCACAAGTAGTTTATCTGCCAGACTTTCCGGCAAGCAAAGCACCTGCTGAAACTGTAAATACAGAAACTGCAACGCCGGCAACTGAAAAAACTGCTTAATACCCAACAAGTTTTTATGCAAACAGGCTGATTGATTCAGCCTGTTTTTTTATATCGATTTAATTTAGCTGCTCTCTGAAGAAAATCTGTATTTTAAAAATTATCGATCATTTCATATTTTGTTATTTTCCATTGATATTGATCGCTTTTTTGTCATTAAATTTACTAGTTTATAAATATAAAACAGTTAAAATAAATCACTATTTCATGTGATCTACGCATATAATTGTAGCAATATAAAAATACTGATAATACAAAAGCATTGTTATGAACAGACTTCAGGCATTGGTGCAGGGCAAAATTTCACCTCAGTCCATTTCTATTGATTTTCTGATTGAAATGGCAGAACGCCATACAGATCCTCATTCTGCTGAATACAAATTAATCGAGTTGGCGCTGAATATGGTGCTGGCCCAAACTTTGGATAAAGCGCTAAAACATATCTAGAGATATAAAATGAACGCTTTAAAAAAAGCACACTTAGTCAAGGAATTACATGAATTGATCCAGCAACTGGAGCATCAGGCTCTACCTCTGTACGACGTGGCCCGTTTCAAAAAAAGAATTCATGATATCTTTAATCTTTGTGATGAACCTATTTTTAAAAATCAGATTTTAGCGTTTAAAGCCCAGACCCAGCCTGAAATTGCTGCCTATCAATTTTCCGCCAGTACCCCCTATCATCTAAGTTTTCGTGGTTATTTCACCGAGATTCCAGCTCTGGAAAAGGCACTGTATACCCAGCCAGATATAGGCTGGGCAGTTCTACATCATCCTGAGCGTGGCTGGCAGGTCTGGCTAATTCCGGCACCGAAGCATCCTGCACTAAACAGTGAATGGAATGAGTTACAACAATGTTCTATCTGGCTGTCACAGCAACAATTGACAACCAGTCTGCAAGCGGCTCCTCCATTAACTGTACCGGCCTTATCCCTGAATGAAGCAGAAGCCAGCTTAAAAGCGGTGGCCACGACTCGATATCATCGTGGCCGACAAAAAGCAAAAATCAACTCATTAAGCTTAAATCATTCAGATGAACCACACATTCAGATACAGGCCACGTCTGAGTATCTAGATCATCCATTACCCACTGAAACTGCGATTGTGCAGGAAAAAATTATTGTCCCAGAAGTGATCGATTTTCCCGCTGAGATTCAACTGGGAGACGTGATTGCGCAGGTTCAGCCTTTGACTCCGGAAGATACCAATCTCCAGCGGCTTTGTGCTTTAGAATTGGAACCTGATGTCGGGCATCCAGCCTATCTGGATATTGTGCTGTATTATGCCGCAGAAGATCACTGGCAGGCACGCCAAGTTTATTTGGTGGAGCAGCTGAATCTGTAAGGCCAGTTTATTAAATATCTGATGCTTTTGGGTGCATCAAGTCAATTACAGGCGCACTATTGTATTGAGCATTGGTTGAGTCAGCATCAGTATCAGGCTGCTGCGATTAAATCGCTGTCGTGGCCTCAATTAAGTACAGGTTTCACACAATTGCATCTGTTGTCAAAAGCCTATTTGCAACAAGCAGAAATAGTCTGGACACAACCCGATTATTATCCTTATATTCCGGCAGATTCGATTCAGAAACAAAAATTTATCTCATTTGAGGAAGCCCTTGCGGATTTCTCTACACCGATACTCTTATTGCAAGAACATCAGCGAATACGCGTGATTCATGGTGAAAAACGCCTGTCTCTCGCAGAGGATGAACTGGCCTATCCATCTATCTTGCTGCAACGTGATCAACAGCTAAACTGGCAAAAAATTCACACGATTATTTTAATGATGTCGCAACCCATTCAGGTCATGGAGCTTTATCAGGCAATTCAGACTCAAATCATTGAATAATTGCTGTTATTTTGTAGCTTTAACTTGCTTTTTATCGCTATATTTAAGAAAACTACAGCTGAATAAAAGAATACAAGAGTAATAAATATCTCATGCAAATAAATCGAATTACTCAGATCTTCCTGCTCTCTCTTGGCGTGGGAATCAGCAGTAGCATGTCTTGGGCAAATTCAGTAAAAGATGCTTCTTCAGACCAGGAAAAAAGCTCGGAGAATGTTGAGCCGGTACGTTCAGGACTGCTGGATCAAATTCCGCGTTTGATTGATGCAACACCAACCATTCTTCCAGAGCAGTCGAATACCGCCATCGTCCCGCCAACGCTAGAAACGGAAAATCATTCATGGGCCGATCAGAAACAGAAAGGCATCCGAGAATGGGCAGATCGTACTGCGTATAAGATTGACAACTGGTTCGGTGAAACTGATCCGGATCAGCCGGCTGCCGCCACACTGCGTGTCATTTTGGATAATCGCTGGGATGAATATGAGGGCTATGAGATTAAGCCCCGTATCCGTGGCAGAATCAAACTTCCCACCTTAGAACAAAAGCTGAGTCTGGTCTTCGGTGATGACAGTCTGGACAATGAATTAGACAGTAATGTCGCGATTACCAATGAAAATCCGGCAACATCTGGAGATAAGCGTCTCGATACCAAGCGCGCACGCCAGGATAACAGCTCATTCGCCTTACGTTGGTCGGAATGGTCAGACCGGATTCCTTTTGAAACCGATCTGGATCTAGGTTTACGCTCCGGAGATGATATCTACCTGCGCGTCAAAGCCAGTAAAGATTGGACACTGGAAAATGACTACTTTTTTCATGCCGAACAGATTTATCGCTACGGGATTCAAAGTGAAAACTATTTGCGTACCAATCTGGAACTGATCCATGCCCGTCCCAATCAGGCATTTTTTTCCAATCAGCTCAGTCTGACCTATGCAGATGATCAAGATGACGATCTGACCTGGGACAACTATACCTTTAGGCAACATCAGTTTTTTCAGGACAACCGTTTTAGCTATGGTATTTATACTGGCGGTTATCTAAATGACAAGGATCTGCGTCTTAATCGCTGGGGACCGTATGTGTCCTGGAGACAGCCTTTTTTACGTGAATGGTTTTTTGTACAGACCGACCTCAACTATCTGAATGATCATCGCGAAGATCGTGATCACTATGTTGGTGCTTTGGTGCGTTTAGAGGCATTGTTTTAAACTCAAGCGCGGTGCAGATATAAAAAATTCCTCCGTAGAGGTAATGCTGATTAGTTAAGGAGTTTAGAAATAGACTCTTTAACTTTTTAGTCGTTCACGACGGAGTCTTAAATTTATAAATCAAATACTTAAAAATAATTTTTTACTTTGGTTTCGCCCAAATGAGAAGCGAAGCTTCGCAAGGAAGGCATCTTGCGGAGCAACACTCCTCACCGCAAAACTCGTCAGCCACCATCGATTAGTAAATTTGTCGCAGAAACAATCATTTTTAAATCTTGCGGTGCAATACACCTCATGCCTCAAACAGTTGCGAATGACTTTTCTATCTATCAGATATAATCATGAATTTGAAAAAGAAAATGCCAGTCAATTCCTTAACTGACTGGCATTACTCCGTAGAGGGATTTTTTAGCTTAAAGCATTATGCGTTAAGCAAGCAATAAGCTATTGATACGCTTCACATACTCAGCAGGATTTTCTGGTAATCCGCCTTCTGCAATCACCGCTTGATCAAAGATCACATTGGCCAGATCATCAAACTGCGCTGAGCCATCCAGTTTTTTCACCAAAGGATGTTCCGGGTTGATTTCCAGAATCGGCTTCATATCCGGTACAGGCTGACCTGCATCTTTTAGCATACGGATTAATTGTGGAGATAGTTCCCCTTCTCCAGTCACCAGACAGGCCGGTGAATCGACCAGACGCGTAGTCACGCGCACTTCTTTGGTCTTGTCTTTGAGTGAATCAGTCAGCTTCTCGACCACCGGTTTAAACTGGGCTGCGGCTTCTTCAAGTGCTTTTTTCTCTTCAGCATCCTGAAGATCGCCCAAATCAACTGCACCCTTAGACACGTTTTGCAACGGTGTGCCATCGAACTCATTCACGAAGTTCATCGCCCATTCATCTACGCGTTCGGTCATGAGCAGAACTTCAATGCCTTTCTTCTTGAACAGTTCCAGCTGCGGTGAATTCTTTGCAGCATTCAGGCTGTCTGCAGTCACATAATAGATGGCTTTCTGGCCATCTTTCATGCCTGCTTTATAGTCTGCCAATGACGTGCTGACTTCATCATTGTTCGAGGTTGCATAACGCAGCAGTTTCAAAATACGTTCACGGTTGGCAAAATCTTCGCCTAGGCCCTCTTTCAACACTGAAGCAAATTCCTGATGGAAAGTCTTGAATTTTTCCTGATCTTTTTCATCTTCAGATTTGGCCAGATGATCCAGAATCGTCAGGATACGGCGGGCATTCCCGTCACGAATGGTTTTTACATCGCGGCTTTCTTGCAGCAACTCACGGCTGACGTTCAGTGGTAAATCCGCACTGTCTACCACGCCTTGTACAAAACGCAGGTAATTCGGAATCAGGTTATCCGCATCATCCATAATAAAGACGCGTTTCACATACAGCTTGATACCGGCTTTTGATTCACGGGTGAAAATGTCATGTGGGGCTTTGCTTGGAATATACAATAACTGGGTATATTCAGTACTGCCTTCCACCCGGTTATGCGCCCAGGCCAATGGCGCCGTGAAATCATGGCTTAAGTTTTTGTAGAACTCGACATATTGTTCTTCAGTAATTTCAGACTTGCTCCGTGTCCAGAGTGCGCTGGCCGAGTTAATCGCTTCCCACTCATCAGTCTTGACATACTGGCCACCTTTCGGTGTTTCACCTTCAGCCGCTTCTTCCTCCTGCCAGACTTCTTTTTGCATCTGGATTGGCAGGCTGATGTGGTCTGAGTATTTATTAATAATTTGCTTAACCTTATGGCTTTGCAAATAGTCCAGCGCATCGTCACGCAGATGCAGAATAATATCGGTACCACGACCTGCTTTTTGAATTTGTTCAACTTCAAATTCACCAGTACCACCACTAATCCAGCGTACACCTTCAGATGCATCTGCACCGGCACGACGTGATTCTACCGTGATCTTGTCTGCCACAATAAAACCTGAATAGAAACCGACCCCAAACTGGCCAATCAGCTGGGCATCGGCCTTCTGGTCACCGGTCAGTTTAGACATAAAGTCTTTGGTGCCCGATTTGGCAATGGTGCCTAAATTATCAATGGCTTCCTGTTCGCTTAGACCAATTCCGTTATCTGAAATGGTAATGGTCTTATTCTCTGCATCAAGGCTGACACGAACACGTAAATCCGGATCATTTTCATAAAATTCGGGATGATTGATCCCTTCAAAACGCAATTTGTCACAAGCATCCGAGGCATTCGAAATCAGTTCGCGCAGAAAAATTTCAGGGTTTGAATAAAGCGAATGGGTCACGAGATGTAGTAACTGAGCCACTTCAGCCTGGAAACTATGTTTTTGTGCGTTAGACTCACTCATTAATCACTCCTTTTATTTTAAATACAGGTCAATACTGTTGCCTATATGAATGGAGTGAGTTCCTCAATTTTCAATAGTCAGTGGTATATTTTTTCACAAGATATTTTTGAGCACTTGATCTGGCAGGGTTTTAATCTTTGCCAGACCGACTGTCAGACTTAATAAGGCCCAAGCTTATAAATGCGCTGAAACTGCAAGTCCAGTTGCTGTTGACGCATATTATAGACTTGGTTCAGGCAAGAGACCGATTCCAGACACTGGTCGCGAAACTGCAACCATTTGACCTGATCGCGCTGAATCACTGAACGCGTGCCCATCGGAACCATACGCCGTAAGATATGATAGCTGGTACTCATTTTGACATCGGCATCATTAAGCAGACGATGTTCACAAATAGCTTTTTCGGTCACGGTTTCAGCTTTCTGACAATCAAAACTTGCGGCATAGGCAGGTGCGACCAATAGGCCGCAGAAGATCACAATACTCTTCATTAAAAATCTCATGCTGATCTTCCTTATTATTCAATTATTAAGTCGTATTCAATTAATATTTACTTTATTCGTTTTAATATATTTGAACATTGCCAATCTGCTCAATTTCAATAGGTTATAAATCGTTGTTATTTTGAAAAAAAAGCCTCATACAAGATGAGGCCTTTGGAAAATCAATCCAGAAATATGAAAGCTTAGAATTTATAGCTATAGCCGAGAGTATAGATCATTGGATCAATATCAAGGTCAAACTTAGCTGCTACATCTCCACTCAAAGTAACTTCAGGGCTAATTTGTGCATAACGTGCATCAAAGAATACACCCCAGTTTTTAGCATCTGCTGGCTGATAGTTAAAGCCTACCTGACCTGCAAAGCCAAAATCTTCTTTCACTTTCACATCGGCTTCTTCTAAAGGACCAGTGGTTTTTTCATCCCAAGCAATAAATGCTGTACCACCTACACCAATATATGGGGTAAAGCGAGTTGCATTTTTAAAGTGATATTTTGCGGTAATTGTTGGTGGGAGATGTTTAATTTTTACCGCATTCACCCCAGCAGCTTGCACATCATGGCTAATTGGAGTAGCAAGAAGTAATTCAGCAGAAATATTATCATTAAAGAAATACTCAACCGATGGTGTAAATGCGAACTCATTATCAGCTTCTACTTTGATTCCGCCTAAATCTGCTACTGAAGTTGATTCTGTCGGTGCAACAACTGAACCACCTACTTTCACTTGCCATTGACCAGCCATCGCCGATGCAGAAAGACCCATTAATGCAATTAGAGCAACTTGTTTTAACATTTTAAAATACCCCACTGGAAGATTATTTATTAAGAATTTAAATATTAATTTAATGATAAACGTGGAGGGATTTAACATGCAATAGAGATTATAAAACTAAATTATAAATATTATTTAAGTTATTGTTTTTATATATTATTTATTTTAAATATACTAAATTGGTTGGTTTTAATACCAACCAATCTAATCAGATTTAAATAAGGTTATTTAAAGAAATAAACTCATTTTTATATTTAAAACCATTAAAACATGTATTTTAAATATATATTATAAAGCCATTTAAAATACCCCTTGAGTGAATTTAATATTCACTCAAGTCCGTATAATTAAATTACAGCACCATCGCCGCGATCCAGCCAAAAATCATCAGCGGGATATTAAAATGAATGAA
The DNA here is from genome assembly GCF_013420435.1 of Acinetobacter sp. YH01008. Lineage (NCBI taxonomy): Bacteria > Pseudomonadati > Pseudomonadota > Gammaproteobacteria > Moraxellales > Moraxellaceae > Acinetobacter > Acinetobacter sp. YH01008. The sequence continues at coordinate 221,012 of NZ_VOYD01000002.1, forward strand.
GGTTGGAACCACACTATCCTTCATATGGTCATGCTGACCATCCATATTCAGACCGGATGTTGGGCCTAGAGTTGAATCTGACGCTGGAGAGCCGGCATCGCCTAAAGCCGCCGCAGTCCCGATAATGGCAATGGTCGCAGCCGGGCTGAAACCAAACTGGATACACAGCGGAACATAAATAATCGCCAGAATGGGAATAGTCGAGAAAGACGAACCAATGCCCAATGTGATCAGCAAACCAATCAACAGCATCAGAAATGCGGCCAGTGCCTGACTATTACCAATCCAGTTTACTGATGCTTCAACCAAGGTTGGTACCTGATTAGTCGCTTCAATCACCGCGGCAAAGCCTTGTGCCGCAATCATGATAAAGCCAACTAGCGCCATCATGCGCATACCGGTAATGATCACATCATCCGCTTCTTTCCATTTAAAGATCCCGGCACAACTCAGGATTGCGACACCGACCAGACCGGCCAGAATCATCGAGTCTGAATAAAGCTGTACCGCCAATGTGGCAATAACTGCAAGGCCGGCCATCCAGATGGTAAATTTGGCAATCTGCGGTTTAACCTGCTCAGCCACACCCAATTCAGCGGAAATACTTTGCTGTTCCTGGACATGAATATCTTGATATTGACGTGGTTTGCGATAGCTAATAAAGATCGCCACCAATAAGCCCACAAACATACCGAATACTGGAATTGCCATCGCAGATGGAATCTGGTCATAGCTAATTTCAAATCCATATGGCTTACCAAAAGTATTGATGTTATGACCCAGAATGTCATTCAGGAAGATGGCACCAAAACCGACCGGAATCAGCATATAGGTGCCTACCAGACCAAAGGTCAGCAAACAGGCAATCAAACGACGGTCGAGCTTTAAATGGTTAAATACAGTCAATAATGGTGGAATCAGGACTGGAATAAAGGCGATATGTACCGGAATCACGTTCTGGGAAAATACCGCAGCAATGGCTACTGTAAAAAAGATCAGATATTTCACCCGGTTTTGTGCTTTAAAATCAGCCTCACCTTTTAAGGTGTTGATCATTTTATACGCCAACAAATCCGGCAAACCTGAACGTGCCAACGCCAAAGCAAATGCACCTAAAATACCGTAAGCCAAGGCAATTTTGGCACCGCCGCCCAAGCCATTGTTAAACGCGTCCAAGGTTCCCTGAAGGCCAAGACCTGCCAGTAAACCACCCGTAACAGCACCAATGACCAGGGCAAAAACCACAGGTACACGTGCCAATGAGAGTCCGAACATGACTCCAATAGCAGCAAGAATTGCGAACATAATGAATCGGAATAGAGAGAAAGCGGCTATTTTATCAGAAAATTCGGATAAAAATTCCGCCACTTTTCCTTTCAGCAGTCATGTTCAGTGCTGAGGCTGATTAAACGACTTCAGCAGATTGACGCTGAATAAAGTGATCAATTAATTGAGCCACTTGTTCTGGCTGGCTCAGAATTGCCCAGTGATTGGCGTCCAGTTCCACTTTAGAGAAATTATCGACCCATTTTGCCATCTCATCGACCAGATCAGGCCCGACAAACTGGTCATATTTCAGTACAATCGCTTGTACCGGACAGATGGCAAAGCGCTGCCGTGGTCGGGCCAAACGCGGTAAAAAATTGGCCCGATACAGGTTTACCCCATACTTGCCATCTTTGACGATCTTCGGGTTCAGCGGCAGATCGTCCCGTCTTTCTAATTGCCGGACAATCTTGGCCCAGCGCTGCGGATTAAAAAAATTCCAGGCCAAGGGGGCTAGTAAAGGCAACTGAAATACCGCGATATACCAGGACTTGCTCATTTGCTTTAAAAATTTTGCTTTGTCTTGATTGAACTGCTCGCGCATCCAGAAAGCAGCATGATCCAGACAAGGGCCAGACAGCGTACTATAAGACAGAATTCGGCCTTTGAATCTTAAATCTGTGACAGATTCCCAAGACTGAATTGAACCCCAGTCATGCGCTGCCAGATGAAAACCACGATTCGGCAATACCTTGCTCACTACCTCTTCCAGATCCTGACTTAAGCGTGCCAGGCGGTAATCCGAAATTTTTTGAGGAATACTGGACTCACCTGCGCCACGTACATCATAGCTCACAACAAAGTAATCCTGACTCAAATAAGCAATGACTAGTTCCCAAACTGCTTGATGATCGGGATAGCCATGAACCAGTACCAATGCCGGCCGTGTGGGCTGTCCGTAAGTTTTAACGCAAAGACGCTGCTGATCCGTGGTATCGACCCATTGCATTTCCATGTTTTGATCCTGTTGTTGTTATTGACCGCATAGTTTATAAATCGGAATAATTTATCAATGCCAGCGCATTTTTGTTGCTCTAGTATGCATAACTACACAAGAAAAAAGAATGTCAGCATGAGCCTATTCCAGAAAATTCAAAAACTGCCTTTGGTTTCAAAATTTATTCTGAACCGCTATGCCCCCTATCGTGGTGCAGGCATCGAAATTGATAAAATTGATTTTAATCATTATCACATTCGGGTCAAAATGCCACTGACCCGTAAAAACCAGAATATTGTCGGCGTCCATTTTGGTGGCAGCTTATATTCAATGGTCGATCCATTTTATATGCTCTTACTGATGCATCATTTAGGGCCGAAATATATCGTCTGGGATAAGGGCGCGAGTATCCAGTTTTTAGCACCGGGTCGCGGCACCGTCTTTGCTGATGTGCGCATCTCTGCTGAAGAAGTCAGTACTATTATTGACCTGGCTGCTGACTATGCACCGGTATATCGCCATTACCAGCTCAATATCTATGATGAGGCTGGCGTTCGAATTGCCGAAGTACAAAAAACGGTTTATATCCGGCGCAAACAAAGCAAAGGAAAAATTCAAAAAACTGGATAAGGTAAAAGCGCCACATGGGCGCTTTTAGATCTGAATCGATTTAAAGTCAGTGCAGACTTAACGACGGCGGTTATCCTGTTCGATCGCAGCACCTGCGCCACCACCGATTGCACCACCAATCGCAGCACCAGCATTCCCACCGAATATGCTTTTACCTACAGCTGAGCCTACAGCACCGCCGACACCACTATAGGTCGCATTACGGTTTGAGCCACCTTGGGACTTACTTCCCACGGCTGCGCCTGCACCACCACCGACTGCAGAACCAAGACCACCCCCGACACTATTACCTACACCACCACCGACTGCACCACCTAAGGCGGCAGCACCGATACGCTGCTCATTGGCAGACATACTTTCACAACCTGCCAGCATAAAGGTGGAGAGAGTTGCAACTGCCATCACACCCATTAATTTTTTCATGACTTTGGCCTTCCTTTTCATACTTTAATTTAGCTTATCTTCATTTTATAAAACTAAAACATGGAGCGTGTTACTTCTCTCGGTATTCCTGCTGAGTTTTGTAAGTATCAATGGATTATTCCGCTGTTTAGCCTTTAATTAGCTTTTAATTTTTATGTATTTAAGACAAAAAAAGACGCCCGAAGGCGTCTCTTTTTTAGCTTTAACTTGAATTAGAATTCTTCGTTAAATGCCTGACTTAAAGCTTGATCAACATCAGAGAAGTCATTGTGCAGTTCAAATTCTGCAGCTTCTGCTTCTTGACGACGACGCTCGAGATGGTAAGCCAAACCTGTACCCGCTGGGATCAGACGACCTACAACCACGTTTTCTTTCAGACCGCGTAAGTCATCTTCTTTACCTGTTACAGCCGCTTCAGTTAACACACGAGTTGTTTCCTGGAACGATGCAGCAGAGATGAATGAGTCAGTCGAAAGCGACGCTTTGGTAATACCCATCAACAGACGTTCAAACTTCGCAGGGAACTTGTTTTGTGCAAGAACTGCTTGGTTTTCTTGTACAACACGGATGTAATCCACTTGTTCGCCTTTGATGAAGCTGGTATCGCCACCATCAGTGATATCCACTTTACGCAGCATTTGACGTACGATGACTTCAATGTGCTTGTCGTTGATTTTTACACCTTGCAGACGGTATACGTCCTGAACTTCGTTCACGATGTAGTTGGTCAGCGCCACTTCACCTTTCAGACGTAAAATGTCATGCGGGTTCTGTGGGCCGTCAGAAATGGTTTCACCACGGTTCACATGTTCGCCTTCGAACACGTTAATGGTACGCCATTTCGGAATCAGCTCTTCGTAAATCTCAGAGCCATCATCCGGTGTAATCACCAGACGGTTCTTACCTTTGGTTTCTTTACCGAAACTCACAACACCCGATACTTCTGCAAGGATTGCATGCTCTTTCGGCTTACGTGCTTCGAACAAGTCAGCTACACGCGGTAGACCACCGGTAATATCACGGGTACGTGAAGATTCTTGTGGTACACGACCAATAACGTCACCGACACCAATCGTTTCGCCATCACGGACAGAAAGAATAGTGTTTTGTGGCAAGAAGTAGAACTGTTCAGTGCCTTCAACTGTGTCTAACACTACAGCAGGACGCAAATCTTTACCTGACGCAGGACGTGAAGTCACTGGCAAGATTTCGATGGTTGACATACCTGTTGCATCATCAGTTTTCGAAGTCACGGTCACGCCATCAGCGATCTGGCTGAAACGCACTTTACCTGCAACTTCTGTTACCAATGGATGTGTATGCGGATCCCAAGTCGCCACGATACCGCCTGCTTCTACAGCTTCGCCATCTTTTAGCAAGATAGATGCACCGTAAGGCAGTTTATAGCGCTCGCGCTCACGACCTAAATCATCCGCAATACCGATCTCACCTGAACGTGAAGTCGATACCAAGTGACCTTTGGCATGTTGTACTGTTTTCACGTTGTGGAAACGCACTGTACCCTGGTTACGAACTTGTACGCTGTTTGCAGCAGACGTTCGGCTTGCAGCACCACCCACGTGGAAGGTACGCATAGTTAACTGTGTACCTGGTTCACCAATTGATTGAGCTGCCATGACACCAACAGACTCACCCGGGTTCACCTGATGACCACGCGCCAAGTCACGGCCGTAACATTTCGCACATACACCGAAAGTAGACGCACAGTTTACAACCGAACGTACTTTAATTTCGTCGACACCTTGGCTTTCGATAAACGTCGCCAGTTTCTCGTCAATTAAAGTATTACGTGGAAGCAGAACTTCGTCTGTACCGACACGTTTCACATCTTCAGCAACCACACGACCCAATACTCGTGCACCCAAGTTCTCGATGACATCGCCACCTTGAATGAATGGTGTCATTACTAGACCGTCGAAGGTGCCACAATCTGGCTCGGTAATCACCAAGTCTTGCGCAACGTCTACCAGACGACGCGTCAAGTAACCAGAGTTCGCAGTTTTCAGTGCTGTATCGGCCAAACCTTTACGCGCACCGTGTGTCGAGATGAAGTACTGTAGTACAGTCAAACCTTCACGGAAGTTCGCTTTAATAGGCGTTTCAATGATCGAGCCATCCGGCTTCGCCATCAAACCACGCATACCCGCCAACTGACGAATCTGAGCTGCCGAACCACGGGCACCCGAGTCAGACATCATGTAGATCGAGTTGAATGATTTTTGCTTCTCGTCTTCACCCTGTTTGTTTTTAACAGTCGTGAAAGACAAGTTGTCCATCATCGCTTTAGCAACCTGGTCATTGGTACGCGCCCAAATATCGACCACTTTGTTATAACGTTCGCCGGCAGTTACGAAACCTTGTTCGAACTGTTGTTCGATTTCACGAACTTCAGCTTCCGCTTTACCAATAATGACTTGTTTTTGCGGTGGAATAACCATGTCTTCCATACCGACAGATACACCTGAACGCGTCGCCTGACGGAAGCCTAGGTACATCAATTGGTCAGCGAAGATAACAGTATCTTTCAGACCCAATTTACGGTAGCAAGAGTTAATTAACTTAGAGATGTTTTTCTTGGTCATCTCAACGTTAATTTGCTGGAAATCCATACCTTCAGGCACAACTTCCCAAAGTAGGCAGCGACCAGGTGTGGTATCTACAATAATGGTTTGATGTTCACGGTTGCCATCTTCATCGATGACAGTCTGGTGTACACGTGCTTTAACGCGAGCGTGTAGATCAACCTGACCTGTTGCCAGTGCACGGTTTACTTCGTGAGTATCCGCGAACACCATGCCCTCACCTTTGGCATTGATTGCATCACGCGTGATGTAATACAAGCCCAAGACCACGTCCTGAGACGGTACGATGATTGGCTCACCGTTCGCTGGAGACAGAATGTTGTTCGTCGACATCATTAACGCACGAGCTTCAAGCTGAGCTTCAAGTGTTAATGGTACGTGTACCGCCATCTGGTCACCATCGAAGTCGGCGTTAAACGCAGCACATACAAGTGGGTGTAGACGGATCGCCTTACCTTCAATCAGGATCGGTTCAAATGCTTGAAGACCTAGACGGTGAAGTGTTGGCGCACGGTTCAACATCACTGGATGTTGACGGATCACGTGAGCAAGAACGTCCCAAACTTCTGGCGTCTCGCGCTCAACCATTTTCTTCGCAGCTTTAATGGTGGTTGCTTGACCAGATGCTTGTAGTTTCGCGAAAATGAATGGCTTGAACAGTTCAAGTGCCATTTTCTTCGGAAGACCACATTGGTGCAAACGCAGGTTTGGACCAACGGTAATGACCGAACGACCTGAGTAATCGACACGTTTACCCAATAAGTTCTGACGGAAACGACCTTGCTTACCTTTGATCATATCTGCCAAAGATTTAAGCGGACGCTTGTTTGAACCGGTAATTGCACGACCACGACGACCGTTATCTAACAATGCATCGACAGACTCTTGCAACATACGTTTTTCGTTACGTACGATGATGTCTGGCGCTGCAAGGTCAAGAAGACGCTTCAAACGGTTGTTACGGTTAATCACACGACGGTAAAGATCGTTCAAGTCAGAAGTCGCGAAACGACCACCTTCAAGTGGTACCAACGGACGAAGGTCTGGTGGCAGAACTGGAAGTACAGTCAACACCATCCATTCTGGCTTGTTGTTCGAATCGTTGAATGCTTCCATCAACTTCAAACGCTTAGAGGCTTTTTTCAGCTTGGTTTCTGAAGTTGTCACAGGAATTTCTTCACGAAGACGCGCAATTTCAGCTTCAAGATCGATGTCTTTCAACAAGTCTTGAACCGCTTCAGCACCCATTTTCGCTGTGAATTCATCACCGTGTTCTTCCAACGCATTGAAGTATTCTTCATCGTTCAGAAGCTGGTATTTCTCAAATGGTGTCATACCAGGATCGGTAACCACATAAGATTCGAAATACAATACGCGTTCGATATCACGTAGCGTCATGTCTAATAATAGACCGATACGGCTCGGCAATGATTTCAAGAACCAGATGTGTGCAACTGGAGAAGCTAGCTCGATGTGACCCATACGTTCACGACGAACTTTCGCAGTTGTTACTTCAACGCCACATTTTTCACAAATGACGCCTTTGTATTTCATACGCTTGTATTTACCACACAAGCATTCGTAATCTTTTACTGGACCAAAGATTTTGGCACAGAATAAACCATCACGTTCAGGTTTGAACGTACGATAGTTAATGGTTTCTGGCTTTTTAACTTCACCGTGAGACCATGACTTAATCATTTCTGGTGACGCAAGACCAATACGGATGCGGTCAAACTCTACAGGAGCATGACCGTCTGAATCCGTCTTTTTGCGCATGATATCGAGCAAGTCTTTCAATTTTTTTCTCCGTGTGTCGAGGAGATTTTCACTTCTCGACTGGGTCACAAATATTGTTTTTAACTGAATTGGGAATCCCAAGAATCCCCCTAAATCCCCCTTTATAAAGAGGGACTTTCCCCTCTTTCTTAAAGAGGTGAGAAGCACTGCTTCGCAAGGGAGATTCAATGGAACTAATTAGTCACCATTTTTCAGTTCAATGTTGATACCTAAAGAACGGATCTCTTTGGTCAATACGTTGAACGATTCAGGCATACCCGGGTCCATATAATGGTTACCATCTACAATATTCTTGTAGATACGGGTACGGCCTTCAACGTCATCCGATTTCACAGTCAGCATTTCTTGTAGCGTATATGCTGCACCGTAAGCTTCTAGTGCCCAGACTTCCATCTCACCGAAACGCTGACCACCGAATTGTGCTTTACCACCCAGCGGCTGTTGCGTGACTAGAGAATAAGAACCAGTTGAACGCGCATGCATCTTGTCATCAACTAAGTGGTTCAGTTTCAGCATGTACATATAACCTACAGTTACTGGACGGTCGAAACGCTCACCAGTACGACCATCATATAATACTGTCTGACCAGTACTTGATAGACCTGCAAGTTGTAACAATTCTTTGATCTGACCTTCTTCAGCACCATCGAATACAGGTGTTGCCAAAGGCACACCAGCACGCAAGTTACCAGAAAGTTTCAAGATTTCATCATCAGTCAAGCTGTCAAGATCTTCTTGCTCGCCACCAACTTTGTTATAAATCTTGTCCAGGAAATCACGAAGCTCAAGTACAGTACGCTGTTCTTTCATCATCTTGTCGATTTGATCGCCAAGACCTTTGGCAGCCATACCTAAGTGAGTTTCAAGAATCTGACCCACGTTCATACGCGATGGTACGCCCAGCGGGTTCAGTACGATATCAACAGGTACACCATTGGCATCGTGTGGCATGTCTTCTACCGGCAAGATGTTTGATACAACACCTTTGTTACCGTGACGACCCGCCATCTTATCACCCGGCTGGATGCGACGTTTTACAGCAAGATAAACTTTAACTACTTTCAATACGCCAGTCGTCAGTTCATCGCCTGTAGAAAGTTTGCGTTTTTTCTCAGCAAATTTCTCGTCAATTTCGAAGCTCTTCTCTTTCAAGAACACTTGAATTTGAGTTAAACGTTCAGCAATTGCTTCATCAACTGGTTGAATTTCAAGAAGATCAACAAGCTCTAAACCAGACAACACGTCTTCAGACAGTTTGTCGCCACGTTTAGTTGTACCGCCACCATTCGACTCTTGGCCATTCAGTAGACGGATTACACGTTCACGTGCAGCTTCTTCGAAGATTTTGAATTCTTCTTTCAAGTCTTTACGGTATGCATCCAATTGCGCTTTTTCAATTGCTTGAGCACGTTCGTCTTTTTCAAGACCGTCACGTGTAAACACTTGAACGTCAATGACTGTACCTTTAGTACCTGATGGAACGCGTAAAGATGAATCTTTAACGTCAGCTGCTTTTTCACCGAAGATTGCACGAAGCAATTTTTCTTCCGGCGTTAGCTGCGTTTCACCTTTAGGCGTCACTTTACCAACAAGAATATCACCTGCTGTTACTTCAGCACCGATGTAAACAATACCTGATTCATCAAGTTTAGAAAGCGCTGCTTCACCCACATTCGGGATATCGGCCGTGATTTCTTCAGCACCAAGCTTAGTATCACGTGCGACACATGACAATTCCTGGATATGAATCGAGGTTAAACGGTCTTCTTGAAGTACACGCTCTGAAAGTAAGATCGAGTCTTCGTAGTTATAACCGTTCCAGGTCATGAATGCGACGCGCATGTTTTGACCAAGCGCTAGCTCACCGCCATCAGTCGATGGACCATCGGCCAATACATCACCACGACCCACTTTATCGCCCAGGTTCACCAGAACTTTCTGGTTGATACAGGTGTTTTGGTTTGAACGGGTGTATTTGATCAGGTTATAGATATCTACACCTGCCTCACCTGCGATCATCTCCTCTTCGTTCACACGAATGACTACACGAGATGCATCAACAAACTCGATACGACCACCACGCTGAGCGATCACACATACACCAGAGTCATGTGCTACGTTCGCTTCCATACCCGTACCTACGAGTGGTTTGTCAGCGATTAACGTAGGAACAGCCTGACGTTGCATGTTTGAACCCATCAATGCACGGTTGGCATCATCGTGTTCAAGGAACGGAATCAGTGACGCAGCCACAGATACAACCTGCTGAGCAGATACATCCATATGCGTTACTTTTTCCGGCGGCATGCGTACGAAGTCACCTTGGTGACGTACAGATACAACTTCTTCTAATAAATTACCATCAGCATCTACTGCAGAATCGGCCTGTGCAATCACAGTACCCACTTCTTCAATCGCAGACAGGTATTCAATGTCCATGGTTACACGGCCATCAACTACTTTACGGTAAGGCGTTTCCAAGAAACCGAAGTTGTTCGCTTTAGCATATACAGAAAGCGAGTTGATCAAACCAATGTTTGGACCTTCCGGCGTTTCAATTGGACATACACGACCGTAATGCGTTTGATGTACGTCACGTACTTCAAAGCCCGCACGTTCACGCGTCAAACCACCGGGACCAAGTGCTGATACACGACGCTTGTGCGTGATTTCAGACAACGGGTTGTTTTGATCCATGAACTGAGACAACTGGCTTGAACCAAAGAATTCTTTGATTGCAGCAGCAACAGGCTTCGCATTGATTAGATCTTGCGGAGACAGGTTATCTGTTTCAGCTTGAGATAAACGTTCTTTAACAGCACGTTCTACACGAACCAGACCGACACGGAATTGGTTCTCTGTCATTTCGCCCACAGAACGAACACGACGGTTACCCAAGTGATCGATATCGTCGACTTCACCTTTACCGTTACGGATTTCAACTAATGTTTTCAATACATCAGTGATATCTTCGTTCGAGAGAATACCTTCAACTTCACGCGACTTCTGGTCTGTACCCACTTCGTAAGGACGACCCAAACGACGGTTGAACTTCATACGACCGACTGGAGACAAGTCATAACGCTCAGAAGAGAAGAACAGGTTATTGAACAGGTTCTCAGCTGCTTCTTTGGTTGGTGGCTCGCCCGGACGCATGACTTTGTAGATTTCTACTAATGCTTCTTCACGAGTGGTCGTAGTATCTGCACGTAGAGAATCTGCAACGAATGAACCACGGTCGATATCATTGGTGAACAGAACATTAAACTGCTTCACGCCGCCTTCTGCAATTTTCACCATGACTTCATGGCTCAATACGGTATTTGCAGCAATCACGTCGCCATCTTTTAATGCGATGTCTTCAGCCGTGATACGCTCATACAAATACTCATCAGGCACTGCAAGTTTTTCAAGACCTGAAGCTTCCATCTGACGTACATGACGCGCGTTAATACGTTTACCTTGTTCAACGATTGCCTTGCCATCTTTATCCAAGATGTCAAATTGTGCCATTTCGCCGCGCAGACGTTCCGGCACCAAGTCAATTTGATAGCTACCCATGTCAAGATATACAGGGACTTTCTCGTAGAACATGTTGAGAATGTTTTCGTTGCTATAACCCAGCGCACGCAGCACCACAGTCGCAAGTAATTTACGACGACGGTCAATACGTACATAGACCAGGTCTTTGGCATCGAATTCAAAATCTAACCATGAACCACGGTAAGGAATGATACGCGCTGAATAAAGGACTTTACCACTTGAGTGAGTCTTACCTTTATCGTGGTCAAAGAATACGCCTGGTGAACGGTGTAATTGAGATACGATTACACGCTCGGTACCATTAATTACAAAGGTCCCGTTATCCGTCATCAATGGCATCTCGCCCATATAGACTTCTTGTTCACGTACGTCTTTAATTGACTTCGTTTCACGATCTTTCAGGATCAAACGAATTTTTACACGCATTGGTGCTGCATAAGTTGAGCCACGAAGAATACATTCGCGTACATCAAACTCAGGCTTACCAAGACTATACTCAACAAATTCTAAAGCAGCATTGCCAGAATAACTTTCTATAGGAAAAACTGAACGAAATGCGGCTTGGAGACCGATATCTTCGCGGTTTTTTGGTGATTTGCCATCTTGTAAGAACGTTCTGTACGAGTCGACTTGAATCGCGAGCAGGTACGGAGCATCCATAACGCTAGGCAATTTACCAAAATTCTTACGGATCCGTTTCTTTTCGGTATATGAGTATGCCATCTGGAGTCCTCGGAAAGTGTAAACCAAGCCCGCCTGCAGAACGGGCTCAGAAGGAATTACGCTGGCCGATATGGCCACCACTCTTTACAAATGCTGCAATTTTTAGTGGTATTAAAACGCTTATCAATATTTTTTTACTGAAAAATATTGGTAAACGTTTGTTCATTATGTTTATTTTTAATTTGTATGATTTTTATATCATGCAAACAAAAATCGAGCCGATTATTGTAACGCAAAAAGGCTGATGACCCAAGAGCCATCAGCCAATTTTTGGAGCTGATTATAAAAAAACCGGCTCCCTTAAGCTATTACTTAAGAGTAACTGTAGCACCAGCTTCTTCAAGTTTCTTCTTAAGTTCTTCGCCTTCTTCTTTAGAAACACCTTCTTTAAGAACTGTAGGAGCGCTTTCAACCATGTCTTTAGCTTCTTTCAAGCCAAGGCCAGTTGCTTCACGAACTGCTTTAATTACAGCAACTTTGTTTGCGCCAAAAGAAGTCAATTCAACATTGAATTCAGATTGCTCTTCAGCAGCAGCAGCAGCAGGACCAGCAGCAACAGCTACAGCAGCAGCAGAAACGTTGAATTTCTCTTCGAAAGCAGAAATAAGTTCAACAAGTTCAAGAACAGTTTTTTCAGCAACTGCGTTTAGGATTTCTTCGTTTGTTAAAGCCATGAGATTAACTCCAAATGGGTATTGAATGATGTGTGTGTAAGTTTGAGCTTAAGCAGCTTCTGACTCGTTTTTCTCTTGAAGCGCTGTAAGTAAGCGGCCCAATTTCGAAATAGGAGCTTGAAGAACGTTTGCAAGCATAGTAAGCGCTTTCTCTTGGTTCGGAAGATTCGCGATAACGCTAACTTCTTCGCCTTGATAAAGTTTGCCATCAAATGCAGCAGCTTTAAGTTCAAATGCTTTATTAGTTTTAGCGAATTCTTCGAACAAACGTGCAGCAGCACCCATGTCGTCTTCAGAAGTCGAGAAAGCTAAGATTGTTGGGCCAACAAGGTTGTCGTTCAAGATATTGAATTGAGTATCTTGAAGAGCGCGTTTAGCCAAAGTGTTACGCACGATACGTGTGTGAACACCTAGTTTACGAGCTTCAACGCGAAGAGCAGTTAATTGCTCAACAGTTAAACCTTGATAGTCAGCAACAACAGCAGCAAATGCAGTAGAAGCAACTTCAGTTACTTCAGCTACGATCTGTTTTTTGCCTTCGATAAGAAGAGCCATTGTAAAACCTCCTAACGGTGATTTATGTACTTACGCGAAGTACACTCCCAATTCGTTAATCCATCACTGGACTAACACGCGGAGGATGAACAAATCACACCACCGCGTCTACGCAGGCTGGACGATTAAGAGCGAAGCATAAAACTCCCCTCGCCCGCGGTCTTTGACGCTGATAAATTTTCATTTATCAATTCAAAGTTTGCCTAAGTTTGCAAAATACGACGGAGCGTTTCTTGCGTAAGTTTTAAAGCAGTGCTTTAAAACTTACTCAGGGCTTTAAAATTCTGTATAAGTCGAGACTTATTTAGAAACGTTTGCTACATCAACGATCAAACCAGGACCCATAGTTGAGCTCAAAGTGATCTTTTGAATGTATACGCCTTTAGAAGTCGCAGGTTTCAAACGTTTCAAGTCAGCAACAAGTGCTTCAACGTTTGAACGAACAGCTTCAGCAGTGAAACCTACTTGACCGATCGCAGCGTGGATAATACCCGCTTTGTCTACGCGGTAACGTGCTTGACCAGCTTTTGCATTTTTAACTGCAGTTGCTACGTCAGGAGTTACCGTACCCACTTTAGGGTTTGGCATTAAGCCACGTGGACCAAGGATCGTACCAAGTTTACCTACAACGCGCATTGCATCTGGAGCAGCAATTACAACGTCAAAGTCAAGGTTACCCGCTTGGATGCTTTCAGCAAGATCATCGAAACCAACAACGTCTGCGCCTTCAGCTTTAGCAGCTTCAGCAGCAGCGCCTTGAGCGAATACAGCTACACGTACAGTTTTACCCGTACCTGCAGGAAGTGTAGTCGCGCCACGAACAACTTGGTCAGATTTACGAGGATCAACACCTAGGTTTACCGCGATATCCAAAGATTCTTTGAATTTAGGAGCTGGAAGGCTCTCTAAAACTGCAACAGCTTCTTCTAGCGTGTAAACTTTGTGCGCTTCTACAGCAGCTACGATCGCTTTTTGACGTTTAGTTAATTTAGCCATGTCTTAAAGCTCCACTTCCAAGCCCATAGAACGCGCAGAACCAGCAATGGTACGTACACGTGCGTCTAAATCAGCACCAGTCAAATCTGGTTCTTTAGTAGTCGCGATTTCTTCGATTTGAGCACGAGTCAACTTACCAACTTTAGTTTTGTTAGGTACAGCTGAACCCTTCTGGATACCAGCAGCTTTCTTAAGAAGAACAGCAGCAGGTGGAGTTTTCATGATGAATGTGAACGACTTGTCGTTGTACACAGTGATCACGACTGGAATTGGTAGACCAGCTTCAACTTTTTGTGTCGCAGCATTGAATTCTTTACAGAATGCCATGATGTTCACACCACGTTGACCTAGTGCAGGACCAATCGGTGGAGATGGATTCGCTTTACCAGCTGGAACTTGCAGCTTGATATAGCCGTCAATCTTCTTAGCCATTTCAAATTACCTCTGGGTGCAAACGCCGGTGAAGGCTCCCCAATGATTTCAAGTAACGATACCGTTACAACAACAATGCCTGATTTGCACGCAAATCAGGCGTTTTCAACCCAAACCAATTAAACTGATTTTTCGACTTGACGAAATTCCAGTTCAACTTGAGTTGGACGGTTAAATACATTAATGGTCAGCGTTAAACGTGACTTTTCGTACTGAACTTCTTCCACCACACCTTTAAAGTCTGTGAATGGACCGTCAACTACGAGTAATTCTTCGCCTGGTTCAAACATCGTCTTAGGACGAGGTGCTTCACCAGTATTGCGTACACGCGCAAGAATCGCATCGGCTTCTTTTTGCGTAATTGGCGCCGGTTTTTCCGCCGTACCACCAATAAAGCCTAAAACTTTCGGACATTCTTTAACAATGTGCCAAGTATCATCGTTCATTTCCATTTCGACTAGAACATAGCCAGGAAAGAACTTGCGCTCTGATTTACGTTTCTTGCCATCCTTCATTTCTACCACTTCTTCGGTAGGAACCAGGACTTCACCAAAGCTATCGGCAACAGCGCTACGCTGGATTCGATCATTAAGCGAACGCATTACTTGTTTTTCATAACCTGAATAGGCATGAATAATGTACCAACGTTTCATAGCTCTCTTACCCGATAATAAACTTGATTAACCAGCCTAAAATATAATCGAAACACCATAAAACAATGGAGGTAATTACGACTACAACAAGAACTTGCCAAGATGTGGACACAGTCTCTTGCTTGGTAGGCCAGGTCACTCGACGGAGCTCGATTCGTGCATCTTTCAGCAGACGAATAAAGCCTTTGCCTTGATGGGTGGCGTATAATAAACCGAATGCTGCAACGATACAAGCCAAAATCACCCCAACACGCACCCAAATATCATTCGCAGGGGCCCAGTATGCTGGTAAATATTGGTTTACCATCATTGCACCAACCAATAAAATCAAGGCGATAACCCATAGAACCATGTCTAATGGAGAACCAGAACTTACATCTACTGCAGGATTATTTCTTTGAGGAATTGCCGCTTCGCCTAATGCGTCGCGTGATTTTTCATTCGACATTTTTGTACTCGTCGTAGGTTTCGCGACTTATTATATGACCAATTTTGCCGACATCAAGCGTCTTTTTCAAAACTTGGCAGGTCAGGAGGGACTCGAACCCCCAACATTCGGTTTTGGAGACCGACGCTCTACCAATTGAACTACTGACCTGCAAAATAACAAGTTGGAGCCGAAACCCCAACCCGTTTATCTTATTCTATGATTATGCAGTTACTTTAGCAACTACACCAGCACCCACTGTACGACCGCCTTCACGGATCGCAAAACGTAGACCTGGGTCCATTGCGATTGGGTGGATTAGCTCTACTGACATCTCAACGTTGTCACCAGGCATAACCATTTCCACGCCTTCTTTAAGCGCGATCGCACCAGTTACGTCCGTAGTACGGAAGTAGAACTGTGGACGGTAACCGTTAAGGAATGGAGTGTGACGACCACCTTCTTCTTTAGAAAGTACGTATACTTCCGCATCGAATTTAGTATGTGGCTTGATCGCACCTGGTTTAGTCAATACTTGACCACGTTGTACGTCTTCACGCTTAGTACCACGTAGAAGAACACCACAGTTCTCGCCTGCACGACCTTCGTCAAGCAATTTACGGAACATTTCAACGCCAGTAACTGTAGTTACTTGAGTATCACGGATACCAACGATTTCAACTGATTCGCCTACTTTAACAATACCAGTCTCTACACGGCCAGTTACTACTGTACCACGACCAGAAATTGAGAATACGTCTTCAATTGGCATAAGGAATGGAAGGTCGATTGCACGTTCTGGCTCTGGAATGTAAGAATCAAGTGCTTCAACCAGTGCAACAACAGCGTCTTCGCCATACTGACCAGCTTCACCGTTAAGTGCAGCAAGTGCAGAACCGCGGATTACTGGAGTGTCATCGCCCGGGAAGTCATAAGTAGAAAGAA